>CAZQPF010000091.1:0-11977 GCA_964595165.1 uncultured Desulfohalobiaceae bacterium
GCCGCCTGTCTTCCAGGCGGGAGGGAGGGGTCAGGGGAGGGTTCTTTATTGCGACGTTTGAGATATGCCAAAACATTAGGTATCGCTCCACAGCGTTCCTTCCTCTCGCACCCGGCGGGCAAAATCTTCAGGCGCCTCATCAAGATCCACGAGGTCCACCTCGTAGGGTATATGGCTCTCCTCCAGCCGTTCCCGTACCCGGCTCAGCAGCCCGACCGGCAACCCGGATCCGGTGGACTCGATAGCAATATCGCAGTCGGATGCCGAACGCGTCACGCCAAGCGCCCGGGAGCCGAAAAGATACACCCGCACCGGATAGCCTTCCAAGGCTTCCAGGATGATGGTCTTTACCATTTCTAGGTATGGATCATTCATGGTAGTTGAACTTCTTCCACTCTGCCTCTCTCTTCAACTTTGAACCTTGAACCGTGAACTGTGAACTCGGATCTATCTCAGCTCATACTCCAGGCTCATCTCCTCCCCGTCCCGCCGGATGGTCATCTCGATTCGGTCCTGCTGCAGCCGGCTGGCCAGGCCCATGATATCCTGGGGGCTGGAGATCTGTCTTCCGCCGGCGCTCAAAATAACGTCCCCGTTCTGCAGCTGGAGCTCGTCGAAAAAGCTCCCGCCCTGAATGTTGCTCACCTGGAATCCGATGGGCTTGCCTTCCTGCATATAGGGCATGATTCGGGCCTGCTGGAAGATGTTCTGCACATTGGCCAGGGATTCCTGCACATAGCCTTTGTCCAGGGTCACGGCCTGGGGCTCGGCTGCCTGTTCTTCAGGGCCGGCCGCCCCTGAGCTCTGGGAGTCCAGCATGTCCCGGATCTTGTAGTCGATGGACATAACCTCGTCCCGTTTGCCGTCGTTGACCACCACGTTATTGCGCAGGATCTTCTTGATGCGGGCCGAGTTGAGCTTCTCCCCCTCAGTGTACAGCTCCTGGCGGCGCTTCTTCTTGTTCTCGATAATGGCCCAGTTGGTCCTATCCGAGCCCACGATGGTACCGATGAGCTGGAGATGCTGCAGGTTCTGGGCCAAGGGGATCTTTTCCAGGGAGATATCCTCTTCCTCCTTGTCCCCGCCTTCCGGCTCCCTGGGATCGCCTCCGAAGATGTTGCGCTGGACAATGATATCCGTATCAAGTGCGGGACCCGGTTTGTCGGGGTCAGCCTGGGAGGTCTCCAGGGTTCTGCGCATAGTCGACATGTCCCTGGCTATCGACGTTGACGGCTCCAGCCTGTACTCCAGCCAGGGCAGGAAGCCTTGGAGAAGCAAATAGATGCACAGGCCGATGAGCAGCAGGTTTCTGCCTACCAGGTACCTCCAGGAAGGGGTCACCGGGAGAAGGGAGTCAGCAAGCTTCTTCATGGCTCGACAGTCAAGAGCTTTTGAATAACATATTGTTTATGCAGCTTATATTGACAAGCTGATTTGACTGTGAATGCTTTTGGCTTATCTCTCTGATTTTTTTCTTCGCCATGCGCTCTGCATCTTTTCTTGCCATCAGCTATGAGCTGTCAGCTTCTTCTAACTGTGAACCGTGAACTGGGAACTTTGAACTCTAAAGTGCATGGCTTACTCCGAGCAGACCCCGTGCCGCAGAAGCTGCTTGTACTTGTCGCACAGCCCGAGCTCGCAGGCCTGCTTGAGATCGCTGCAGGCGGCGTAGGTCTTTCCCAGATTCAGGCGGAGCAGGCCGCGGTTGTTGTAGGCCGGGGCGAAGGAGGGATCCAACTCCAGGGCCTTGGTGTAGTCCGAGACGGCATCCGCGAAGAACTCTTGCTCCTGCCTGGCCACCGCCCGGTTGAAGTAGTAGTCCGACCGGCTGCCGTTAAGGGCGATGGCCTGGGAGAAGTCGTCCGCAGCCTTGGCCGGCGAGCCGGTTTTGAGCCGGACCGCGCCCCTGTTGTTATAGGCCCGGGCCAGCTGGGGCCGGATCTCCAGGGCCTGGGAGTAGGCATCTATTGCCTCGGGATACATCTCCTTGCGGGTATAGGCCAGGCCCAGGTTGTACAGGGCTACTGCGCTTTGGGGCCGGATTTTGCTGGCCCGCTTCAAGTCGGCTATCGCCTGGTCCGCCTTTCCCAGCTCCAGATAGATTTTGCCCCGGTTGACCAGGGCTTGGCCCAGTCCCGGCTTGAGCTCGATAGCTTTGCTGTAGTCCTGGATGGCCCGCTGGTGCTCTTTTAGCCTGGCCAGGCTGAGGCCCCGATTGTAATGCAGGGTTGCGTTCCCGGGATCCCTTTGCAGGGCCAGGCTGAAGGCCTTGGCCGCGAGGCGAGGGTTGCCGGATTGCAGCTGCTCCAGTCCCTGCTGGGCAGGGTCGGTCCTTTGAGCTTTTGTTGAGGTACCGGGTTGCTGCAGGGAAGCGCAACCGGCCAAAAAGAGGAAAGCAACCACAAGCCAGAGGGTGGGATAGAACCGATACAACAAGATGGTGCCGGGCATATCAAGGGCAGTCGAGCCCTCAGCAGAGTAGTTCATGAAACCCCAGATCTCCTCGCTCCAGATGCATTGCGTAGCGTCGAATCTCCATTCTTTGTAGCGCAATGAGGATCGGGATAGCAAGAGGGCCGGCCTGGACCAGAAAATGCCCACCTGTCTTGTCTGAGAGACCCTTTGTCAGCGCAGCCTCCGGCTGAACCGGGCACCCTCTGGGTGTTCAACTGGGCGGGGTAGCAGAAGCTCCTGTGCTCAATTCTCGCAACATAACACAACTGGCAGCATAATGTCCCATTATTTCTGCACTCGACCAGAACCTTGAACTGTGAACTCTAAAGTTCTACGGGGCAGGTTGAGAAATGTTGCTTCCGGATCTTGGAAAAAGAGCTGCTGGACATGGGTGGGTCCGAATTTTCTTCAATAGCAAGCTTACAGTTGATAGTAGACCCTCAAGGCCTGATTGACATCGTCATACAGGATGAGCCTGCCATTGTGCAAAACTCCCGCAAAATCACAATACTTTTTCATAATGGCCGGGTTGTGGGAGACCACAATCATGTTGGCCTGACTCTTGCGCATCTGGAAGACCTCTTCGGTCTTCTTGTTGAAGCGATAGTCTCCAGCGCTGAAGCCTTCGTCCACGAGATAGGTGTCAAACTCCAGGGCCATGCTGATGGCAAAGCCGAGGCGGCTCTTCATGCCTGATGAGTAGGTCTTGACCGGCATGTCGATGTAGGGCCCGAGCTCGGCAAACTCCTCCACAAAGGCCAGCTTCTCCTTGAGGACCTGGCCGTAGATGCGGCACACGAACTTGAGATTCTCCCGTGCAGTCAGGCTGCCGTGAATCCCTGTTGTTCCGCCCAGGGGCCAGGACAGCCGCAGGCCGTTGGTTTTGATTTCTCCATTGTCCGGGACATCCATCCCGGAGATGAGATTGATGAGCGTGGACTTTCCGGCCCCGTTCCGGCCAAGAATGCCAAGGCTTTTATCCCTGGGGACCTGGACATCAATCCCTTTGAGCACCGAGGTCCAGCCGCGGCGCTTAGTGTAGAAGCTCTTTGTGACGTTGTTGATTTCCAGCATGCTTTATTTTTCTGCCTGATCGTGAGTCGAAAGTCAGCTTTGCCTCCGGCCACGCTGACTTATTGGGGCTTTATTTGAAAAGAATACGAGAAATATGTGAGCCATTCCATATGAGGTGAAGCTCGAAATCCGAATATCGAGCTTCTTATTTTTTCCCATGATCCGTTGCTCAATGCAGCAGCCAGATGAGACCTGAGGCCAGCCCCAGTCCAGCAAGGCATTCACCGGCCAATCGTACTGGAAAGGGGATTGTCGCCCCTGCACCAGTGGCCAAAGGATCAGATGCATCATGGTCGCTGCCGGTCACTCTCTCTAATCCGTTGTTTCCCTTTACTCCTTCCTGCGGCTCCTCAATCTGCTCTTCTGGCGGAGACAGACCTTCCAGAGGCATTCCCAGGGCAGCAGCATAGCTGATGAGCTCATTGACTGCCTTTGCCCCTCCGTCGCCAGGATTGTTGGCTCTTTGGGTGACCAGCCAGTTCAGAGCCGGCGTTTGCAGCCCACTGCCTTTGGCTTCCTTGCGGAGCTCAGCCATCTCGTTCTGCAGCTCCACCAACCTTTCGACATAGTCGACCAACTCTTCCTGGTCCCAGCTTTTGTCTTGTGATGCCATAGATTTTTATGCTGTGTTAATGATTTACATTGTTTTAAGCTTTACTGAGAGATATGTATAGCTCTTTTCCCGCTTAACTTTCGCATTTCTTGTGACACTTCACTTTACGCTTCACAATTTACAACTTTCTATTCACTTCTCAAGATCCACCACATCCACTTCTTTTGCAGAACCAATCCAACAAGCCACAATCCAAGGATCCAGCAGGCCACATAGAACCAGTCATTAAAGTACTGACTGGAGTCATAGGTTGGAAAGAAGGCTGAGCGCAGGAACTCCACCATTTGAAACAAGGGGTTCCAGGCCAGCTCATCATAGTACTGAGCCGGAATCCGGTCAGCCGTGATGATCACCCCAGAGGTGAAGTACAAAATGCGCCCGCACTGCTGCCATATAACCTGGGTAATTGGAAAATGCGAATTCAGCCCCAGCAGGACCAGGCCGAACCCAATGCCGAACAGACTGAACAGGGTGAAGGTGACCAGGACCAGGAGCACATTCTGCAGGCTGACCTCGTACCCGAGCATGTGCATGGCCAGGATGAGAGCCCACAGGACAACACTCATGGTTACGAACTCCAAGACCGCTCTGGAGTAGACAAAGTCCATTATAGTGATCTGGGGAAAGACCAGCAAGGCCCGATTGCTGCGCACGCTGTTCATGATTTGATTTGCCGAGTTGCGGAACATGAAAAATGGTACGATGCCCACCAAGAGATACAGGGCCATGGGTATGCCAGGCGGAGCGGACATGCCGATGATTTTGCGGATGGCCACAAAGACCAGGGTGTGCAGGATGGCTTCGAGAAAAGCCCAGATGTAGCCCAGACGACGATCCCCGAATCTGGTCTTGGTCTCCCGCAAAAAAAGGGCCTGGATAACCTGTAGTTGAAGCAAGATGGCGTTCCAGAACGCAATCAAGGCTGAGTACTTTTTGGTGATTACATCATCTCCGGACATCTCTGCTCTCTATCTCTTGGAGTTGTACAAACTTGCTTTCATCTTTTGCTCTTCACAATTAACGTTTTACTTTAACACACATTGCCATTCGCTTTCAGCCTTTCAACTTCTGTTTTGTTACTTTAGCCTTCATAGTGCATTCTCAGCCAATCCCGGAAGGAAGGGTCCTGAATCAATACCTTTTGCCTTCTCTCGCAATGTTCAACAAATACTGCCCATAGCCGTTTTTCTTCAACGGTTCCGCCAGGCGCTGAAGCTGCTCGGCATCGATATAGCCCATGCGAAAGGCGATTTCCTCTGGGCAGGAGATCTTCAGCCCCTGCCGTTCTTCGACCACCTTGATGAAATTGGCCGCATCCAGCAAGGACTGGTGGGTGCCGGTGTCCAGCCAGGCTGTTCCCCGGCCAAGAAGTTCGACTGTCAGGTCACCACGCTGGATGTAAGCGTTGTTCACGTCTGTGATCTCCAGCTCCCCCCTGGCAGAGGGTGTGATTTGCTTAGCGATGTCAACCACATCGTTGTCGTAGAAGTAGAGCCCGGTTACTGCATAGTTGGATTGAGGCTTTTGAGGCTTTTCTTCAATGCTCAGCACCCGGCCCAGATGGTCGAAATCGACCACACCGTATCTTTCCGGATCCTTGACGTAAGAGCTGAAAACAGTAGCCCCTGAATTCCATTCAGACCAACCCTGCAGCTTTTGAGCCAAACCCTGGGCGTAGAAGATGTTGTCCCCCAGGATAAGTGTCACAGGGTCCTTGCCGATGAACTCCTCTCCGATGATGAAGGCCTGGGCCAGCCCTTCCGGCTTTGGCTGGACAGCATAGTGGAATTCGAGCCCCCACTGGCTGCCGTCGCCTAAAACCCTCTTGAAGGCCTCTTTGTCCTCAGGAGTGGCGATGACCAGTATCGTCCTGATGCCGGCCAGCATGAGGACCGAAAGGGGGTAGTAGATCAGAGGCTTGTCATAGACAGGCATGAGCTGCTTGCTCACCCCGTAGGTCAGTGGATACAGCCTGGTTCCCGAGCCTCCGGCAAGAATGATCCCTTTGCGCATAAAAGGTGCACCAGAAATATTGGGCTGGAAAAGTTGATAAGGCTAATTGACGCGAGTCAACAGTGCTTCCAGGAGCCAATGTTGAGATTTCCTGAAGCTACAGAAAACTCGCTTTCAAAGCAACAGACGGAGTGCGGCCGGATAGGGGAGTGGAGCTGGCATGATCGTCCACAAGCCAACAGTCAATTCCATTGCGTGTCAGTCTCAGCATTGAGCCCAGCATCAAGAAACCTGAGCTAAAGTCAAAAAAGGCGATTTCCACGTTCAATGTCGAGGAAGCAAAATTTTTAACAAATTGAATTCCTATACCATCGAAACGTTGATTGTATCCCATCTTTCAGGCTGACCTTGGCTTTCCAGCCCAGATCGTTCAAACGACGAACATCAAGAAGCTTTCTGGGAGTTCCATCCGGCTTATCAGGGTCAAAAAGAACACTTCCTTCAAACCCGACAATATCACGAACAAAATCAGCCAGCTCCTTGATGCTCAGGTCTTGCCCTGCTCCGATATTGGTCAATTGCGATTCACTCGTATGAAAGAGGAGGAATTGGCAGGCTTCGGCCAAGTCGTCAACATGAAGAAATTCCCGCTTAGGGTTGCCAGTGCCCCAAAGGTGCACTGTTGCCGGTAAGCTATTACTTGTTGTCGGGTTAACCGCCTTCTCAGGGACCGAGATTCCATGCCCATCCAAGGCATCCAGAATCTCATGTTCAGGTTTGGAGCCATCAACTGGCCCAATGGGCCGGACATTGAGATCATTGCGCAATTCCTCCCAATTGCCTGTCTCCAGGCATCGACCTATATGAAGCTTGCGGATCAGGGCCGGGAGGACATGGGACGTTTCCAGATCGAAGTTGTCATATGGGCCGTAGAGGTTGGTGGGCATCACCGGGAGATAGGAAGTTCCATACTGCCTGTTGTAGGCATCGCACATCTCCACCCCGGCGATTTTGGCAACGGCATAGGGAGAGTTGGTGGGCTCCAGGGGGCCGGTCATGAGGTGCTCTTCCTTCATGGGCTGCGGCGCATGCTTGGGGTAGATGCAGGAGGAGCCGAGAAAAAGAAGTCTTTGGACACCATGCAGAGAGGCTTGGTGGAGCACATTCGTCTGGATCATCAGGTTCTGGTAGATGAAGTCCCCGCGGTAGGTGTCGTTGGCCAGAATGCCGCCGACCTTGGCGGCGGCTAAGAACACCACCTCGGGCTTGTGGGCCGTGAAAAAATCGGTCACATTCTGCTGATCAGTCACATCGAGCTGCTGCCAAGAGACATCCTGAACTGAAGGCTCTCTGCTGTGATAGTTGGAAACGATGTTGGTGTAGCCCTTGGACTGAAGGTTGCGGATGATGGCGCTGCCAACCATGCCGGTGCCGCCGGCGACGAAAATTTTGCTGTCTGGCAATATTCGATTCATGAGTTGAGCTCATTTGCTTTGTTTTATTGGTATCACTCCTGATGATTATACACCCTGAACCCGACTCGCTGGCAGAGGTGGTCCCGCTCGGCTTCTTTGAGGTCCTCGCGGATCATCATGGACACGAGCTCGTCAAAGCTGACCTTGGGCTCCCAGCTAAGCTTCTGCCGCGCTTTTGAGGCATCACCCTGGAGGAAGTCCACTTCAGTGGGCCGGAAGTACCTGGGGTCGATCCTGACCACGGTCTTGCCGGTAGCTTTGACCTTTCCGACCTCATCCACGCCCTGGCCTTCCCAGACGATATCCACCCCGATCTCGGCAAAAGACTTCTCCACGAACTCTCGCACCGAGTGACTCTCCCCAGTAGCGATGACAAAGTCCTCGGGCTCGTCCTGCTGGAGCATGAGCCACATGGCTTGAACAGAATCACCGGCAAATCCCCAATCCCTTTTGGCATCCAGATTGCCCAGATAGAGCATATCCTGCAGGCCGAGCTTGAACCTGGCCACAGCCCTGGTAATCTTCCGAGTCACAAAGGTCTCCCCGCGGATTGGGGACTCGTGGTTGAAGAGAATGCCGTTGCAAGCAAACATGTTGTATGCTTCCCGGTAATTGACCGTGATCCAGTACCCGTAAATCTTGGCAGCTCCGTATGGGCTTCTGGGGTAGAAAGGAGTGGACTCGGTTTGCGGGGTTTCCTGGACCAAGCCGTACATCTCGCTCGTCGATGCCTGGTAGAACCTGGTTTTGTTCTCCAGACCGAGGATCCGAATGGCCTCCAGAAGCCGCAAGGTGCCCAGGGCATCGGAGTTGGCCGTATATTCAGGCGCTTCGAAGGAGACTTTGACATGGCTCTGGGCGGCCAGGTTGTAAATTTCATCCGGCTGAACCTCCTGAATGATTCGAATCAGGTTTGTTGAATCGGTTAGGTCGCCGTAGTGCATGAAAAAACTGATGTCCTGTTCGTGGGGGTCCTTGTAGAGGTGGTCCACACGGACGGAGTTGAAGGACGAGGCTCGCCGTTTGATGCCGTGAACCTGGTAGCCCTTGTCCAAAAGGAACTCAGCGAGATAGGCCCCGTCCTGGCCGGTTATGCCGGTAATGATTGCAGTCTTCATAATGGTAAATTGATCTCCTTTATTTTAGTACCAGAGGTCAGATGTCAGCGCAGACTTCGGCTGCGCTGATTCTCTGGGAATTTTACCGAAGAAACTCTTTTTCAGTATTTTGATTGAACGCCCCGGCACTCACTGATGATGCAATGCTCCCAGTGACCATGGAATCATATAATGGGCTTATCGCATAATCTTCAGCTACTCGTTCCGAATCTGAGTGCCGAGTTGATCAAGTAAGTCAAATCTTGTCCCCTGAGGCAATGCAGCGCCGGGGCCTTGACCCCTTTGACAAGCCGCAGTTTCATCGAAAGTCGGCATAACCTCTCATTGCTTCCCTGTATCTGCGTTGAGCCCTGTCTCACGAAGAGCCTGCCACAGGTTTCTGCGACGTCTGTGGGTCTGTTGCCAGGTCTGCAACACTGTTTGGCAGGCTGAAGGATTGATCTCTTCAAGCGCCTTGAGCCATTTGGCGTGAGGCATGTAATTCGATTTTCTGGCGGTTGAAGGGTCTGGGACCAGCAGGTGAAGGCAACTCTTCCATACGTTCATGGTCAGCTGTACAAGACCATCTGAGGCAAAGCGCGAGAGCAGGGCTCGTCGCTCAGAGGTCAGCTCCTCATCAAGGTGGTAGCCGGGATTTTCCATGTCCAGGACATGGATCAACATTGGACATCTCTGGCCAAGTTCCGAAATGTGGTTCAGGTCGAGCGTCAGGCAGCTCAGGGTGCCATAGTCCGAGTGGATCTGTTCTGGCTTGCCCATGAGCTGTTGAAGCCGGTCCTGAATCTTTTTCTGGAAAACATGTTCCTGACCCTCTCCATTTCGACGGGCCTCGATCAGCCAGTGAAGCCAGGACCAATCACCTTTCGTTCCTTCTGTGTCTGGCGAGAATCCGCTCAGAAAGGCCAGGTGATCCTTCCATGCCTGTAGGAGCGGCTCCAGGGCTTCCCGGGTCTCGGGGGTCTCCGTGGAGACCTGACAGGCGTCCAGGACCGTGTCGATCTGAAATCGATATTTGAAGGCAGCCCGCTGCAATTCTGCAGCGGCATACCGGAGTCTGTTCTCAAGGTGACGTTCCACCGTGATCCAGGCCTGGAGGAGCCTGTCGATGTCTTCGTGCTCCTTCAGGCTGATAAATCGCTCATGATCGATAAACAGGGATTGCTCCGGGAGCCAGCCGGTCTCAACCGGCAGCAGGAGGTACGAAGCGCTTGTTTTGCTCAGCCAGGCTTCGGCTGAATCGTAATCATGCTTCGACAGGCTGTCCTCGATGAGGTCCAGTCCATAGAGCCAGTTGGAGTCCAGGTGAGCCTTGCAGGTGGCAAGGTAGGCCTCGGGGCTGAACCTCCTGTTCAGAGCGTCCCTGAGGTGAAGCCAGGGAGAGGCAAGATCCTCTCTTTCAGTATTTTTCCAGAATGTTTCGAAATGCTGATAGATTTTGTTGGCCGACTCCACAGGGAGGCTCGACACGAAGCGACCGCACTCTGGGGCCTCCAACTCTATGATCTCCAGTGTGTTGCAGAGGCTATTCAGGGAATCGAGGAAACTCCAGCCCTGGTCCTTGGAAGACCGAGAGTCCTTCCATATCCATTGGAGCAGGCACTGGGTGGTGCAAGGCCCAAGGGTGACCGGCTCCTCATATTCAACTCCCATCCATGCGGGGTACTCGGCAATGGATTCTTCAATGTCGATCAGGGCACCCGAAAAGAGCTCCGGTTCATGAAACGACTCAAAGGCCCGCTCCAGATAGGGAAGCATCTGCTCAGCGATCTCCTCAAGATTCCGGGACAAGGAGAAGCCGTCAAAATATGGCGGCTCCCAGTGGACCTCCTGCACAGAGTACGTGCCCTCCTCGTCACCGAGTTGGGCTACAGTCCGGTTCCATCTCTCCCAGAGACCCTCCCACACCTCCTCCAGCTTGTCTCTGCTCAGGACGAATGCTGTTTGATCTTCCGCTGAGCCCGCTCGATGCCGGGTGACGACATGCTCCACTGTCCTGGCCGTCTCCTGGTTCAGCAGAGGCAGTTTGTGGCGAAGAACCTCATGATCTTCATCCAGGAGCACGTTCAACAGATGCGTGAGCTGCTCCTCAGTGAGGGCTTCGATGACTTGTTGACCCACTGATCGTGCCTTCTGCATGTCATGACCCAATCGTTTTTCTTGTTAACTATTCGGTCATCTGACCGAAAATGAAATGTTGAGAGATTCCAATTCCAAAGGAAGCAAAACAATCGTGGGTTATATAGGTGTTATTAAACATCTATACGAAGACCTTCTCGTTTTATTTTTTGAAAAAAATGAGAAGGATCTTGTTCTACTTCCCTCAAAGAAAAGGGATGGATTTCAAGTCGTAGATCTATATTTCTTCTATGTTTACTAATTTTTCCTATGTCATGATATAATATCCCATCAAAATTGCTAGATACTACGGCAACATCGATATCACTCTCTTTATCATCCAAACCATTAGCTACAGAACCAAATAAGTAAGCTTCCGCTACATCAAAACCAGATTTCTTTAAGGAAGACACAAAAAGCCTTGCTTTCTCTAATGATATATTTTTTTGAGTAACCAATAGTGAATCTCCTTGATATATTCAAAATGTTCTTCGGTAAAACTTTTTGTACAAAGTTTGTAAAACTTAAGCTTTTCGTCAGGATATCTAGCAGATATATTGAAAGTATTTACTGCATCTAAAAACTCAATCGTCTGTTCATCAACATCCAAACCTAGCGAATCAACAATCTTAACCAGATCGTGCGTACGAGGAGGAAACTCATCTTTGTATTGAATATAAATTGTCTTCAACGTTTTTTCAAGTACTAAATGAGCAATAAACTAACACCAATCATATTTTCCATTGGTAAAAAGTGACTCAGCTACATCAAGATCAAAGGCTAGCGGGAGAGGAAAAAAAGAAACCCGGCAAGGGAGAGAAGTTCCGCCTGTGGGGTTTGAGTATCAGCGCACGAAGGGAATCGGTAGGATCAGAAGGTCATGGATCGCTCGGCAAGCCTTACTTCAAGGCCTTATCCACCTCCCTGGTGAACGCTTCCAAGCTGTCCAGCTTGAAGACTTGTCGGAAAAGGCCTTTCAAGGTTTCAGTCGACTGGATGGATCTCACTTTGTTGACCAGCACCGGATGAACAGGGCCGAACTTCTCCTGAAGGGCTTCGATGAGCATATTTTGCTCACCTCTCTGTTCGCTTTCACTGATCAACTTGACCCTTTCTTGCCTGAACTCTTGCTCGGCTCTTTCATAGCCTTCTTTTCTTAACTTCTCTGCTGCGGT
>CAZQPF010000092.1:0-11799 GCA_964595165.1 uncultured Desulfohalobiaceae bacterium
GAATTCTTTTAAATTAACCCCATAAGTCAGATTTGCCGGAGGCAAATCTGACTTGGCAAGCCGATGCCTCCAGGTCACAGTCGATAATGCCTGGCTTGGTCTACGTCCCCGGAAGCGATGGCCGCTGTGAGCCGGATCCGGATGAGGGCGGAGCCCGGGGACTGTGCAAAGGAGGCCAGGCCGGGGAACCTGTCGGCAAAGGCGGACGCCAGATGCCGGCGCTCTTCTTGGGCCACCTCGGCTGCCCGCCCCAGGAAGGTAACCGCTTTGCCGCTGGGCCGACCGGAGCCCAGGCCGATCTCGCCGGCCAGCAGCAGGGAGACCTGGCTGTTGGCCAGCATGTTTCTGTACTTGGCCGATTCCCTGGCGGTGACCAAGAGGAGGGCTCGCTCCTCGGGGATCGGCAGAAAGCACATCAGGCTGCAGTAGGGGGCGTTGTCCTTGCAGGTGGCGAGCACGAGCGTCTGCTGGGTGTGCAAAAGCTCCTCCGCCCAGGGCGGCAGTATGTTCTCAAGGGGGTATTGCTCTGAGCTCATGGGATTTCCTTGGCCTTTTACTTTTGCTAAGCTTCTCCTGAAACTTCAACCCAAATTGTGAACCGGGCACAGGGTTCTTTAAACTGCAGCCGGGCTGTTGACTGCCCGACTAGATCAGCATGCGCGAACGTTTTACGCCGAGGCGGAAGATAAGCGCTTTGTTCAGCAATAATTCAGCAAAGCCTTTGAGATTAAACGATAAGGAGGGAGATATGATCAGCCAAAACATGGAACAGGCCCTCAACGATCAGATCAACGCCGAGCTCTATTCCTCCTACCTCTACCTGGCCATGGTCTCCTTTTTCGAGGCCAGGGAGCTGCCCGGCTTTGCCGCCTGGATGAAGGCCCAGGCCCAGGAAGAGGTCTTCCACGCCATGAAGTTCTTCAACTTCGTCAGCGAGAGAGGCGGAAAAGTGGTACTGCAGGCCATCCAGGAGCCGCCGCAGGAATGGGGTTCAGTTCTGGAGGCCTTTCAGGCCGCCCTGGAGCACGAGCAGTACGTGACCCGAAGGATCAATGATCTGGTCAATCTGGCCATTGAGGAGCGGGATCACGCCTCCAACAATTTCCTGCAATGGTTCGTCAGCGAGCAGGTCGAGGAAGAGGACAACGTGGGCAAGGTGGTGGGCAAGCTCAAGCTCACCGCAGAGGCTCCCGGCGGCATGTTCATGCTGGATAACGAGCTGGGCCAGAGGACATTTGCCCTTCCGGCCGAGGAGCAGATCTGAAGCAACCAGGCTCCCTGCTTGCCGGCTCCGACAAGCAGGGAGCCTGATTACATGTCGTAGATGGTCTCGTCCTTGTAAGGCCGGAGCAGACGGCGCGGGTTGCCCTTTTTGGCGGCCTGGAAAATGTCCTCCTGCTCGATGGCGTCACCCAGCTCCTCTTCCACCTGGTCCGGATCTTCTCCGGCCTCCAGCCTGCGGATCGCCTCTTCCATGCCCGAGCCCATCTGCAGCCCGGTGGAGTCGAAGAGTCGGCGCATCAGCTTGGCAGCCTGCCGCGGGTCCTCCTCGTCCAGCTTGTCCGCCTCCTTGGACAGCATCTGCATGGCCTGCTCCATTTTGGACTCCTCGATATCCGGCAGGTCTTCGGGCTCATCCTCGGATTCCTTGCGACCCTTGGAGATGGCGAAAAGGGAGACCCTGCGCTCGAGCTCCGGCCTGCCGCAGAGCGGGCAATCGGGACGTTTGGTGGTGTTGATCCGCTGGGAGAAGAAATTGAAGATGGTGTGGCAATCAACGCAGTAAAACTCATAGATTGGCATGCCATCTTCCTCCTCTCTAAAGTCGAAACTTTTTGAGTAACATATTGCTTTGATTGCTGATATTGACGAGTTGATTTGACTGTGAATGCTTTTGACTTATTCTTTTTGCTTTCTTTGTCTTAACTTTGAACCGTGAACTGAGCTTTGAACTCTAAAGTTCCTCCTGTATCAGGGCGGGAATGTTTATACTGCCGGTTCCTGGGAAACAGCCTCCCTTCCCAATCGACTGGCCTCGAAGTTGATGGCCTGGATTTTGGCCGGGAGATGCGCGGCAATAGCCTCCTGGAGCTCCTGCCAGGTAAAGGGCGCTGCCGGCAGGGCGCAGAAGCCACCCAAAAGGACCATGTTCGCGCTCTGTGCCGTTCCGGCCCTCCGTCCCAGGCTTTTGCAGGGCAGAAAGTGGCTGGCTCCGGCGCAGGCCAGGGTGCGCTCTTGAATCGTCTCCTGCGAAGGGTAGCTTTCCTGGCCCAGGCTGACCCCTACCGGCATGGTGGGCTCCGTGTTGCTGACCACCAGCCCCCCCGGCTTGAGATAGGGCAGGGCCCGCAGGGTCTCCAGGGGCTCGAATCCGAGCAGCACATCGGCCTCTCCGGGCCCGATCTTGGGGCTCAGGTACCCTCCGAGGAGTACCGTGGACTCCACTATCCCGCCGCGCTGGGCCATGCCGTGTATCTCGCCGGAGCAGACGGGCAGCCCCTTGTTCAAGGCCATGAGGCCCAAGAGGTTGGTTGCCGTGAGTGTGCCTTGCCCTCCCACGCCGGCCAGAAACAGACGCATCCGGCTCATTGAGCGCTCCTTTTCCTGGGTTTGATGGCCTCGGAGATCTGGACGCAGACCATGCAGCCCGCGCATTGGGCATCGTCGATGCGCATCTCTCCCTCCTGCAGGTAGAAGGCGGGACAGGCGAGCTCCTCCAGGCAGCGGAAGGCATCCCGGGATTGCTCTTCCACCCGGGCAACGGTCTTGCGCTCGGTGCCCAGAGTTCGGCGGGCAAAGAGAACGCAGGGCTCTTCGGCTATCAGGACCCGGACTCCGGTCAGATCCTTGAGCTCCTGCAGCGTCTCCAGGGTCTTTTTGACCTGCAGGGGCTTTACCTTGCGCACCTGCTCCACCCCGCAGCCCCGCACGATCTGTTCGATATCCACCCGGGAGCGGTTGGCTCCGAAGGCGGTCTGCTCCACGCCGGGATGGGGCTGATGCCCGGTCATGGCCGTGGTCTGGTTGTCCAGGATGATCAGCAGGAGATCGTGCTCGTTGTGCACTGCGTTGACCAGGCCGGTGAGCCCGGAATGAAAGAAGGTGGAGTCGCCGATATAGGCTACCACCGGCCTTCCTGTGGCCCTGGAGGCTCCGGTGCCGCCGGAAATGGAGGAGCCCATGCAGAACAGGAAATCAGCGGCCCGGTGCGGCGGGAGAAAGCCCAGGGTATAGCAGCCGATGTCCATGGAGTAGATGGCTTCCTCGCCGAAGGTCTTTCGGACCGCGTAGTAGACCGCCCGGTGGGCGCATCCGGCGCACAGGTTGGGAGGCCGTCCCGGAAGCTCCGGCTCTGCCGGACAAAGCCGCTCCTTTGGAGCCTGACCTTCGGAGAAGCGGAAAAGGGACTTGGCGACATCCCGGGTGGAGTACTCCCCGATGCGGGTCAGGTTTTCCTCCTTGCCCCAAACCTGGGTGGACAATCCGTTTTTCTGGCATAGGGCCCGGATCTCGCTTTCCAAAACCGGCTCCAGCTCCTCCACAATGAGGACCCGGCTTACGGCGCTCAAAAACTCGCTGAGGGCTCTTTCCGGAAGGGGATAGGAAAGGCCGAGCTCGAAGATGCGAAACCTGTTCCGCAGGCCGTGGTCCTCAAGCGCGTCCTGGAGGTAGGCCCGGGATATGCCGGAAGCGATAATTCCCAGCTCGCCCTGGCCGGTGACGCGGTTCCAGGGAGAAGACTCCACCTCGCGGACGATCTCCTCCATCTTTTGCAGCAGGGCAGGATGCCGCTTGCGGGCCACCGCAGGGAGGAGAACGAAGCGGGAGGGATCCTTGCTGAACTCGCCCCGGTTTTTGGCTCGGGCCATCTGGCCGAAGGTGACTATGCCGCGCAGGTGATTGACCCGGGTGGTGGTGCGCAGGATGACCGGATGCTCCCATTTGGCTGAGGCCAGCAGAGCGTCGCGCATCATGTCCTTGGCTTCCTGGGCCGTAGCCGGCTCAAAGCTGGGCACCCCGGCCAGCCGGAAGTAGTAGCGGTTGTCCTGCTCGTTCTGGCTGGAGTGGGCGCCCGGATCGTCGGCGTTCAAAATGACCAGTCCGCCCGGAGTCCCCACATAGGCCAGGCTCAGGAGCGGGTCCGCAGCCACGTTGAGGCCCACGTGCTTCATGGTAACCAGGGTGGGCACCCCGCCCAGGGAGGCCCCTCCGCCTACCTCCAGGGCCACCTTCTCGTTGACCGAGTACTCGAATGAGAACTCCCCTTCCCGGGAAAGCCGGTAGAAGGTGTCCGGGACCTCGGATGAGGGCGTGCCTGGATAGCAGCTCACAAATCCTACGCCGGCTTCCAGAGCTCCCCGCACGATCGCTTCGTTGCCCAGAAGAAGGTGCTTGGAGCCGGCAGGGGATGAGAGCAGGGGATGGGTCATATGTGGCTTCCCTTATCGGCTGGTTTGCTCATTGCGAGCCGTGTTGGTGGCAACTTTCTCCTCGAGCTGCGATATCTTGTACGCAAAGTAATCGTCGCGCCGGTCGGCCAGATCGGTTTGCGATTGAAGCCTCTGGTAGGCCTCAAGGGCAGTGGACCATTCCTTAGCCTCTTCGGCGGTCACGGCGAGCTCCAGGTTTACGCTGCGCTTGTAGGTGTCTGAGATCTTGTCTGCAAGCCCCTGCAGGAGCTCGAGGCTCTGCCCGGCCTGTCCGTTGAGCCGGAGGGCCTTGGCCTGTCCCAGGGTGGCTATAACGGCCATATTGCTCCCCTGGGGAGCGCTCGCAGCCACCTCCTTCCAATGGGCGGCCGCTTCGGTGAAGCGCTCCAGCTCCATACAGCTCCTGGCCAGCTCCAGCCGCACCCCGCGCTGCATGCTGCCGGGGGCCTGCTTCGCCAGCTCTTCCAGGGCGGCGATCTTTTCAGCTCCTTGCTTTTGCACTAGAATCTGGCTGAACTGTTCCTTGGCCTGGGAAAGGGCCTGTTGCTTGTAGTAGCGATAACCGGTCACCGAGGCGGAGATGAGAATGATGCCTCCGATAACCAGGGCGATCTTTTTGAGGTGCCTTTGGATTTTTTCTACCAGCGGGTTGATTTCCTGGTTGATCTCTTCCTGCACCCGGTGCTTGAGGTCCGGTTTCTGCTGCGGGTCCTGCATAGATTGACTCCTGTATATCCTTCGCTGTAGATGGTCTTATATCGCTGCGGCAAGGATGTTGTATACATAATGGGCCAAAAGGTCAAAGCAAATCAGTACGGCATTCGCCGTACTGATTTCATGAGGTTTTGGATTGAAGAGGCCCCGGATGGCTTGTTTCTAAAGGACGCGGTTGCACGTATATGCTCCTGCGTTGCTGAAAGCAGGAGTTTCCAAGAACGTGAAAAACGCACAACCTATCCGCGGCTGGCGAGGTGAGGCTCTTGCTGCGGCGTTGCTTCCGGCGAAGAAGGATGGGTGCAGAGGAGGAAGGTATGGAGGCGGTCTTTTTAGGCGTTGGCGAGGCCTGTGACGAGGGGCTCTGCAATACCTCGGTTCTGCTCCGGGAACGCGAGCGGACAGGCATGACCCTGCTTTTGGACGCCGGCTTCAGCGTTCCCTGGCCTTTCTTCCAGGAGGTTACGGATCCGGATGAGCTGGACGGGGTCTGGATTTCGCATTTCCACGGCGATCATTTCCTGGGACTTCCGCTCATTCTCCTTCGCTTCTGGGAGTCCGGCCGGAGCAAACCGCTGCTGGTTCTGGGGCCTCCCGGGGCGCAAAGCCGAATCAAGCAGGCCATGGGGCTGGCCTACCCGGGCTTGCCGGACAGGATGCATTTCAGGCTGGACTTCGTGGAGCTGGAGCCGGGAAGCTCCGGGGAGTATCTCCAGGGCTCCTGGCGAGTGGAGGAGTCGGACCATCCGTGCCAGAACCTGGCCCTTCGTTTACAATGCGGCGCTCGGTCAGTATATTACAGCGGCGATGGCCGGCCTACGCCCCCTTGCGCCGCTCTGGCCGAGCAAAGCGATCTCCTGATCCATGAGGCCTATCTTGCCGAGGGGGAAATGGCCGGGCATTGCAGCGTCATGGAGTGCCTCGGGCTCATGGAGTCCTCCCGAGCGGAGTTTCTGGCCCTGGTGCACTTGCAGCGGGATCAGCGGAGCAAGGCGAGCGCCCTTTTGGAGAAGCGCGCTCCTTCTTCCGGCCGGCGCCGCGTTTTCCTTCCTGCACAGGGCGAGGTGCTTTCTTTTTGAGGCCTAGCACTACAGCGACAGCTCGGGCATGACCAAGGCCTTGTAAAGAGTCAGGCAGGCGCCTGGCGATCCGGGAAGCAAAGCTTTGGGGTCACAATCTGTCGCTGCAGTGCTCTCCAGATCCACATTTCCATACAGCGGCGAGGCTCAAGCCGCCTTTTTGTTATAAAGATTTGAGACCGATATCCGAAGGAGGCAATATGCAGGGCTTGGAGCAACAGGTACGGGATATGGCCAAGAGGAGCAAGCAGGCGTCCCGGAAGGTGGCCAAGGCCACAGGCACGGCCAAAAGCGAGGCCTTAAGGCGCTTGGCCGAGCTTCTGGAGAAGAACACAGAAGAGATTTTCCAGGAAAACCGAAAGGATGTAGAAAAGGCCCACTCCGAGGGCATGGACCGGGCCAAGCTGGACCGGCTGCGCTTGGACGACAAGGTCGTGGCCGCCATGGCCGGGGCATGCCGGGAAGTGGCCGAGATGCAGGATCCGGTGGGCAGAATCGAGTCCATGTGGAAGCGTCCCAACGGGATTCTGGTGGGCAAGATGCGCCTTCCTCTCGGGGTGGTGGCTATGATATACGAATCCCGCCCCAATGTGACCATCGATGCCGGGATCCTGTGTCTTATGGCCGGCAACGGCCTCGTTCTGCGCGGAGGCTCCGAGGCCTTTAACTCCAACCGCATTCTGGCGGATCTCTTTTCCCAGGCTCTTGAGGAAGCCGGTCTTCCCGGAGAAGCGGTGCAGCTCATACCGACCACGGACCGGGAAGCGGTCCGCTGCATGCTCCAGCTGGAGGAGTATATCGACGTGGTTATTCCCCGGGGGGGAGAAGGCCTCATCCGGGCCGTGGTTCAGGAAGCCAAGATGCCGGTGCTCAAGCATTACAAAGGGGTCTGTCACATCTATGTGGACCAGGGGGCGGACCTGGAGCAGGCCGAAGAGATCATCCACAACGCCAAGGTGCAAAAGCCGGGTGTGTGCAACGCCCTGGAGTGCTTGCTGGTGCACGTCTCGGAAGCGAACGCCTTGCTTCCCAGGCTGGCTCGGCGCTTAGGGAGCGAGGGGGTTCGATTCAAGGCCGATGACCGCGCGCTGAGCCTGCTGGGCGATCGGGCCGAAGCGGCAAGCGAAGAGGATTTCGGCTGCGAGTTTCTGGATCTGATTCTCGCCGTGCGGGTGGTGGACAATCAGCAACAGGCCCAGGAGCATATCGCGGAGCATGGGTCCAATCATACCGAAGCCATACTCACCCGGGACCACGCTGCAGCTATGCGTTTTCTGCGGGAGGTGGACTCCTCGCTGGTGCTGATCAACGCCTCCACCAGGTTCAACGACGGCGGCCAGCTCGGGCTGGGCGCGGAGATCGGGATCAGCACCTCCAAGCTCCACGCCTACGGCCCCATGGGCATCGAGGAGCTGACCAGCACCAAGTTCGTCCTATTCGGCGAAGGACAGATCCGGGAAGGCTAAACTGCGAGGCGAGCCTCGGCTGGGTTCTATGCTATGAAGCTCGGGATTCTGGGCGGCAGCTTTAATCCGGTACACATCGTGCATCTGCGCTTGGCTATGGAAGCCCTGGAGCAGGCGGAGCTGGACCGGGTCGATTTTCTGCCGGCCTTTATACCGCCGCACAAGCAAAAGGGCTGGCTGCTGCCTTTTGAGACCCGGGTGCGCCTTCTGGAGCAGGCTCTGGCCGGCCGGGACCGCTTTGCGGTGAACCAGATGGAAGCCGAGCGCAGCGGACCCTCATATACCGTGCACACCATGCAGGAGTATGGCCGCAGATATCCGGAGGCCGAGCTCTACTTTATTCTGGGAGGGGATGAGTTCCTCTTTCTGCCGGAGTGGTTTCAGTGGCGCCGTCTGCTGGGGCTGACCAGCATCGTGGTTGCACCCCGGGAGGAGGGCTTCGAGGACAAGCTGCAGAGCTTTTTTGTCAAGTATCTGACAGAAGCCAAGGAAGTGGAGTCCCGGCCCAGGCGATGGCTCCTTCCTGACAGCAATAACCGGGCGATCGTGCATATCGCAATGCCGCGACTGGATGTCAGCAGCACTCTGATCCGCAAACGTTGGTCCCAGGGACGCGGTCTGGCCTGGCTGGTGCCGGAAGCGGTGGAGAGGTATCTCGCCCAAATGGAAAACTGGTCTGCAACCTGACTCGGAGGTACGTGCAGTGTCTGTTCGAATGAAGCTCCTGTTGCCTATGGCGATTATCGTGGTCGTTCTAGGGGGGTTGAGCCTCCTGTGGGTCAATCACGAAGTCCGCAAGCTGAACACCACCTCGGTGGAGCAAATGCTGCACACCAAGGCGGAGCGGATCAGAAACGACATTGCCCTCACCTCCTCCCAGGCCCTGGAGCGGGCCTCCATGTTCTCCAAGCTGCCTGAGGTGAGAAAGGCTTTTCAGATGGCCCATTCCGGCGACATAAGCGATCCCCGGAGCCAGAAAGCGCAGCAGGCGAGGCAAATGCTGCGCCAAAAGCTCGAGCCGCATGCCGCCGGATTCGAAGACTTCATCGGCCAGCCCCTGAAGCTCCATTTCCATCTGCCGAACGGCCGGAGCCTGGTTCGGCTCTGGCGGGAGAAGCAGACCAAGCAAAACGGCCGCTGGGTTGATGTCTCCGATGATATCTCCTCATTTCGGCAGACCGTGCTCGATGTGAACAGCAAAGGGCAAGCGGTAAAAGGTATAGAGCTCGGCCGGGGCGGATTCGTTATCCGCGGTTTGGCGCCGGTAAAAAGCAGTGACGGGGATCAGCTCGGCTCAGTGGAGGCTCTGCTGGACTTCAATCCCATTCTGGAGAGCATCAGCCGGGACGAGCACAGCGACGTGGCCCTGTATATGAATGCCGAATATCTGGATATCACCACCCGCCTTCAGGATGCTTCCAAGTATCAGGTTTTGGAAAAAGACTATGTGGAGATCCGGCCCTTTGAAACGCCGGGGCTGGCCAAGCATGTGGACCCGGGGCTCATCGACTCCGGCCGCAAGGGGCATCGCTTCAGCTACTTCGAGAGCTTCGGAGTGGTCAGCTTTCCCATCACCGATTACCGGGACCGGCAGGTGGGCGTTCTGCTGGCCGGCCTGGATATCAGCGGTCAGCTCTCCATGATGCGCACCGTGTTCTGGAGCGTGGCCGGAACCATGCTCCTGCTGCTCCTGCTGGGCCTGACGAACACCGGCATCCTGTTCCGGTTCGTGCTGCGTCCCATTCAGGGAATGCAAGACAAGATGCAGGACATTCTCGACGACCGGGCCGATATGGAGGATCGGCTCGAGGACAGCCAGCGGGACGAGATCGGCCGTTTGGCCTCCCTGTTCAACAGCCTCATGGCCAAGATCTCCAACACCCTGAACATGACCCAGGCCCTCTTGAACGCAGTGCCCAACACCCTGTTCATGGTGGATGACAAGTACCGGATTCAGCTGGCCAACAAAGCGGCTGCCAAGTACGCCGGAGCCAAGGACGAGCTCGCTCTGCGGGGGAAAAAATGCCAGGAGGCGATGCAGGCCCCTATATGCAATACCCAGGACTGTCCGGTGGACCAGGTGCAGAAAAACGGCCGCTGCAAAAAGGAGAACTACTTCGAGTTGGACCACAGGTCGGGCAAGCGATTCATCAGGCCCTACGGAGCCGTGGTCCAGGACAATAGCGGCAATCAGCTGGGATACCTGGATATGACCACGGACATTACCGATCTCATCAACAACGAGCAGCGCATCAAGGAGCTCATGGAGCGTTTGCAGGCCGCGGCTCAGCAGGCGGAGGACGTGTCCGAGCAGCTTGCCTCCTCGGCCGAGGATCTCTCCAGCCAGATCGAGCAGTCCTCCAGGGGGGCGGAGGAGCAGAAGAAGATGGCCTCCGAGGCGGCAACAGCCATGGATGAGATGAACTCCACCGTCCTGGAGGTTTCCAAGAACGCCTCCAGCACCGCGGAGTCAGCCGAGGAAAATAAGCAAAAGGCCCGGGAATGCTCTCAAACAGTGGAGCAATCGCTGCAGCTGCTGCACTCCGTCCAGGACAAGGCGAACAGGCTGGAGCAGAATATGTCCGAAATGGCCAAGCACGCCGAGGGGATCGGCGAGATCATGAACACTATCACCGACATTGCGGACCAGACCAATCTGCTCGCCTTGAACGCGGCCATCGAGGCGGCCCGTGCCGGAGAGGCCGGAAGGGGGTTTGCCGTGGTGGCCGATGAGGTGCGCAAGCTGGCGGAGAAGACCATGTCCGCAACCCGGGATGTGGGAAGCTATATCCAGAATATTCAGGACAGCACCAAGTCCAATGTCTCCAGCACCCAGGAAGTGAACCAGTCGATCACTGAAAATATGGAGCTTTCCCAGCAGGCGGGGCAGAAGCTCCGGGAAATGGTGGATATCGCCGCCAAGACTTCCGATAAGGTCCAGAATATCGCTACTGCGGCTGAGGAGCAATCCTCGGCCAGCGAGGAGATCAACCGCTCTACAGAGCAGGTCAACCGCATCGCCGGGGAGACCAGCCAGGCTATGAACCGCTCAGCCAAGAGCGTGTCCAGCCTCAATGAGCTGGCCCAGCAGCTGCGCTCTATCATCGGGAAGATGCAGTCGGAGTAGCGGGGGCAAACAGCGCCTCTGAACCGCTCGAGCCTCAGGCGCTGTCGGGCTGGTCCTCGATGAGGTTGGGCAGGATGAGGCCGTAGAACTCGCCGGCCTTGGCTGAGCGGTAGTGCCAGCCCAGATGGGCGGTGCATTGCAGGCACAGGGCGATGCACCAGGCATACCCCGGAAACCAGGTGAACTCCTCTGTGGGGGAGCCCACCAGGAAGCACCCTGAAGCCCGGGAGAAGCATCCGACCTCGAAAACGAGCCCGTGCGGATTGGCGCAGATATGGGCGTGTTTTCCATTGACCGCGATGCGCATGGCCGAGGTGGTGATCTTGGCCCGGCAGGCCTTGCACAGGTAGGCTACAGGCCCTGTCTCATCCTGCAGAGAAGGCTCCTCCTCCACATCCACCAGAGCCTCATCCTCCAACTCCTCATTGTGCAGACCTGTTGAATGGCACATTGTTTCTATGGTTGATATTGACACACTTATCTGACTGTGAATGTGCTTTGCTTCTCGTTGATCCTTTGCTCTGAACTCTGAACACCCTTCTTCGCTATGCGCCATGCACATAAGCAGGGAGCCCTGAACTGGCTGCCTTGAGCTCTCAGAATGATATTCTTAGTAAAGAGAGGGCTCAGGGTCAATGGAGAAAGAGGGGAGGAAGCGGGGCTTTATCCGGAGGCCAAGATCTTGATCTGCAACAGAAGATGGGCCCTGCCCCAGCGGCGCGTCCTGAGCCTATATCCAAGCCAAGTCTCGGCCAGCCGAGTGCTGGGCTGGCGGTGGGCTGCAGTTTCAAGCCGGAGCTTTATACCAGTCTGAGGGGAGACTCTTCGGACCACCTGGAGGTATCCACCCGTCCTTCGATACGCTGCCCATTCTTGACGATCATGTGGATGGATTCCGGATCGAGGAGGCACCGGATGTTCTCCAGGGGATTGGCATTGAGCACCAGGCAGTCGGCGCATTTGCCGGGCTCGAGGGAGCCGAT
>CAZQPF010000093.1:0-11778 GCA_964595165.1 uncultured Desulfohalobiaceae bacterium
GTAGCCATCGCTGTTTTCGGCATCAACTCCGGCGAGGCCTTTGCCGCGGTCATCGGTCCCTTGATCGAAGTGCCGGTGCTGATTTCCTTGGTCAACGTGGCCTTGTGGTTCAAGGGCAAATACTTTCCCTATGCCGTGGAAACACCCACCGGTGTCTGCCATGTAACTTGCAACCCGGAGTAAGCTGTCTGCAAAGGAGGTGAGAACCATGTCTGAAGATCACAGCCTGATAAAGATCAAGGGCGCCAAGACCGGGATAATTGGCCTTAAACAGGCCCTGCAGGAGGCCTATGAAAAGCACGGGACCTCCTTTTCCGAGGAGGAGCTGGGGCAGGAGCTGTTGGCCAAGCTGAAAAAGAAGAACTACATTCCAGACGGGACTGAGCAGGATCATGCCCAGGCCTTTGTGCGTGAATACAAAAAGCTCGTCGGGCTGCCTGTCCAGGAGGAGCGGTCCGGGCTGGAAATCAAGGTTTTCGGGCCGGGATGCGCCCGCTGCGATCAGCTGGAACAGACCATCTACCAGGTCCTCTCGGAGCTGAACCTGGCTGGGGAGGTGGAGCATGTCCGGGATACAAAGGAGATCGCCAAGGCCGGAATAATGGGCACTCCAGGGCTGATGATCAACGGAGAGGTGGTTGCCGTAGGCAAGGTTCCCAGCAAGGACAAGCTGAAGAGTATGTTGCAGCAGAAACCTTGAGAGCTCAAAGCTCACAGCTCATGCGCAGAGCGCAGACAAATGCAATAAGCTTAGCTCCATTGATCTTTGTTCATATGTTGGGCTACAATTACAGTGCATGAATACCGTCGCATCTAGGCTCCAGCTCCCTGTTGTTTTCCTCTGTCTATTTTTTCTCGGCAGCGTTTTGCTGCTCACGGGATGCGAAGATAGAGACGCCCTGGAAAAGGATGCGGCGGTCGTGGATTTCGAAAAGGTCCTGCCCGAGACCGACAGGAAGGTTGAAGGAGAAGCCCGGGAGCAGCTGCGCATTGCCGTTGGGGCCATGGTCTCCCCTCGTGAGACCTACTCCCAGTACAGGGAGCTCTTTGCCTATGTCAGCCGGCGTCTGGACCGGGAGCTGGTCTTTGTCCAACGCAAGACCTATGCCCAGATCAACGACTTGTTCCGCAAGGGGCGTCTGGACCTGGCTTTTATCTGCTCCGGGCCTTATGCTCTGGGGCAAGAGGACAGCGGCTTCGACCTTTTGGTTGCGCCGCAGATCAATGGCAGCCACTTTTACCATTCCTATCTCATCGTGCCTGCGGATTCTCCCTTCCAGACCCTCCAAGACCTTGAAGGCAAGGCCTTTGCCTTCACCGACCCCCATTCCAACTCAGGCCGCATTGTACCCCTTTACTGGCTGCATCAGATGGGAACCAGCGCGGAGAAGTTCTTTTCCCAAACCATTTACACCTACAGCCACGACAACTCCATTCTGGCCGTGGCCAAGGGCCTGGTGGACGGAGGGGCGGTGGACAGCCTCATCTGGGAGTTCATGCGCCAAAATGAATCGGACACTGCCAGGCAGACTCGGGTTATCCGCAAATCTGAGCCTTTCGGCATTCCGCCGCTGGTGGTTTCCTCGGACATGGCAGCAGAGCTGCGCGGACGTTTGAAGGAGCTTCTGCTCTCTATGCATAACAAAGAGCGGGGAAGGGATATTCTGTCCAGGCTGAATATCGATCGTTTCATTCGCCCAAAGGATTCATGGTACGCTCCTATCCGCACTATGGCACAGGAGCTGGGTAACGAGGAGCTCGATGCGGATATCGCCCAAAACCCTTAAGGGGAGTCTGCTGCTGGCTGTGACCGCTCTGGTGGTTGTCAGCTGCCTGCTGGTGGCGGTCCTCGCTTCGCAGCGCTACTCCGGGGCTCTGAATGAAAACCTTAAGGCCCAGGCTGAAAACCAGGCCCATTCCCTGTCCCTGCAGGTCTCGGACCTCATTTTGATCAATGACCTTGTGGGCTTGCAAAAGGCACTCACCAATCATGTACACAGCCATCCCAGTGTGGAGTATGCCTTTGTCATCCGCCAGGGTCAGATCCTGGCCCACACCTTTGAACAGGGCGTTCCCCGTGACCTTGTCGATGCCAACAGCCCCCCGGGGCAAAGCGAGCCCGGTCTGCAGCGTGTGCTCTCCAAGTCCGGAGCCAAGGACATTTTGGATCTGGCCTGGCCCGTGTTTGAGGGCAAGGCCGGAACCCTGCGCATGGGGTTCGACAGGGGAGCGCTGGTCGCCCGTATGCAGGAGCTCTGGCTGGAAATAGGCCTGGTCACCCTGATCATCCTCATCCCGAGCGTTGTCGGGGGGCTCTTGTTCATGCGCCGCATCACCAGGCCGCTTGAATCGCTCCTTGAGGCCACCCAGGCCATGAAGCAAGGATCCTTTGAAGTCCGGGTGCCCGCCATGGGCAAGGACGAGTTCGCTACTCTGGCGGAGTCGTTCAATCATATGGCCGCCCGCCTGGAGGAGTACACCCACAACCTGCGACAGCAGGCTGAAAGCCTGGAGCAGATGCACAGGCAGCTGTCCATAGCCTATGAGGTGATCCGCACCGTATCCGCCCAAACCCGACTGGACTCGATCGCCAAGTATCTCATAAGCCGGCTCCAGGAGATTGTGACCTGCAAGGAGATGGTCCTGCTGCTGTGCAGCCAGGGCCAAACCCGTCTGGTGAAGCTTACCTGCCAGGGCGGGGAGATCAAGCACGATCAGCAAATGCTGGCGGAGCTCGAAGTAGCCCTGAGCAGCCTCACCCCGCACTCGGTCTGTAGATCCGCTCGTTTCGGCCCGCCGCTGGTTGATCACTCCATGGCTCAGTCCCAGGCCCAGGCGGTTATACCTTTTGACAGCCAGGAAAGCATCTTCGGGGCCTTGGTCATAGCCTGCCCGGGTGATTGCGACTGCGACTTCAAGGAAGCCGACCTGGTCACCCTGATCATCGCCCACTCTGCGGAGAGCATCTTCCGGGCGGCTCGACAGGAAGAAGAGATGCTGGGTCTTCGCTCCCTCCTGGATGGGCACCCCATGTTCGGGAATATTGTGGGCAAGGATCCGGCCATGCAAAAGGTCTTTAATCTGATCAATGAGGTGGCCCCTACCGGGGCGACGGCTCTCATTAGCGGCGGGAGCGGGACCGGCAAGGAGCTGGTGGCCAAAGCCATTCACGACAGGAGCCCTCGGAAGGACAAGCCCTTTGTGGTCATTGACTGCTCGGCTTTTCCCTCCACCCTGATCGAAAGCGAGCTTTTCGGCCATGAAAAAGGGGCCTTCACCGGAGCAAACAGCGCCAAGCCGGGCCGCTTCGAGCAGGCTGACGGAGGGACGGTTTTTCTGGACGAGATCGGGGAGATACCGCTGGAGCTGCAGGTCAAGCTGCTGCGCGTTCTGCAGACCCAGAGGTTCGAAAGGCTCGGCGGCAGACGGACAATCGAGGTGGACATGCGTATCATCGCGGCCACCAACAAGAACCTGCTGGAAGAGGTCCGGGCCGGCCGCTTTCGCGAAGACCTCTACTACAGGCTGGAGGTGGTCCCTATTCATCTCCCGCCCCTGCGGGCCCGGGGCAACGATGTGGCCCTTTTGGCCAAACATTTTCTGTCCCTGTTTTCAGCCAGGCTGGGCAAGCAGATAGAGGATATCAGCCCCCAGGCCATGCGCCTGATTCTGCGCTACCCTTGGCCGGGCAACGTGCGAGAGCTGGAGAACGTCATGGAGCAGGCCGTAATCATGGCTCGAGAGGATCGTCTCCTTCCGGGAGATCTGCCGGACAAGCTTCTGGAGCCCAGCCAGCCAACCACACCGGAAAAGAATATGTGGTCCCATGAGAGGGACCTGCTGATACAGACCCTGGAAGAGTGCGGCTGGAACAAGAAGCTTGCGGCTGAAAGGCTGGGAATCGGCCGGAGTACGCTGTACAGCAAGCTGAAACGCTTCAATCTTCAGCAAAACGGTTGAGCGGCGGTCATGCTGCCGGGTATGGACATGGGCCCCCGTGCTGGTGTCCAAAGTCAATACACAGATTGACATACTGATTTTTATTGATTTTCTTGCCAGTCCATGCTGGAGTGTCCTGATTTTGGACACCAGCGTCGCCGGCTTAAGCTGAGCGCAACAACCCCTCCATCCTTTACTCCTTTCCCTGAAACCCCGCAATATCAGCAGGCTGTAGATTCGTTCACCTGTTTGGCCCCTTTCTGTCTGCCAGTGGACCGAATCTTGCCATGTATATTCAAGTGTTCAAAGTTCCCAGTTCACGGTTAGAAGAAGCTGATAGCTCACAGCAAGAGTGAAGAACAATTAAATTTGAACTGAAGACGCATAGCGCTGAGCGAAGATAAGAAGCCAAAAGTTTCATGCGGTTTTTCAACTATCAGCTATATAAACAGTGTGTTATTCAAGCAGATCATGATTGACAGCAACTCCCATGAACACCGCTTGCTGGCTCTCGGATTGGATCCGGAAACCAGCCTGGCTGTTGACCAGGTTCTTCAGGAGACAGGGGGGCGGAGGCAGCCGGTGGCAACAGTCAGCGACTGTATGGGGCATCTGGAAAGGGAGGAGGGCTCTTTCTCTCTCTTAGTGGACCTTGATGGCATCCCCCTGGACGATCGCTTCTTCCGGCATCTGTTGCAGCTCAAGCCTGATTGTGCGGCCATCGTTCTGTCCAATCGCACCTATCATCCGGAGCTCAAGGAAGCCATGCGGAGAAATGTTTTCGCCATCTTGCGCAAGCCCTGCTCCAGCGAAGAGCTGCGCATCTGTCTGAAGACGGTTCTGGAAAAGCAGGCCACTAAGCCTGGCTGATGGTTTGTAAGGCTTACGGCACAGGCCAATATGGGGTCGACAACAGTTTTTTCACGGAAAAAAACAAAGGGATGGCTTATGAAACGAACATCCGACAGTCCTCAATCCGCATCTTGTACAGCATTAACCCGTAGAACCTTTGTCAAGGGCTCATTGGCCGCGGGAGCGATTGTTGGCGGAATGCCGGCCTTGCGGGCCTTTGTCCGCACCAGCACCGCTGAAGCGGCCGTTCCCGGTGAAGCCGGTCAATGGCTTCCGGCCAACTGCCAGGGCTGCACCTCCTGGTGCTCCAAGCAGGTCTACGTGGTGGACGGCCGGGCGGTGAAGGTCCGCGGCAACCCGCATTCCAAGGTGAACATGGGGGCCAGCTGCCCCAGAACCCATCTCGGCCTGCAGCAGGTCTACGATCCGGACCGCATCAAGACACCCATGAAGCGGACCAACCCCAAAAAGGGAAGGGACCAGGATCCGGGATTTGTGCCCATTTCCTGGGAAGAGGCCCTGGATACCATTGCCGACCGGATCATGGAGCTGCGCCAAAACAATGAAACCCACAAGTACGCGCTCTTCCGCGGCCGCTACACCTACATGCGGGACGTGCTCTACGACTCCATGACCAAGATCATCGGCTCCCCGAGCAACATCTCCCACAGCACCCTGTGCGCTGAAGGGGAGAAGTTCGGCCCTTATTACACCGAAGGATACTGGGGCTACCGGCAATACGACGTGGAAAACACCCGCTATATCCTCCTCTGGGGGGCGGACCCCCTGGCCGCCAACCGTCAGGTCTCCTACTACAGCTATGCTTGGGGCAACGCCCTGGACCGGGCCAAGGTGGCCATCGTGGAGCCCAGGCTCTCGGCCACAGCAGCCAAGGCGGATGAGTGGCTTGCAGCCAAGCCAGGCGAAGATGGGGCCATTGCCGTGGCCATAGCCCACGTCATCCTCACCGAAGGCCTGTGGTACCGTGATTTTGTCGGCGATTTCACCGACGGGGTCAACCGCTTTGCCCATGGTCAGACAGTTGACGAATCGCTTTTTCAGGAAAAATACACCCATGGGCTGGTCAAATGGTGGAACCTGGAGGTCAAGGACAAGACCCCGGAGTGGGCCGCGGACAAGTCCGGGCTCTCCGCCGAGCAGATCCGCAGGGTAGCCATGGAATATGCCCAGGCCGCTCCGAATGTCATGTCCTGGGTCGGAGGCGGGCCGAGCATGCAGGTCCGCAGCGCCTATGCCTGCATGGCTTGCCATGCCCTGAACGGCTTGACCGGAGGGGTGGACAATGTAGGAGGCACGCTCAAGGCCAACAAGGTCTATGTGCAGGACTTTCCGGATTACTCCGAATATTTGGACGAAACTGCCAAGCAGGGGAAAAAGCACGAAAAGATCGACCAGCGAGGCCGGCTGGAGTTTCCCTGCCTCAAGAAGGGCAAGTCCGGGGGCGGGGTGAACACCAACCGGGCTGCTGACGCGATCATCAATGAGGACCCCAACGAGATCAAGGTGGCCATCGGCTACATGAACAACTTCAACTTCTCGGCCCCAGAAGGCCAGCGCTGGGATAAGGCCCTGGCCAAGATCCCCTTTCTGGTGCACATCACCACCAACGCCTCGGAGTTCTCCTGGTTCGCGGACATCGTCCTGCCGGATACCCACCATCAGTTCGAGAAGTGGGGCTATACCAAGTCCCACGGCCACGGCTACCGGCATGTGGTCCTGCAGCAGCCCATCATCGACATGCCCTTTGACTACAAGATCGACGAGACCGAAGTTCCCTTCTTGCTGGGCAAGAAGCTGGCGGACAGGGGCTTTGACCTGCTGCACCGCTACCATGTGGAAAAGTTCCTGGACCCGGAGAGCGGCAAGCCGCCGAAGAATGAAAAGGAGTTCGCCGAGTACGCGGTGAAAATAGCCACCGAAAAGCTCTGGAATCCGGCCAAATGGGAGGGCGGAGACAAGATCAACGGCTGGGAGGAGTTCAAGAGAATCGGGGTCTCCAACTCCGACCTCTATCCTTACAGAAAGCGCTGGGGGAAGATGAAGACCGAGACCGGCAGGTTCGAGTTCTATTCAGAAACTCTCAAGAAGGCCCTGGAAAAGCACGCCAATAAGCACGGCACCACGGTGGATCACGTTTTGGAGGTATGCAAGTACCAGGCCCGCGGAGAGCTGGCCTTTGTGCCCCACTATGAAGAGCCGTACGTGCACGGCGATCCCTCGGAGTATCCACTGGTCTTTGTGGACCACAAGGCCAGGCTGAACCGGGAGGGCCGGACCGCCAACTGCTCCTGGTACTATGAGCTCAAGGACCTGGATCCCGGGGAGAAGCAGCACGCCGATGTGGCAAAATTAAATCCTGTAGATGCTCAAAAAATGGGAATCCAGGAGGGCGACTCCATTAAGATCATCTCTCCCTCCGGGGAAATCCAGTGTTCGGCCCGGCTCTGGGAAGGGGTCCGGCCGGGAACTGTAGCCAAGTGTTACGGGCAGGGGCATTGGGCTTATGGCCGCCTGGCGGCCAAGGTCTTTGGCAAGCAGCCGCGAGGCGGGAACAACAACTACATCATCCCGGCGGACTACGACCGGCTGAGCGGCGCTTCAGCCTATTACGGGACCACCAGGGTCAAGATAGTCAAGGCCTAAGGAGGACACACACATGACAAGATGGGCCATGGTAATCGATCATCAGAAGTGCGTGGGCTGCGGGGCCTGCATCATCGGCTGCAAGACCGAGAACAACACCCCGGAAGGCATCTACTGGTCCTATAAAATCACCGAGACCGTGGGGACCTTCCCCAATGTGCGCTACCACTACATACCCACCCTGTGCAATCACTGCGACAACGCCCCCTGCGTTCGGGGCTGCCCCACAAGAGCCCTGCACAAGACAGAGAGCGGCATCACCATGCACGATCCGGACAAATGCATCGGCTGCAAGTACTGCATGTTCAACTGCCCTTACGGGGTCATCTACTTCAACTGGCGCAAGCCCCACCCGGAATGGCGCTCGCAGGAGGTCCTCATCGAGGGCTGCACCACGTCGGCCAAGGAGACTGTGCAGAAGGTGGGGGGCTACGTCACTCCCTACTACAATCCGGAGCGGGAGAGCACCCTGGACGGCATCCGGACCAAGGGAGTGGTGGAGAAGTGCACCTTCTGCGATCACCGCCTGCAAAAGGGGCTCCTGCCGGCCTGTGTGGAGGCCTGCCCTGCGGATGCCCGCATTTTCGGAGACCTGAACAACCCCTCCAGTGCGGTGAGCAAGCTGCTGGGCAAATACAGGTCCTATCGGCTCAAGGAGCATTTGGGAACCAATCCCAAGGTGTTCTACATCCGCAGCTTTAACCCCGGAACCTACATTCAGACCAAAGGAGAGGTCTCATGAGCGGCAAAAACACCCTGTTTATATCCTGGCTGGCCATTCTTTTGGTCGGCATCGGTATCGGCTTGTTCACGGCTGTCCTTCTCTTCGTCCAGGGACACTACCTGTTTAATGCCAATGACGTGCTTATCTGGCCTCTGCCCCTGGGGGCCTATGTCTTTTTTGCCCTGACCAGTACCGGGCTGTCTCTGGTAGCATCCATGCCGCTGGTCTTTAATATGCAGGAATACGAGCCTTTGGCCAAGCGCTTGGTTTTTCTGGCCATTGCCACTCTTATGGCCGCATTTATATCCATCGGCCTGGAATTGGGAGCCTTGACCCATATGATCTATATCATTTTCTCTCCCAATCTGACTTCGCCCATTTGGTGGATGGGAGCCCTGTACAGCCTGGAGTTGGTCTTTTTGATCGCCAAACTGTGGCGTATGCACCAGGGGGACTGGCACTCCGCCGGCAGTCGGTACCTGGGCATCGCCTCCATGCTTACCGCCACCTTCGCCGCCCTGATGCTGGGATCGGTTTTTGGATTGACCGAGGCCAGACCGACCTATTTCGGACCCTTTATTTCCGTCTTCTCCCTGGTCATCGCCCTGCTCTCCGGCATGGCTTTAATTATTCTGTACGTCAATATCTGTTCCCTGGTCAGGAGGTACTGTTCCCAGGTCAGTGATACGGCCATGAACATGCTGGCCCGCAAGTTTTCCTTTGTCATTGGCCTGACCCTGCTCTTTTACTTTCTGAAACTGGCTCTGGGTTCCGGATACACCCAACCGGAATTCGCCACGGCCATCAACTTCAGTCTTATTCTGTTTCTGGTCATCCCGTACCTGCTGATGATCAGTGAAAGCCTGCGGCGCACCGCCTGGGCCAAGACTCTGGCCTCGGCCATCACCTTGATCGGCATCTTTGCCGTGCACATGCAGATCCTTATCGGCGGCCAGGTCCGGCCGGTCGGCCCCAAGGGCGAAGGACTGCCCGAAGTCCTGACCTATTTTCCCAGTATATGGGAGATATTGGTGGTCGTCTTTGCTTTGTGCGTTATGCTTTTGCTGTACACCCTGGGCGAGAAGTTCTTGCGGCTGGATGATACACCCCACGGGCAGTCGGCGTAGGCCGCCCTTCTCCGAAGGGCTGGCCATTGTAGAAAAGGGGCTGGTCCTCGGAGAGGACCGCCCTACTGAAAGAACCTGGGTCAAGTGGCCGCCCCTTGTCTTCAAGAGCAGGCCCTCTTTGTTTTTTTTAAAGCGAATTTCATAAAAATTTGGGAGCGTTCCAATGTCTGCGCATACCCTGCCTGAAAAAGATCAGGCTCTGTACAACGCCCTGTCCCTGGTCGCCGGCTGCTTTTATCGGCCGACTCCCGAATTCCTGGAGAGCCTGCAAGCCTTGCCCGAAATTGTCACATATTTAGATCCTGAAATGGCCGATGCAGCCGGCCGGATGCTGGCTGCATTTCAGGAACAGAGCCTGGATGAACTGCTCAAAGAGTACTCCCGGCTGTTCATCGGGCCCTTCCAACTGGAGGCCCCGCCCTTCGGCTCGGTCTACCTGGAGTCCGAGGGCCGGTTGATGGGCCAATCAACGGCCGAAGTCAAAAGGATATACCAGGAGTGCGGCCTGGACATCTCGCCTGATTTTCAGAGTCCGCCGGACCATGTGGCCGCAGAGCTGGAGTTTGTGGCCTATCTTGGCTGGCAGGAAAAAGGCAGCCAGGACCAAGAGCAAAAAAGATTTTATCAGGAGCAACGGACCTTATTTGTGCACCGCCATATCGGGCACTGGTTTCCCTTGTTGGCCGAAAACATTGAAAAGCATACCATTTTAGCTTTTTATCTGGAACTGAGCCGTTTGACCAGGCAATTATTGGAACTGGCCCAGGCCGATTTGGGAGCCTGGTGTGTGACCAATGATTAGCTCAATAGAGAAATGATGATACCAAGCAGGGGGTCCTTATGCGCAACATCGTCATCCTCGGAGCCGGAACCGCTGGAACCATGATGGCCAACAGACTGTGCAGCAGTCTTCGCCATGAAATCGAAACCAATGAAATTTCCATTACTGTTGTGGATCAAAACCGGGAACACGTGTATCAGCCCGGACTTTTGTTCGTTCCCTTCGGGGTTTACAAGGACAAGCACGATCTGGTCAAACCCAGGGAAAACTTCCTGCCCCGGGAGGTGGAGTTCCTGGTCTCCCCCATTCACAGAGTGGACCCGGAAAAGAACACGGTGTATCTGGGAAAGGGGGAGCTGCAGTACGACCTGCTGATCATCGCCAGTGGATCGGTCATCGATCCTTCGGAACAGGAAGGAATGACGGGCAAGCACTGGCAGAAAAGCATTTTTGATTTCTATACCATCGATGGGGCCATAAAGCTGCAAAAAGCCATGCGCAGCTTTCGTGGAGGGAATTTTGTATTAAATATAGCCGAGATGCCGGTTAAGTGCCCGGTGGCCCCTCCAGAGTTCGTCATGATGGCTGATTGGTACTTCCAAGAACGGGGTCTGCGGGACAAGGTGAAGATCTTCTACGCTACTCCCCTGGATGGTCCATTTACCAAGCCCATAGCCTCCAGAACCCTGCAGCATGTCTGTAATGAAAAGGGCATCGAGATAGTTCCGGAGTTCGCACTCAGTCATGTGGACAATGAGAAAAAGCAGATCGTGTCCTACGACGGCCGGGAGCTGGATTTCGACCTTCTGGTGAGCATCCCCACCAACAAGGGAGCCTCCTTTTTGGAGGAATCCGGTCTGGGCGACGTACTGAACTGGGTGCCCACCAACAACAATACCTTGCAGAGCAAGGACTTCGACAACATCTTCATCCTGGGAGACGCCACCAACGTGCCCACCTCCAAGGCCGGCTCGGTGGCCCATTTCGAGAGCGAAATCGTGGTTGAAAACATCCTTCGCTGGCTGGACGGGCTGGAGCCTCTGCCCAAGTACGATGGCCACTCCAACTGCTTCATCGAGTCCGGATTCGACAAGGCCCTGCTCATCGACTTCAACTATACCCAAGAGCCTTTGCCGGGCAAGTTCCCCTTGCCCGGCATCGGCCCCTTTACCCTGCTCCGGGAAACCAACATGAACCACTACGGCAAGATGATGTTCCGCTGGGCCTATTGGCATTTGCTCCTTTTGGGCAAGGATATGCCCATATCTCCGTACATGAGCATGGCCGGCAAGTATTACCCGTAAAAGAAGCGAGTACAAGTACATAAGGAGTGAATATGACTACCGACCATATTCAAGTACTGGAAGATTTAAGCCGCAAGCTGGATGCAGTGGTTGAAATCTCCCAGAAGGCCAAGGCCCAGGAGGAGGCGATCCAGGATCTGCTCCAGGATCTGTATGTGGTCAGCAACTCGGCTGTGTTTTCCCTTCAAGACGTTCTGGATTTGGAGAACGTGCAGGTCGACGGCCGGGATGTGCGCGAGTTTTTGGTCTTGGCGCTCAAGAACCTGCGCAATTTCAATGCCGCCTTGAGCCAGCTGGAGGCCATTACTGAGCTGGGCCGGGAAACAGCGTCAACCACGCAGAAGCTGATCATGGATTTCAGCCGGCAGGTGGGAGAGCTGGAGCGAA
>CAZQPF010000094.1:0-11252 GCA_964595165.1 uncultured Desulfohalobiaceae bacterium
GCATCCAGCTCAAGCTCCTGCGGGTATTGGAGAACAAGGAGTTCGAACGGGTGGGATCCAACCAGACCATCAAGGCAGACGTGCGCATCGTCTCGGCCACCAATGTGGATCTGCTGCAAAAGATTAGGGAGGGCAGCTTCCGCGACGACCTCTACTACCGGCTCAAGGTAATGAACATCAATCTTCCGCCGCTTCGGGAGCGAAAGGAGGACATCCCGCTCCTGGTGAACCATTTCTGCCTTCACTACAGCCGGGAGTTCTCCAAGAAAATCACCGGGGTTACTGACGGGGTGATGAGCCTGTTCATGCACTACGACTGGCCGGGGAACGTCCGGGAGCTCAAGCACGCCATAGAGCACGGCTGCCTCCTGTGCCCCGGCGGCAACATCAACATCGATCACCTCCCCACCGAGCTCCTCGAGTCCAGAGAATCCGGTCAGGCCCCAAGCAGGCCCCTCGCCGAGGAGCTCACCCGGGAGAACATAGAAAACGCCATCAGCAAAGCCCAAGGCAACAAGTCGAGGGCCGCATTCCTTCTGGGAATTCACCGCAAGACCCTGTACCGCAAGATGCATCGCCTGGGGATGCTTTTGGGCTGATCATGCACGTTTCTGTCCCACCGAGCCCCTCTTTTCTAAACTATTCCTTTACTCCTGGGATCACTTCGCTTTCGAAAAAAAAGCCGTACATAGAACCTGTGACAGCCCGTGTGCGTCACGCCGCATCCATCGGGGGCATGCCACATCCGCGGGAAGCATCCCGGCAGAAGCTCACCCTCCTGAGCCATCGGCTCGAGCCGAGCCTGGCGCATACATTCGAACGGGCACATCTTTTGCTGATAAAGATACGGGAGAGCAGAGCGCATCCGGTCCGGACCAGGCTCTGTTCTTCAGGCAGAGGAGAGCTATCTCCGACATCCAGGCCAAGTTCCAGCAGGGCGTCCTTAAGGTAAGCGTCCCCAAAACTACCGAGGCCAAGTCCAAAAAGGTCCAGATTGAATCCTAAATGTTCGTCAGCGTGGCCTCTAGCCACGCTGACCTGTTGGGCAGGGATTCCAACGAGTGTCTCCAACCTGTTGTGGCGCCTTTCAGCCGGTACGGAGCCGAGGGTACCCTCCGGAAAACCTGTTGTGAGTCGGTGAATCATCGGGTAGTGGGCTGTTCTTCGCGGACGAGAATGGTATGCTGAGTGTATTCTGAACATAGACACGGGCTGAGCCCGTCTAAAAGGAGGTACATTATGGACGCCCAGGCCGAGCTCATCGCCTACTTGCGTCAGGTCGTCGAAGAGGAGGAATACTGCGTGACATGCTCCGAGGACAACATCTTCTGGGATGACCTCAGGAGCGCCAGGAGGTCCTTATAGGCCTTCTGCTCCCCGCCGCTCAGGGTGAGCTTGTCCGAGACGCTGGGCATGGAAGAGCCTTCCGAAAGGGGAATGACCGAAGCGACCGCTGAGCCATCCGATTGCCACGGCGAAGAACCCAGGCACAAAGAGACCTGTTCTGCGGAGAGAGGATCATGACCCGGGAAAACCCTTTTGCCAAGCTGCGCTTTCTGCGAGCCAAAGGCAAAGACGCCTCCTGCAGCGAGGAGACCCTGTCCCACGGGCTGGCCGAGGTGCGCTGCGGCCAGAGGGAGTGGGAGGACTTCTACCGCAACCGCTGGCAGTACGACAAAAAGGTCCGCTCCACCCACGGCGTGAACTGCACCGGATCCTGCTCCTGGGACGTATATGTCAAAAACGGCCTCATCGTCTGGGAGCTTCAGGCCACCGACTACCCGGGCTGCGGTCCGGAGATGCCGGACCACGAGCCGCGCGGCTGCCCCCGGGGAACCACCTTCTCCTGGTATACCTACAGCCCGGTGCGCCTCAAATACCCCTATATCCGCTCCACGCTCCTCGACCTGTGGCGAAGGGAGCTGGAGGAGCATCCCGATCCGGTGAAGGCCTGGAAAACCATTGCTGAGGATCCGGACAAGGTGAGGGCCTACCAGAAGGTCCGCGGCAAGGGCGGCTTGGTCCGTGTCTCCTGGGAGGAGGCGGCAACGCTGGTGGCCGCCTCCCTGGTACACACCATCCAGACCTTTGGTCCGGACCGGATCTTCGGCTTCACCCCCATACCGGCCATGTCCATGGTCTGCTACGCCTCCGGGGCCCGGTTCCTCTCCCTTATCGGCGGCTCCATGATCAGCTTCTATGATTGGTATGCCGATCTCCCGCCGGCCTCACCCCAGATCTGGGGCGATCAAACCGACGTTCCGGAGAGCGCGGACTGGTTTGAGGCGGCCTACATGATCGTCTGGGGCACAAACCTTCCCATGACCCGCACGCCTGACGCCCACTTCTACACCGAGGCCCGCTACCGCGGCGCGCAGGTGGTTGCGGTGGCCCCGGACTATGCCGAGTACGTCAAGTTCGCCGACACCTGGCTTCCGGCCAAAGCGGGCACGGACGGGGCTCTTGCCATGGCCATGACCCACGTCATTCTCAAGGAGTTCTACCTGGAACGGGCTTCGACGTACTTCACCGGCTACGCCGCCTCCTACACCGATCTCCCCTGCCTGGTACGCCTGGACCAGACCGAAGGGGGATGGCTGCCGGGCCGTTTTCTGCGGGCCTCTGCCATACTGCCGGAGCTGCACAACGGGGAATGGAAAACCCTGCTCTGGGACGCCGAAGCGGACGAGCCCGCGGTCCACCACGGAAGCATCGGCTTTCGCTGGGGGGAGCAGGGGCGCTGGAACCTCCATCTGCGAAACGCAGACACCGGAAAAACCATCGATCCCTTGCTGAGCTTCGGAGGGGCCAACGACGGGTGGCTGGGCATCAAGCTCCCGGTGTTCGAGTTTTCCGGAGGGGGCAGCAAGACCGGGTACGTACCGGTAAAGCGGGTTGATACCCCTGAGGGTGAAGTCTACGCAGCCACAGTCTTCGATCTCCTGGCCGCCAATGTGGGCCTTGTGCCCGCCGAGCCTTCCAACCTCCCGGATGAGGCCGACTTGTCCGATTACCCGGCCGACTACTACGACCCCAAGCCATACACCCCGGCCTGGCAGGAGGGCATCACCGGCGTTCCGGCGGCGGACGCTCTCCGGGTGGCCCGAGAGCTCGCCGAGACCGCGGAGAGAACCCGGGGCAAGGCCACGATCTTCTTGGGCGCCGGGACCAATCATTGGTTTCACAGCGACATGACCTACCGGGCCATCATCAATCTGACCACCCTGTGCGGCTGTCAGGGGGTGAACGGCGGCGGCTGGGCTCATTACGTGGGCCAGGAGAAGATTCGGCCCATCTCGGCCTGGTCCCAGATCGCCTTTGGGCTGGACTGGATCCGTCCTTCCAGGCAGGTCAACGGCACCTCCTTCTACTACTTCGCCACCTGCCAATGGCGCTACGACACCATGGACGCCTCAGCGCTCGCCTCCCCGCTCCACAGGGATCAGGTGGATTATCGCCATCCTGCGGACTTCAACGCAGCTGCCTGTCGGATGGGCTGGATGCCGGCGCAACCGCAGTTCAACCAAAATCCGCTCCATATCTGTCAGCAGGCCGAAGCAGCGGGCGCCGCTTCCTCAGAGGAGATCGCCGCCTTTGCCGTGGAGGAGCTCAAAAAGGACCGACTCCGCTTCGCCATTGAGGATCCCGACAGCCAGCAGAACGTTCCCCGCGTGCTCTTCCTTTGGCGGGCCAACGTTCTCGGGGCCAGCGGCAAGGGACACGAGTACTTCCTGAAGCATCTTCTCGGGGTGGACAACGCGGTGGCCAACGCCGAAGCCGAGAACCGCCCCAGGGAGGTCGAATGGCGTGAGCCGGCGCCTGAGGGCAAGCTTGATCTACTGGTTACCATGGAGATGCGCATGTCCACCTCCGCCCTGTATGCGGATGTTGCCCTTCCCGCCGCCTCTTGGTACGAGATGCACGATCTGAGCACCACGGATCTCCATCCCTTCATCCATCCCTTCAACCCAGCCATCGATCCGCCCTGGGAGACGAGGAGCAACTGGGACCAGTTCAAAACTATTGCCGAAAAGTTCTCCCAGCTGGCAGACAAGCACCTGGGCCGGCAAAAGGATCTGGTGGCCACGCCCCTAGCCCACGATACCCCGGGAGAGATCGCCCAGCCCCGGGTCATGGACTGGAAGGACGGCGGCTCAGAACCGGTGCCTGGGAGGAACCTGCCCCAGCTCACCGTTGTCGATCGGGACTATCCGGGCACCTACGAGATGATGACCGCGTTCGGCCCGCTCCCGGAGGAGCAGGGCATGGGGGCGAAGGGCGTTTCCTGGAAGGCGGAGACGGAATCCGAGATGCTGCGGCGGGAGCTGGGGACCGTGGAGCACGGGATCGCTCAGGGCAGACCCCGCCTTTTTTCCGGCCGGGATGTGGCGAGCGCCATCCTGACCCTGGCTCCGGAGACCAACGGACAAACCGCAGTCAAGGCCTGGAGCGGTCTGGAGCAAAGAAGCGGCCTTAGGCTGTCCCATCTGAGCCAGGAGCGAAGCGGGGAGCGGCACACCTTCGAGTCCTTGACCGCCCAGCCCGGCAAGATCATCACCTCGCCCTCCTGGAGCGGCAAGGAGACCGGAGGCCGGACCTATGCCCCGTTTACGGTCAATATCGAGGACAAGCTCCCCTTTCGCACCCTGACCGGACGGGCCCAGTTCTACCTGGATCACGAGTGGATTCTCCGCTTCGGGGAAAACCTGCCCCTGTACCGGCCGCCGCTGGACATGGAGTCCCTGGGATCGGTCGGGGTATCTCGGGAGCCGGGACCGGAGCTCGTTCTCAACTACCTCACGCCCCACTCCAAGTGGTCCATCCACAGCACCTACTCCGACACGCTGCCCATGCTCACCCTGTTTAGGGGCGGCGAGGCCATCTGGATCAACAGCGAGGACGCTCGGACCATCGGGGTTAGGGACAACGAGTGGCTGGAATGCTTCAACGTGAACGGGGTGGTGGTGGCCAAGGCCGTGGTCAGCCATCGCATCCCGCGAGGGAAAGCATTCATGTACCACGCCCAGGAACGGCTCATCAACACACCCCTTTCCAAGCGCTCGGGACAGCGCGGCGGCACCCACAACAGCGTAACCCGGATCATGGTCAAGCCCACTCACATGATCGGGGGTTACGGGCAGCTGAGCTACTTTTTCAACTATTACGGCCCCACCGGATCGCAGCGGGATGAGGTTGTGGTGGTCCGCAAGGCCGGCGAGGTGGATTGGCATGAAGATTAAGGCCCAGTTGGCCATGGTACTCAATCTGGACAAGTGCATCGGATGCCACACCTGCAGCCTTCCCTGCAAAAACGTCTGGACCCGCCGGGAAGGCACGGAGTACATGTGGTTCAACAACGTGGAGACCAAGCCCGGCATCGGCTATCCCAGGAAGTGGGAGGACCAGTCCCTCCACCGGGGAGGCTGGAAGGCCAAGGGCGGCCGGCTCTCCCTCATGGCCGGGGGCCGGTTGCAGAAGCTGGCCCGGATATTCAACAACCCCGATCTGCCCCAGATCGACGCCTACTATGAGCCCTGGGATTACAGCTACGAGCAGCTCATTCACAGCCCGCAGAAGAAACATCAGCCCGCCACCCGTCCCTACTCCAGGCTCACCGGGAAGCCGATGGCCGTAAGCTGGGGACCGAACTGGGAGGACGACCTGGCCGGTGTGAGCGAGACCGGGAGCGGTGACGTCAACTTTGCGGGGCTCGATTTTGAGCGCTATCTGCAGTTCGAGCAGGTTTTCATGCTCTATCTTCCCAGGCTCTGCGAGCACTGCCTCAACCCCGGATGCGTGGCCTCCTGCCCCTCGGGCGCTCTGTACAAACGCGAGGAGGACGGTATTGTTCTCGTGGATCAGGCGCGCTGCCGAGGATGGCGGTACTGCGTGACCGGATGCCCCTACAAAAAGGTCTACTTCAACTGGAAGAGCGGGACCTCGGAGAAATGCCTCTTCTGCTACCCCAGGACGGAGAACGGCCTGACCACGCTCTGCTCCGAGTCCTGCGTCGGTCGCATCCGCTATGTGGGTGTCCTGCTCTACGATGCCGACCGCATCGGTGAAGCTGCCGCCGTGGCGGACCCGAAGCAGATATACCCCCGACATCTGGATATCCTGCTCGACCCCGAAAACCCGAAGCATCGGGCCGAGGCGGCCCGGCAGGGCATACCCGGCGGATACCTCGAAGCGGCCCGGAGATCCCCTGTGGATAAGCTCATCCGCCGCTGGCAGCTGGCCCTGCCGCTTCACCCGGAGTACCGCACCTTGCCCATGGTCTGGTACATCCCTCCCTTGAGCCCGCTGCAAAGCGAAGCCGACCCGAATGCGCCGCAGGATGAAACCCTGGAGGCCATGCGCATCCCGGTCCGCTACCTGGCCAATCTGCTGGCCGCAGGTGATGAGCAGCCGGTCCGGCGATCCCTGAAGCGCTTGATGGCCCTGCGCGGCTTCATGCGCTCTACCCGGCTGGGAGAGGACCCGGATGCCGATCGGCTGTCGGATGTCGGGCTCGACAAGGCAACCGTCCGGGCCATGTATGAGCTTCTGGCCATCGCCAAGCGCGAGGGTCGGTTTGTACTGCCTACGGCCGAGACACCGGACGTTCCCGATCTACTGACCCGGCAGGGGGAATGGGGGGTGACCGGGCCATGAATCGACACCAGAAGGAGCAGCTTCAGATGCTGGCCTTTCTCCTCCAGTACCCGGAAGCGGAGTGGATCGCCGAGCTGGCCGGGTGCCGGGAGCGGATGGAACGGTCCTTTTCCGGTTCCGATGCCGCCGCGATCCGGAGACTGAACCACGAGCTGCTGAGCGCCCCCCTACTCAGCAGCCAGGAGGCCTTTGCAGCCGCATTCGATCTCGACGCCTCGACCTGCCTCAACCTCACCTTTCACCAATACGGTGAGACCAAAGAGCGCGGCCCTGAGCTTGCCCGCTTCGCGGACGCCTACCACGCCTGTGGCTTTGAGCCCGGAATATCCGAGCTGCCGGATTATCTGCCCATGGTTCTCGAGCTCATAGCCCACAGCCCGGATGGCGAGGGCCAGTGGATGCTCCAGGAGCATTCCCAGAGCCTCGCTTTACTGGCCGAGCGCCTTCGGGAGGCGGGCAGCCCCTACGCCGCTCTGTTCAAAATCCTGTCCGGAATGCTCGAGCCTGCGACGGAGCAAAGGAAAGGAAGAGGATCCCATGGCTGATCTCGCCAACACCTTGGCCTTTGTGGTGTTTCCCTACGTTGTTCTTACCGCCTTTGTCCTGGGCCACGCCTACCGCTACCTCACGGACTGGAAGCACTGGAACGCCAAGTCGAGCCAGCTTCTCCACACCAGGAGCCTGAGGTACGCAAGCTCTCTGTTCCACTGGGGTGCCCTGCTGACCCTGGTCGGTCACGCCGGGGGGATGCTCATCCCGCAATGGATGTACGACCTGGCTGGAATCAACGCTCAAGCCCACAGTGCCCTAGCTTACTGGGCCGGCCTGCTCGCCGGTCTGCTCATGGTTCCCGGAGCCGTCTGGCTCTTTCTGCGCCGCCTTCGCCAAGAACGGATCGCTGCCGCAACCTCCCTCAACGATCTCGTTCTGCTGGGCCTCATCATCCTGGTCAGCGCTTTCGGGCTCTACAACGTGATCTTCACCCATTACGACGTGCTCTACTCCATCGCCCCCTGGATCCGAAGCGTCGTCATGTTTACGCCGAAGCCAGAGCTCATGGCTCCAGTGCCCTTGACCTACAAGCTCCACATCCTGACCGCCCTGGCTCTGCTCGGGTATTCGCCCTTTACCAGGCTGGTCCATATCTGGAGCGTTCCGGCGGCCTATCTCTTGCGAAGCTTCGTCGTATTCCGCCGTCGAGCGGTGTAGGGAGAGAAGAGATGACAGAGGTCAGCTTTGCCTCCGGCAAATCTGAATTATTGGCAATCTTATGGAAGAAGATTAAAGAATCCGGCCCCAAAGGGGCCGGGTTCTTTAATCTGTCGAAAAAAAGACTATTTCGATTTATGTCTTTGATATTACACCACATAGATATTAAGGAGTGAGCATCGAGTTGGCTACCGGAGAGCAAGAGACCCATCAGGTCTGCTACGCCGAGTCGAGCCGGACAGCGGCGCTGGCCTGGACCACGCTGGCCTTTTTCGCCGGCTTTGCGGGGGTGTCCGCCTTCGGCCCCATCGTTTCCCGGCTCAAGGAGTCCATGGAGATCGGCGCTTTTCTTATCGGGCTCCTTTCCTCCTGTCCTTCCCTCACCGGCTCGCTGCTGCGCATCCCCTTCGGAGCCATCGTGGACCGGGTGGGCGGCAAAAAGCCGATCCTGATCCTCCTCGGCCTCGCCGGCCTGGGCATCATGTCCATCACCGTTCTGTTCGTTCTGTTCCCCGAGCCCGACCTGATCCACTATCCGCTGTTTCTTCTGGCCGGGATCCTCTGCGGCTGCGGCATTGCCATCTTTTCCGTGGGCATACCCAGCGTCTCCTACTGGTACCCGCAGAAAAAGCAGGGATCGGCTCTGGCCGTCTATGCCGGCCTGGGCAACCTGGCGCCCGGCCTGTTCGCCATGATCCTGCCCTCCATGTCCGAGTACTTCGGGTTCACCACGTCCTACTCGGTCTGGTTCGCTTTCGTGCTCGTGGTTTTCATTCTCGTCCTGCTCTCCATGAAGGACGCTCCCTACTTTCAATACCGTGAAATGGGGATCGAGATCGATGAGGACGCCCTCCTCCATGCCTGCGGCGAGGAGCTGCTTCCTAGCGGAGGCGCCAAGGACTCCCTCAAAAAGGCGGGCTCAAACTGGCGGACCTGGGTTCTGACCTTTTTCTACTTCATCAACTTTGGAGGGTTCATCGCCCTCACGGTGTGGTTTCCCACCTATTGGTCGGAGTTTTTCAAGATGGGGATGGTCGCGGCCGGCTTCTTAACCGCCGCCTACTCTCTATCCTCTTCTCTGCTCCGGGTGCTCGGGGGCTGGATAGCGGATCGCTTCAGCGGGGAGATGGTCACCCTGCTCTCTTTTGTCATCGTAATCGCCGGGGCCGTTATGATGGTTTTCGTTTCTGAATCCTTCCTATTGGCCATCTCCGGGCAGATGCTCCTGGCTCTGGGCATGGGGTTCGCCAACGCAGCGGTGTTCAAGCTCGTACCTCGCTACACCCCGGCGGCGGTGGGAGGGGCTTCAGGCATTGTAGGCGGTCTGGGAGCCTTCGGCGGCTTCGTCATCCCGCCGATTATGGGGCTTTTTGTGAGGATCTCTCCGGTCCAGGGCTACAGCAACGGGTTCATCGTGTTCACCATCCTCACCGGGCTGGCCTTGATGCTGCTCTTTGTGCTGTACCGGTTTCCGCCGCAGAGCGCACCGCCTGACCCAGCGACACCCAGGCGCTCTCAATGACCTCTTTGACGACCTCCTGCTTGTCCTCAATCAGCGCACTTCGCCAGATAAGCCAGGCGGGAGCAAGGCCTGAAATCTAGCTGGAGCTGACATGAATGTATGTCGGCTCGGGGTTTTTTTATGCTGCAAGAAAAGGAGGTTATATGCCCAGGACGCTGGAGATCCTAATCCGGGCAGAGAATTGCAGGGGCTGCCGCAGCTGCGAGGTGGCCTGTGCCAGCCTGGATAGGCCGCCCTTCAACCCCAGGCGGGCAGGAATCAAGGTGATCAAGGGCGAGGCTTCAGGGAGCGAATATCCGGTTTTGAACATGGAGTGCCTGGAGAGCTTCTGCGGCAAGCAAGGCCCCAAGCCCCGGATGCTTTGGGAGCCGGCCTGCGTGAGCGCTTGTTTGTTCGAGGCCCTGCAAGTGCCGAAGGAGGATGGAGATGGGCAGTAAGTGGTACGGCTGGTGCGGCAAGGTGCTTTATGTTGATCTGGACAGGCAACAAGTGCAGGCCAGAGAGCTCAGCAGGGAGCTGGCTGACAAATCAATAATGAGCCTGTCCCCTTCTGTATCTGTCCCCTTCTGTATCTCTTTTTCTTCCATTATGTTGCGCTCTTGTATTATGCAGACTGAACTAGTTACAGCCTATTCTATTGTTTGACCATTTTTCCATAGCTCGTATTCGCTGATATCTATGGAATCACTCCAGACAACACCATATCCGCCTTTATCCACCTGAACAGTCTTAAAAAAAGCAGGATTACTTAATGGCTCAAACATCTCATATGCCAATAAGGGTGATATGTCATACTTTTTCTTCTCACTGTTATCAAACTCAATCAGTAAATTATGATTATCAATTGCTTGCGCATATCTTATTCTTGGATATCTCATAGACTACTCCAAAGGTGGCAGCTTATAAAATTTCTGTTCGTCCCACATTCTTCTCAACTCTTTTTTGTGCATCTCCGCCCATTCCTTAACCAATTTTTCTGCTCTCTTTGGCAGGTCGCCTTCTATCATATCAAGGGAATCAATATTGAATACACCAATGTACTCTCCATACACTGCATGAAAATGGGGAGGAGGATGGTCTCCAAAAAACAACTTTATAATGATTCCATAGAATCTTGCTATCTCAGGCATCTTCATATCTCCTACCACATTAACCACAAAAATTATCTTGGCAACCTCATGACTTCCTACTTGTCCAGGATCATGGTCACGTCTGCACATTCATGCTCCCAGCCGCTTCATGGAGTACACCCCTTCCACGCCGCCGATGGGCGTGAATTTTCGTTCATCTTTGGACCGCAGCAGGTGCTTGACCTGGTCGAAGACTTCGCCCACAAATTCTTTGGAGCCTATGATCCCGGCGTCTGTGAAATAGCGGGTGCGGTATAGGAAGCGGTTTACCCGGCTGACCTTGTACTTGCGCCTGCGTTCCTTGTCCACGATCTTCTGATCGATCGTCGCCCCCTTACCAGCGTCTGCAGCACCGGTTTCATACACGAACTCTCGGTACTTGCGGACAATCTCCTTAGGACTGTGCTCGTTCCACTCCTTCAGGCCAAAGTCCAGGCTCAACAGGTCTCCCTTGTTCCCGGTCTGGATATGATAACCCAGAGAAGACCATTTGTAATCCTCAGGCCGCTTCACAACCCCGGCCCGGATGGGGTTTAGGTCCACATAGGCCAGGAGATTGACCAGGGTTCTGCCGTCCTCGACGATCATGGACTTGAACCGGTCACCCCAGAAATAGCCTTGCCTGTTATATTTCTTGTTGTAGTAACGGGTAAAGCCCTGCTTGATGTCTTTCACATAGGCCGCCAGGCTGCACTGGCGCTTTTTGACCTCCTCTGCCTCCTCTCCGGCTATATACT
>CAZQPF010000095.1:0-11171 GCA_964595165.1 uncultured Desulfohalobiaceae bacterium
TCCTGAAGGAGCCCGATGAGCCCGCCTTCAGCAGCCTCCGGGGAGACGTGGCCGATGGCCGCCCCCCTGGTGCCGCCGCTGAAGCGCCCGTCGGTAATCAGGGCCACCTCTCCGTCAAGGCCCATTCCGGCGATGGAGGAGGTGGGTGCCAGCATCTCCCGCATGCCCGGTCCGCCCTTGGGCCCTTCATAGCGGATGACCACCACGTCTCCGGAGACGATCCGGCCCTCCAGGATGGACTCCACCGCCTCTTCCTCGCTGTTGAATATCCTCGCCGGCCCTCGGCTGACCTTCATGGAGTCCGCCACAGCGGACTGCTTGACCACGCAGCCCTCCTCCGCGAGATTGCCCCGCAGAATGGCTATGCCGCCCTGGTTTTGGTAGGGCTCGTCAATGCTTCTGATTACGGAGGGGTCCATGACGCGGGCCTCTATCCGGCTTAGATTCTCCTGCACTGTCTTGCCGGTGACCGTCAGGCAGTCGGAATGGATGCGGCCCACCTTCAACAGCTCGGCCATTACCGCAGAAACCCCTCCGGCGCGATGCAGATCTTCCAAATGGTGCGGTCCGGCCGGGGATAGCCGGCACAGATTGGGTGTGGAGCGGCTGACCTCATCAAAGATCTCCAAGGTGAGATCCAGGCCTGCTTCTGCGAATATGGCCGGCAGGTGGAGCACGGTGTTTGTCGAGCCTCCCAGGGCCATGTCCACGGCTACTGCGTTCTGGACGCTCTTTGCGGTGACTATGTCCCGCGGAAGCAGCTGCTCCCGGCAGAGGTTCATGACCTCCATTCCGGCCGTCTTGGCCAGGCGGATCCGTGCCGCCTGCACCGCCGGGATGGTTCCGTTGCCGGGCAGGGCCAGGCCAATGGCCTCGGAGAGGCAGTTCATGGAGTTGGCGGTAAACATGCCGGAGCAGCTGCCGCATCCAGGGCAGGCGCACTCCTCAAGCTCCTGAAGCTCGCTTTCCTCCAGGCTTCCCTTGCGCACCTGGCCCACTGCCTCGAAGACATTGATGAGATCCACCGGCGATCCCTTTCGCTCTCCGGCCAGCATCGGGCCGCCGCTCACGCAGATGGCCGGCACGTTGAGCCGGAGCATGGCCATGAGCATACCGGGGACAATCTTGTCGCAGTTGGGTATGCAGACGATGGCATCAAAGGGATGGGCCGAAACCATGGCCTCGATGGAGTCAGCTATCAGCTCCCGGCTGGGGAGGCTCATGCGCATTCCCTCGTGACCCATGGCCAGGCCGTCGCAGATCCCTATGACCGAGAACTCCATGGGAACCCCTCCGGCGTTCCGAATGCCGGATTTAACCGCGGATGCGATCTGGTCCAGATGGACATGCCCGGGGATGATCTCGTTGGCGGAGTTGACCACTCCGATGAGCGGCCGCTGCATCTCCTCCCTGGTCATTCCGGTGGCGTGGAGCAGGGAGCGATGCGGGGCCTTGGTCAGGCCGGATTTCATCTTGTCACTGCGCATATCCTCCTCCTGGGATGCATTTGGTCATGCGCCATGCATGTTAAGTTCAGCTTTTCTGGCTATTTCTCGCAAAGCAAATCAAGTCTAAAAGATCTTGGTCCACGAATCGCCACCAATGGAGAAAAGAAATCCCGCCTGCTGACCGCAGGCAGGTTGGCTTCATCCCGCTCTCGCGGAAGCGCCCTCGCCGTCAGATCCTTCGCGTCTGTTCGCGGCCCGGCGCGGGCAATACTCTTTTCTCCGCGGATTTGAAGAGACTGGCCCGCCAAGCTTCACGCAGGAAGAAAGATTCTTTGCCGCAGGCAGGGACGCCTTTTCACCGGGCCTCCGGCACGGTGAAAAAGATCCTGATCATCCTGTATATCCTGTCTAAACCCTTCTTCCAATTTGGAGAATCCCTTGCCTAAAGAAAAAGCACCGCAGAGCTTTGTTGACAGGATTATTCGAGCTGGTTTCGAGATTCGTATTTCAAGCTTCCCGAGCCTTGAGTAGTGGTCATGCACGGACAGGAAATCAACCTTCCAGGTTGCGGCCACTTGGAACAGAACATTCAAGACACGCCTCTAGCGTCGAACCGCCACCCAGCCGCTGATGAGAGCTACCAGAAGCAGAGCTCCCAAGACCGCGCCGATCTCTGGCAGGTTGAAATAGCGTACCTCAATCCATAGCGGGGGAGTGTTCAGCACGGAGTTCAGGCCATGCTGGGCCAGCTTCAGAAATCCCAAGGCCAGGCCTCCCCCCAGAGCAGCCTGTACTGCGGCTCCGGTAAGCAAGGGGAGCTGAATATACCACCTGGCCGCCCCCACCAGCCAGAGGACCTCGATTTCCTCGCTTTTGCTCAGCTGTCTCAGCTTGAAGGTGTTCCCCACGATAAGGCCCACCAGCAGGGTCAGGAACAGGATGAAGGGCCAGAACACGGTATGGCTCATCTCGGTCCAGGAGCTGGCCTGATCCACCTGCAGCGGATTGTAATGCACCTTGTCCACAAGCTTGAGGCCCTCCAGCCGTTTATAGAAATCCTGGACCTCTTTTTGGGAGCTGTTGCCGGAGACATCCAGCCTGATCACCGCGGTGGCCGGCAGCGGGTTCTCCTTTTGCAGCCATTGCAAATCCACCGAAGCGTCCATGGTGCTGGAGAGCACCTCCAAGGCCTGCTCCGGGGTAAAGGTTTTCATGGAGCTCACCAGGGAGTGGCTATCCAGCTCTTTCCACTGCCGTCGTACCTCCTGCAGGGGTGCGTTTGATTGCCAGTAGACCTCGAACTTGACCTGGCTCTGGCTCTCCAGCACCTGCTGCCGCAGATTGAGCATGATGAGCACGAACAGGGCTCCGAGGAAGGTTACCAGGGTAACCGCCATGAGCGTGAGAAGCTGCTCCCACTTGTTGGTGCCCATTTCTTTGATGCCTTTGAGCATCAAGCGCAGGATGGTCCGCAACTTACAGGCTCCCCTCAGGCGTTGCTTGGTTTGGCTCCAGGAGGCCGTTTTCCAGGCTCAGGACCCTGGCTCCCGGCATGGTGGAAAGCAGCTGCTTGCTGTGTGTGGCCAGCAAAATGGTTGTGCCGAACTGGTTGAACTGCTTGAAAATGTCCATCAGCCGAATGGACAGCTCGTCATCCAGGTTGCCGGTGGGCTCATCCGCCAGCAGAAGCCGGGGGTTGATAACCATTGATCTGGCAATGGCCACGCGCTGCTGTTCCCCGCCGGAGAGCTCCTTGCATTTCAGATCCTTTTTCTGATCCAGGTTGAGCCCGCGAAGCACCGCGTTGACCCGTCTCTCAATCTGCAGCCTGGAAGCGCGCTTGACCTCCAGGGCCAGGGCGACATTTTCCGCCACGGTGCTGTCCTGAAGCACCTTGAAGTCCTGAAACACAACGCTTACCGACCGCCGCAGCTTGGGAAGCTTGCGTTTGCTCAAGCTGGAGAGCTCAAATCCAGCGACCGTAGCCCGGCCGCGCTGCAAAGGCAATGCGCCGTGCAGGATTTTCAGCAGCGTTGTCTTTCCCGCCCCGGAAGGCCCGGTGAGAAATACGAACTCCCCTTTGCTGACCTCGAAGTTGAGATTCTTCAAGGCCCATTGGGAGCGAAAGGCATAGGACAGATGCCTTACTTTGAGCATGGATTCACCTGAAAAGCTACCGCCATTGCTCCACTTGCAGCTGATCGCTCTGTTCTGAGAGCTGGCCTTGAAGCTCCTGGCTTCCGACAACTGCGGTCCCCAGCTGAGCCACCACGAGTCCGGCCGCCATATTGGCCAGCAGGGCCCCCTGGAGCAGGCTGCAGCCGCTGCTGATCGCCAGGCCCAGGGTTCCGACCACCGTATCCCCGGCCCCGGTCACATCATAGACCTTTCTGGCTGCGGCTGGAATCTTCCAGATGGTTCCGTCCTCGCAAAAGAGAACCATACCCTCCGATCCCAGGGTGATGAGGACATTGCGCGCCTCGTTCCTCTCTTGAATCCACTCCCCGGCCCGGATAGTCTCCGCTGCGCTGCGCATGGCCCAACCGGTTCGCTCTCTGGCTTCCTTGGCGTTGGGCGTAATGAGGTGGCTCCCCTTGTACAGGGCAAAGTTAACCTGCTTGGGATCCACAATCACCTTGCCGGGAGCGCTCCAGGAGCGGTGCAGGTAATCCAAGAGCTCCCGGTGGATGATCCCCTTGCCGTAATCGGAAAGCAGCAGGACCTCGTATTTACCCTGCAGGCTGATAAGCTTATCCCGCAGCTGCGACCGGGATCGGGCGTCCAGGGTGAGCTCCTCGCGATCTATGCGGACCACCTGCTGATTCTGGGCGATTACCCGCGTCTTTTGGGTGGTCTGCCGGCCCGGGCAAGCAGTGAGGTCGTAGTCGATGCCTTCCAGCTGCAGCAGCTCCTCCAGCTTGGCGTGCGCTCCGTCGTTGCCGCAGCAGCTAAGCAGGAACGGCTCTCCGCCCAGGGCCTTTACGTTTCTGGCCACATTGGCCGCCCCGCCGAGCTTGTACTCCTCCGCCTCGAGCCGGACCACAGGCACCGGGGCTTCTGGTGAGATGCGGTCCACCGCTCCGATCTGGTAGTGATCGAGCATCACATCCCCCAGGATCGCGACCCGGGAGCCGTGCATAGCGGCCAGGCAATCCGTCAAGGGCTCATACAAGGGGGCTTTGCCGGGCACAAGGCCCATATCCCAGCTGGTCACGCGTTGTCTCGCTTTCTGTTCTTCATTAAAGTTACCATCAAGTCAGCGCAGCCTCCAGCTGCGCTGACTTATTGTTTCACGTGAAACATTACTCTCGAGTGCTCACCCCGAGCTGGTCCAGAAGCCGATCCAGCTCTTCCTGGGAGCTGTACTTCAGGCTGATGCTGCCCTGGTTGCGGTCGCCCTGGATTCGGACTCGGGCTGAAAAGCGCGAGGCGATCTCCTTTTGGATGCGCTTGCGATCCCGTTGAAACTGCGGATCAGGGGCAGACTGCTTCGGCGCAGCAGGAGAAACGAACAGCCAGGAGGGGAGGCGGCCCTGATTTTTCCAGTAAGCCGCGATCTGCTCCAGCTGGCGCACAGTGAGGTTCCTGTCGACAATGAGCTTGAAAAGCTGCAGCCTGGCAGAGGAGTCGTCGATGGCCAGAAGGCAGCGTGCCTGGCCGGGGCTGATGCTATGATCCCGCAAGGCCTCCCGGATGCTGTCTTCCAGGTGGAGCAGGCGCAAACTGTTGGCGATGCTGGAGCGGCTCTTGCCAACCTTCTGCGACAAGCCCTCCTGGGACAGGGCCAGCAGCTCCTGCAGCCGGCCGAGGCCTTCGGCCTCTTCTATGGGGTTCAGGTCCTCGCGCTGCAGATTTTCAATGAGGCCGATAACCAAGGCGTCGGCATCGGACATCTCGGAGATGATCACCGGGAGGTGGTCAAGACCGGCGAGCCGGCTGGCCCGCCAGCGGCGCTCGCCGGCAATGATTTGGTACTTGCCGGCGTTTTCAGCGGAGGGACGAACCAGGAGCGGCTGCAGCAATCCCTGGCTCTTGATGGACTCGGAAAGTTCCTGTAGGGACTCTTGCGGCAGATGCTTGCGCGGCTGACCGGGATTGGGCTCCAAGAGGTCGATGTGCAGCTCTTGAAAATCCATTCCGCCGGTGGTCTGTTCTCCACCGGGGCCTTGCTGGAAGAGGGCGTCCAAGCCTCGTCCTAAGCCTTTTGATGGTGTCGCCATTGCGGCTCTCCTGGCTTAAAGCCTGATCCGTATGGAGTCTTAGCTTGAGATTTATTACCCGGAGGTATGAAATGATGTGGCAGGGCAAGTTTATTCAGGAGCTCTACGGAAGACAAGGAGAATTTTTGGGTCTCTTGATCGGCCCGGAGCTCTGGGCAGAGGTCAAAGACGAGGTGGAGCCGGTTTTGCGCAACGCTATGGGGGAGCAGCAAGCCCCTGCGTCTCCAGGCTTCTCAGAGCCGCTCGAGGACTGGGAGATGCTCAAGAATAATTGGGATCTCCCCTATCCCCTGGGTAGCGACGTGGCCTGCTCCAACTGCGGCAACAGCACCACGGATTGGCAAAGGGACGAGCCGAGAAGGTTTCGCCTCAAGGCGGCCAGCCTCGGCGGGCTGGTGTCTTTTGAATGCCTTCATTGTCAGGCCAGGATTATCAAGCGGCATTTCAAGGATCAGGTCAAGGTCGAGGTGCATCCGTATAAGAAATAGGGGGTGGCCTAGTCAGCTTTGCCGGAGGCTGCGTTGGCATGAAACTCCACTATCCAACCCCTCACCCGGCACTCAGTTTGACTTCAACCTTCTTCCATTTGAGGCTTTACTACTGAGCAATTGCTATTGTTCAAGCTTGTGCTGAGACTTGTCAAACTGAGTGCCGGGAGCTCCCCTTGGGAAGGGGAGCAGCTCAGAGAGAGTTTCTCCCTTGATCAACTCGGCACTCACTTTCGCGCATTATTGCAACATGCTGTATTTGCTTCACACACTTCCTTCGGACTGGCGATATGCAATCAAGCCTGGAAAGTGAGTGCCAGGTTAAACTGGCTACGATAACCAATCAACCAATTGCTGAAAGATCTGGATCTTAGTGCCTTCTTTTCAATTAAAACCACAGTAAGTCAGCTTTGCCGGAGGCAAAGCTGACTAGGCGACGATCTCTTTGGCCAGGGATAGATAAGCCTGGGAGCCTTTGGACTTGAAGTCGTAGCACAGTGCCGGCATGCCGTGGGAAGGGGCCTCGGAGAGCCGAACGTTGCGGGGTATGATGCACTTGAAGACCTGGTCGTGGAAGTAGCCTCGCACCTCGCTTTCCACCTGATGCGAGAGCTTGTTGCGGCGATCGAACATGGTGAGAACGACCCCGAGGAGCTTCAGGTCGGGGTTGATGCGCTTGCGAACGAGCTCGAAGGTCTGCATCAAGCGGGCTATCCCTTCCAGGGCGTAGTACTCGCATTGCAAGGGAATGAGCAGGAAGTTGGAGGCGCTCAGGGAGTTGATGGTCAGCAGCCCCAGCGAGGGGGGGCAGTCCAGAAAAATGTAGTCAAAGTCGCCTTGTACTGCCTGGATGACCTGCTTGATATAGTACTCCCGGCCCAGCTTTTCCACCAGCTCGAGCTCGGCGGCTACCAGATCCTGTACCGAGGGGAGGAGCTTCAAGTAATCCAGGGAGGTCTCGTAGATCATGTGCGGAGCCCTTTCCGGGTGGTAAAGGGCCTGATAGAGATTGCCGCGCTGCTTGGAAACGGTTATGTTCAGGCCGCTGGTGGCATTGGCCTGGGGGTCGCAGTCCACCAGCAGGACGCGCTTCTCCATCACGGCCAGCGAGGAGGCCAGGTTGATGGCGGTGGTGGTCTTGCCCACTCCGCCTTTTTGATTGGCTATGGCGACAATGCGCGGGGATTTTCGACTCAAAGGCGCTTTTCCCTCCTCCCGGGGCTCGGCCCGGGTTTGATTCACGATTACGAGGAATCTCCGGCCGGGTCAAGGCCTAAAGGTCCGATGGCAGAAGTTCATCGCATCGTCGAGGGAGTCGATGAGGGGCAAGGAGCCTTGGATGTCTTGGTTCTTAACGCTGCGTAGCAGTTGGGTGGCCAGATGAGAAAAGTCGTCCGCTTCCTCGGCCCACTCCTCTGCTGCCTGGGTCTGCATGCGGCTACAGTAATGGGCAAAGGCCTTGACGTCCTCCAGGGACGGCAGCTCGCCGTCGCTGGATTGCTGCTGAATTCGGGAGAAGACTTTTTCCAGTTCCAGTTTCAGCTGCTTGAATTGCATCGAAATGCTCCTCCGAAGAGTTAGATCCGATAGTACTCCCTGTACCAGGCCACAAAGGCGGGGATGCCCTCCTCAATGCTGGTGCTTGGCTTGAATCCGACATCCTGCATGAGATCGTCCACATCAGCGTAGGTTTGTGGCACATCTCCGGGCTGCAGGGGAAGGTACTCCTTGTGGGCGGTTTTTTGAAGGCAGTCTTCCAGCACCTTTATGAAGTGCTCCAAAGAGACGCTGTTATTGTTGCCGATATTGTAAATTTTCGCGGGACACAGGCTGGTTGCCGGGTCCGGGGCGGCGCTGTCCCATCTGGGATTGGGCTCGGGCAGGGACCAGGTCACCCGGTAGACGCCCTGCACAATGTCCTCGATATAGGTGAAATCCCGGCGCATGTTGCCCTGATTGAAGACCTGGATCGGCTTGTTGTTCAGTATGGCCTCGGTGAACAGGAACAGGGCCATATCAGGCCGGCCCCAGGGGCCGTAGACCGTGAAAAAGCGAAGCCCGGTGCAGGGGAGATTGTAGAGATAGCTGTAGGAATGGGCCATGAGCTCGTTGGACTTCTTGCTTGCGGCGTAGAGGCTGATGGGGTGATCCACGTTGTGATGGACGCTGAATGGCATAGCTGTATTCAGGCCGTAGACCGAGCTCGAAGAGGCGTAGACCAGATGGCGGACCTGGTGATGACGGCAACATTCCAGGATATTTCCGAAGCCTACGAGGTTGCTGTCGATGTAGGATCTGGGATGGGTCAGGCTGTAGCGGACGCCGGCCTGCGCCGCCATGTGGAGCACGTAGTCGAAATCGTACTCTGCAAAGAGGCTGTTCATTGCCTGGGAGTCCTCCAGGGAGACGATGGCCGGCTGGAAGGAGTCGTACTGCTTGAGGAGGTGCAGGCGGCTCTGCTTGAGCTTTTGGGAGTAATACGGATTGAGGTTGTCCAAGCCCACTACATTGTATCCGCAATCCAGAAAGTAGCGGCAGAGGTGGAAGCCGATAAAGCCGGCGGCGCCGGTGATGAGGATGTGCATAGCTAACCTTTGGGCAATGGTTTTTCAGGAGCTGGGCCTCAGGGTTTGCAGGGCATGCCAGACCAGGCCTTTGGCCTGTCGGTTGTCCGGAAGCATATCATCAGGGCCTGGCAAAAACACGACCTTGGCCCGGCCGGAGGCAAAACTGCCGTACTCCGGCCTGCGATCCGGAAACAGGGCTTGAAAGGCATCCAGGCCGAAGCAAAGGATGTATCTGGGGCTGAGAAGCTTGATTCCCTTCCAGAAAGGCTCGGGATCAGCAACGATTCCGGAGGGGCTGGACCGGGAAAGGGGCCAAAAAACGACATTTTCCCGAGGCCATTGCAGGCTGGCCAGAATATTGGAGAAAAGGGTGCTGCGGTCCTGGCTCGCCTCCGGGCCGAGGTCCAGGCACAGCTTCCAATAGGTCCAGACATGGGGATGGGGGGGGCGGCACGCAGCATATATCTCCTGCCAGGGAGAAGGGAAAAGGGGCTCCGAGGCAGAAGCAGTCTTGGCGGCCAGCCTTTCTTCTTCCGGCTCAAAAGCGCCTTTACCGGCCGGAGCGAAGATATAGCGCAGTCCGGATGCATACCAGGTTCGAAGCCGGGCCGGGAGATTTAATTCTGCGAGATCCAGTCCCATATACGCCAGGCGATATCTGCTTTGCTTTGGCTGGAGTACTCCTGCTGCCGATTGCTGCGATCCAGGATAAAAACAGCGTTGCTGTTGCTGTCAAAGCCGCCCTGGGCACCGCCGATGCGATTGGCAACGATGAGATCCAGATTCTTTCTCTGCAGCTTCCCAGCCGCGGCAGTATGAAGATCGGGATCGGTCTCGGCGGCAAACCCGATGAGCTTTTGGGCGGGGCCTTTTTGTCGGCCGAGATGAAGAAGGATATCCGGGTTTTTGGCAAACGGAACAGTCAGCTCCGCCTGAGCCAGGGAGTCCTTCTTGAACTTTTCCTGGCTCAGGCTTTGGGGCCGAAAATCGCAGACGGCAGCGCTTAAGCAGGCAATGTCCATGTCCGGCCACAGATCGACGCAGCGATCGAACATCTCCTGAGCCGAGGTTACCGGGTAGCGGACAGCATCGGGCGGAAGCCATACCTCGCTTGGCCCGGCGATGCAATACACTTGAGCGCCGCGCAGCCAGGCCGTGAGGGCAAGAGCCGCTCCCATCTTTCCGCTTGAGGGGTTGGACCAGAAACGGACCGGATCCCAGAACTCCCGTGTCGGACCCAGGGTAATGAGGATGGATTTGCCGGCCAGATCAGAGGGGGCAAGGGCCCGCAAGGTGGCGAAATAGATTTCCTCCAGCGGGGCCAGCCTGCCTTTACCCTGTTCGCCGCAGGCCATGTCGCCGCTGTCGGGACCGATGATGGCCACGTTTCTTTGGGCCAGCCTGTCTGCATTGGCCTTGGTGGCAGGCGCATTCCACAGCCTGGGATTCATGGCTGGAGCGGCAACCACGTTCCCAGGAAAGGCCAGATACTGGCAGGACAGGATGTCGTCTGCCAGGCCGCAAGCCATTTTGGCCAGGGTGTTGGCCGTGGCCGGAGCCAGGAGCATGACGTCGGCCTGCTGACCCGGCTCCAGATGCCCGAAAGGCTCACTGGCCTCGGGGAAAAGCCGGCTATACACCGGGGAGGCTCCGAGGGAGCGGAAGGATAGAGGAGTGACGAACTCTCTGGCCGCCTGGGTCAGGGTGGCGCTGACCAGCATATCGGACCGCAGGAACTCCCGGCAGAGATCAAGGGCCCTGTAGGCCGCAATGCTCCCGGTTACGCCCATATGGACGTGACGGCCGGCAAATTGGCTGAGCTGGAGATAAGAGGGGATCATTGCTCCAGGGCTTCCTCATTGAGCCCGGTCGACCGCTTGGAGTCGGCGCTGGGAGTGACCCAGACAAAGAGCTTGGTGGAGAGGCGCTGGTCCTGGATGCGAATGACACAGATCTTATCCGGCTTTTCAAAGACCATGAGGTAGCGCCCGTACTTGAAGTAGCTCTTGAGCCTCCATTGATGCTCCTTCATCTTGTGCATGTAAAAGTTGAACAGGGAGATGGGCTCCACCCGTGCGGCGTACACCAGAGCGCCGGCCTTGAGGTCCGGCATCTCGAAGATGATCGACTCCTTGGGCTGAAGCTCCATATCCTCGGGCACTGGTATGTCCTGGAAATCGTAGCTCTGTGCATCCTGGGCCCCGGCGGAGCCGGAGGACATAGCCAGGGTAGCATTGGAGGCTCCTCCTGAGCTTCCGGGCATTCGCAGGGAGGAGCACCCGGCGGCGATGAGGACAAGGGCGAGGATTATGGTCATCTTTCGCATACATAGGCTCCTGGTTTTGGTCTCCTGGTTTGACGATCTATCCTGGGATACATACTTATAGCTCTAAAGTTCAAAGTTCACGGTTCACAGTTAAGACAAAGAAATCAAAGAGATAAGTCAAA
>CAZQPF010000096.1:0-11162 GCA_964595165.1 uncultured Desulfohalobiaceae bacterium
CTCATCTCGACTACTATCACCTTAAGGGCCTGTCCAGATTTTGGGGGGAACTTCACAACCCCTCACCCGGCACTCAGCTTTGATGAAGTGACTCCAGGATGTCCATGGAAGCCCATAACGGATCTATGCTCTAAGCTTCAGCTATTGATTACGAAGCTGAGTGCCGGGAGCTCCCCTTGGGAAGGGGAGCAGCTTTTCGAGATGAACGTTCATATGTCAACATACCGTGGTAAGGAAGTATGTCCAGCATTCTTTCTTTACAGCATAAGATTGATCAGGCGGCTTTATCTCTACACAAATTGCAAGAGGACAAAGTCCTCTGTTCTTACTCCCCTCCTTTCCAAGGAGGGGCAGGGGTGGTTGGCTTGTCTTAGTCTGCCTTAAAGTGCTTTTCAATACCGCTCAAGACATTTTCCAGCTGATCAAAGACCATTTCATTGGCAAAGCGAACAACGGTAAATCCCAAGGACTCGAGGTGCTTTTGCCTGGCATGATCGTATTGATTTCTTGGCAAATCGTCGTGTACTGAGCCGTCGAGCTCGACGATCAATTGCTCAGAAGGGCAATAGAAATCCACGATATAGCGGTCGATGCTCTGCTGCCGCCTGAACTTTCGTCCGGCCAGCTGTTTGTTTTTCAAGGCCGACCAGAGCTTCGCTTCAGCAGGGGTCAAATCGGCCCGCAGCTTCTTGCGAAGCCCCTTCAGTGACTTGTGGTCATGTGGTTTTCGTTTTGCCATCCAACCCCTCACCCGGCACTCAGCTTTGATGAAGTGACTCCAGGATGTCCATGGAAGCCCATAACGGATCTATGCTCTAAGCTTCAGCTATTGATTACGAAGCTGAGTGCCGGGAGCTCCCCTTGGGAAGGGGAGCAGTTAAACATGGCTGACAGTTCAGCTTTCAGTTGCAGTCTCCAGGTGAAAAGTTTTCGATAATTCATTGAGCTACAGGCTGTTGAGGGTCGACGTATTGCACTCTATATGCCACAGCAGGAAAATTTGCCTTTCTGCTCTTACTCCCCTCCTTTCCAAGGAGGGGCAGGGGTGGTTGGTTTGAGATTTCGACCTTAAATTTTTCTCTTCCAGGAGGTTTTTGCAGCCGTACCCTATCCCGCCCTTGGATGGAACTTGCGGTGCGCCTCCAGGAGGCGCTTGCCCTGGACATGGGTGTAGATTTCCGTAGCGCTGATGTCTGCATGGCCCAGCAGCATCTGCAGCGATCGCAGATCCGCACCTCCTTCCAGGAGATGGGTGGCAAAGGAGTGGCGGATGGTATGCGGCGAGATATTGCGCCTGATGCAGGCCTGCAGGGCATAGCGCTTGATCATCTTCCACAAGCCCTGGCGGGTCAATCCTCTTCCGGAGCGATTGAGGAAGATGATATCCTGTTGCGGGGTAAACAGGGGACGCCAGGTGTAGAGGTAGGTCTGGAGGTAGTTCTGAGCCGTGGAGTGGAGGGGCACGAAACGGTCCTTGCTCCCTTTGCCGCGAATTTTGAGCACTCCGGCCTGGGCATCGAAGTCCAAAGGCTTGAGGGTGCAGGTTTCGGTAACCCGGAGCCCGGCCGCATACATAAGCTCGAGAATGGTCCGGTCCCGAAATCCGAGCTTGGTATGGATGTCCGGCTGATCGAGAAGCCGGGACATCTCTTGCTGGGACAATACCTCGGGAAGGGAGCGGGAGATCTTGGGGCCATCCAGGAGCTCTGCCGGGTTGTGGGACAATATCGAGCTCTGGCGGAGAAAGTCGAAAAAGGAGCGCAGCGCGCTCAATTGTCTGGCCACGGAGCGAGTGGACATGCCCTTGTGGTGGAGATAGGTCAGATAGAGCAAAAGGGTCTGTTCATCAATCTCCTGCGAGCTGTCCAGCTTACGGCCCCAGAAATCGAAAAAGCTGTTCAGGTCGGCGGCATAGGAGCTCAGGCTGTTTTCGCTCAGCCCCTTGACTGTGAGGATATACTCCAGAAAGCTGTCGATCCAGGGATGCGGCTCTTGCTCCCTATGCGGCCGGTCCATGGGCATGGCTCCTCTTAGCTTGCGTTTTCAGCCAACTCGGTCTAAAAACAGCCCCAAGCAAAACCTCTTCCCGAAAGCATGCTTCCGGGAAGAGGTTTTGTCCCGTGTGTTTCTTTTCCACGCAGCCTATGTCTTGTGTATGGGAACAAGGTCGAAATATTTCCTCGACAGCGTAGCCGCCTTTATCGGCCTGGGGTCTAACATCGGAGAGCCTGCGGAGAACCTCGGCAGGGCTGTTGCCCTGCTCAGGGAGACTCCGGGCCTTCTATCCATGGAAACCTCGCAAGTATATTTTACAGAGCCCCAGGGCGTCAAAGATCAGCCCTGGTTCGCCAATCAAGTGGTCAAGGCGACCTGTCCAGCCAACTGGACAGCTCAAGGCTTCCTGCAGCGGCTCCTGGATCTGGAGATCAGCCTGGGAAGACAGAGGGAAGAACGCTGGGGGCCGCGGCTCATCGACCTCGACCTGCTCCTGTTCGGTACCCGGGAGATCTGCTCTCCGGATCTCGTCCTTCCCCATCCCCGCATCGGGGAAAGGGCCTTCGTCCTGGTTCCCCTGCTGGATATAGAGCCAGGCCTTTGTTTGCCCGATGGGAGGTACTTGAGTACCATGTTGGACCAGCTTCCTTATCGGGTCGAAGGGGACATTATCTGGCAGGATTGAGGAGAAAAGATGCGACTGCAAGTTTTTTGCAGTCGCAGCAGAGGGGATATATGTTCAAGATTCTCATCTTTATTGCAGCCGGCTTTCTGCTCTATAAGCTCATCATGGGAGATCGCAAGAAAAAGATGGACCAGCGGCAGGAGTTCAAGGAAGAGCGCGTGGAGGCCGGAGAGATGGTCAAGGATCCGGTATGCTCCACCTATGTTTCCACCGACAGCGATATCCGGGTCAAGGAAGACGACCAGACTCTCTACTTCTGCAGCTACGAATGCCGGGACGAATATCTCAAGCGGAAGCAGGAAGATTAGCAATGTTGCCTGGGAAAGATCCACCTTTCCCAGGCAACATTGCTATATTGTGCTTTCAGGGGAAGGGACGATGTCAGGATGCACATCCGGATAGCTTTATGCAATCAGGCATCCGGGATGCGCAGTTGCAAGGTAAGGGGAGATATTGTAGTCCGGCCGGTACTTGCGGCGCAAAAGCAGCCGCTCGAGCTTTCTTGCACGAGATATGGCATTTCATGAATCATAGCATTGTCAGGGAGGTTTGAACATGCAGTTCTTTTTGGACACAGCCAATATCGAAGAGATCAAAAAAGGCATTGATTGGGGGCTTGTGGACGGAGTGACCACCAACCCGAGCCTTCTGGCCAAGGAGGGCGGAGACTGGGAGGCCCAGGCCAAGGAGATCTGCGGCCTTGTGGACGGCCCGGTAAGCCTGGAGGTGGTCTCCACCGAGGCCGAGGAAATGGTCAGCGAAGCCAGGCGCTTGGTTCAGTTCGGGCCCGATGCGGTCATCAAGATTCCCATGACCCTGGAAGGCCTGAAGGCCATCCGGACCCTGGAGAGCAGCGACATACCGGTGAACACCACGCTCATCTTTTCGGTCAATCAGGCCTTGCTGGCGGCCAAGGCGGGCGCCAGCTACGTGAGCCCCTTTGTCGGCCGCCTGGACGATATCGGCCAGTCCGGGATGGATCTCGTATCCCAGATCCTGGATGCCTTTGACAACTACGAGATAGACACCCAGGTCATTGTGGCCAGCGTCAGGCATCCGGAGCACGTACGCCAGTCCACGCTTCTGGGCGCCCACATCGCCACTGTGCCCTTCGGCGTCCTCTCCAAGCTGGCGGCCCACCCCTTGACGGACATTGGGCTGGAGAAGTTCCTGGCTGATTGGAAGAAGGTGGCCAAATAAAGATTTGCAGAGCAAATCTTTATCATTCATATTTTTCTGCAAGCAGAAAAAAATGGTATGTGAGCCATGAGCTTCTTTCCTCTCTTCGCCATGCGCCATGCGAGCCGTCATTCTCCTGATGCAGATCGCAAGGGAAGATGCGCCTGCAAAAAATCATTTTTGCAGGCGCAGTAGTCAGAAGCCGGTGGTCAGTTGTCAGTAAAATCAAAGAGTTATAAGAAAGTACCTGCTATTGACTCCATTACACAGGACTTTTTGCAGGTACGTCTGGTAGAATAAAACCTGTCAACTGCATACTGATACAAACAGGGACAGCAGACTATGGTGAGGATCAACGAGCATTACCTCAAGCTGCAGGCTTCCTACCTGTTCGCGGATATCGGCAACCGGGTGCGCGACTTCCAGGCCAAGCACCCGGATACCGAGGTGATCAAGATGGGCATCGGCGACGTGACCCGCGGGCTGCCGCAAGCCTGCGTGGATGCGATGCACCGTGCGGTGGACGAGCTGGCCCGGGATGAGACCTTTCGCGGCTACGGCCCGGAGCAGGGCTACGACTTTCTGCGGCAGAAGATCGCGGAAAACGACTTTCAGGAACGCGGGGCCCAGATAGAAGCGGACGAGGTCTTTGTCAGCGACGGTGCCAAATGCGATACCGGCAACTTCCAGGAGATTCTGGCCGGAGAGGCCAAGGTTGCCCTGCCGGACCCGGTGTATCCGGTCTATCTGGATACCAACGTCATGGCCGGGCGCACCGGCCAGCAGCAGGAAGGACGCTACCAGGGAGTGGTCTATCTGGAAAGCACTCGGGAGACCGGCTTTCTGCCCAGGTTCCCCGAGCAGCCGGTGGATGTGGTCTACCTCTGCTTCCCCAACAACCCCACCGGGGCCACCATCAGCAACGAGGAGCTTGCGAAATGGGTGGAGTTCGCCCGCAGCGAGGGCTGCCTCATTCTGTTCGACGCCGCCTATGAAGCCTTTGTCCGCGATCCGAGCCTGCCCAAGTCCATCTTTGAGATCCCGGGGGCCAGGGAGGTGGCAGTGGAGTTCCGCAGCTTTTCCAAGACCGCCGGCTTTACCGGAACCCGCTGCGCCTATACCGTGGTTCCCAAGGACTGCAAGGGCCGCAGCAGCGACGGGAAGGAGGTCCCGCTGCATCAGCTCTGGCTGAGGCGGCAGAGCACCAAGTTCAACGGCGTGTCCTATGCGGTGCAGCGCGCGGCCGAAGCGGTCTACAGCCAGGACGGCCAGGCCCAGATCAGGGAGCTCCTGGACTTCTATCTGGAGAACGCGGCCATCATCCTCCAGGAAATGCGATCTAGAGGGTTCGAGTGCGCCGGCGGCGAGAACTCGCCATACATCTGGGTATACGGCGGCAAGAGCTCCTGGGAGCTGTTCGACCTTCTCCTGAACCAGGCCGGCGTGGTGTGCACGCCCGGGGTGGGCTTCGGCCGCTGCGGCGAGAACTTCATTCGCTTGAGCGCTTTCAACAGCCGGGCCAATGTGGAGAAGGCCATGGAGCGGATCAGCAAGGCGCTCTAATACCAATGCGCAATTATTTTGGGAGAGGCGATGATGACAACGCTTACTATTGAAATACCAGAGACGGTCTTTTCTGCTCTGAATACCGATCCAAAAGAGTTCACTCGGCTGATGCGCATCGCGGCTGCTATAAAATGGTATGAGCTTGGGAAGATTTCACAAAATAAAGGAGCTGAGATTGCCGGTCTTTCGCGATCTGAATTTATTGATGCCCTATCGGAAGCCAAAGTATCACCCTTACAGGTAACTGTAGAACAATTCCGGGAAGAGTTGGATAGTGCGGATTAAAAATGTTGTAGTGAACAGCTCGCCCTTGATCGTCCTATTCAGAAGTGGCCAGGCTCATCTGTTTCCAGAGCTATTCGAAAAGGTTGTAGTCCCCGAACAAGTGTATGAAGAAATAGTAATGGGTAGTAAAAATGATGCTGCCAAAATGGCACTACCTCAGACATCATGGATTGTGCGAGATAAGATTGAGATTAGCCTGCCCGTTGCTGCGTGGAATCTTGGAAATGGTGAATCCGCTGTATTTTCTTATGCCATGAAATATCATGGCTACTGGACTATTGTTGATGATCTTGCTGCACGTCGCTGTGCCCAGACCTTTGGAATTCAAACATTAGGTACATTGGGCATGCTGGTCCTTGCCAAGCGCCGAGGCTTAATCAATTCGGTAAAAGGACCTGTGCAGCGTATTCGAGACGCAGGTCTTTACATGTCTGAATCAGTCGTTCAACTCCTTATAAAAGAAGCCGGTGAATAGAGCCATATGATCTAAAAAGCAAAGGCTTTCAGGCCGATTCGAAATATTGTTATTGATATGACTCCCTGGTCCGAGATTGGACGGCTGCTTATTATCCTCGGGGTGCTGCTGGTGGCTCTCGGGCTGCTGCTCAGCCTGTTCCCCAAGCTCCCGCTGGGGCGGCTGCCCGGGGACATCGTCTGGGAGCGGCCCGGGATGAAGGTCTATTTTCCCTGGGTCACCTGTCTGCTGATCAGCATTCTGCTTTCCATTATCCTGTACTTCTTCAGAAAATAACCTGATGTGAATTGCAATGTGAGCCGAGATGATGAAAAGAACCAAGGTAGTTGAGGCCTTGCAGTCGGATGCTCCCCGCGAGGACATCCTGGTTCAGGGCTGGGTGCGCACCAAGCGCGAGTCCAAGGGGTTTTGCTTCCTGGAGCTGAATGACGGCTCCGGTCTGAAGAATCTTCAAGCCATTGTGGACGATGGGGCGGACCCGGAGCAGATCGCCCGCGAGCAGGGAACCGGGGCAGCGGTGAGCCTGCGCGGCGATCTGGTTGCCTCCCCGGGCAAGGAGCAGGCCTGGGAGCTCCAGGCAAGAGAGATCACCCTCTTGGGCGGTGCCGATCCGGAAAGCTACCCTTTGCAGAAAAAGCGCCATTCCGACGAATTTCTCCGCTCCATAGCGCACCTGCGGGTGCGGACCAACAAGTACGGGGCCGTCAACCGCATCCGCTCCAAGACTGCCCTGGCCATTCACAACTTCTTCCAGGAAAGGGGCTTTCACTATATCCACACCCCGATCATCACCGCTTCCGACTGCGAGGGAGCGGGGGAGCTGTTCCGGGTGACCGCCCAGGAACCGGAGGAGCTGCAGCATACAGGCTATCAGGCCGAGGAGGACTTTTTCGGCAAAAAGGCCTTTCTCACCGTTTCCGGCCAGCTCACTGCGGAGATCATGGCCTGCGGGCTGGGGCAGGTCTATACCTTCGGCCCCACCTTTCGGGCCGAGAACTCCAATACCCCCAGACATGCGGCCGAGTTCTGGATGATCGAGCCGGAGATGGCCTTTGCCGATCTCACGGAGGACATCGATCTGGCTGAAGCCTTGATCAAGAGCGTCATCAATGAGGTTCGCACCAAGTGCGCCGACGATGTGGGCCTCTTCGCCCGCTTTGTGGACAAGTCGCTCCTGAATACCCTGGATCAGGTGGAGCACCAGGACTTCGTGCGCCTGCCCTACAAGGAAGCGGTCGAGCTCCTGCGCAAAAGCGGACGCAGCTTCGAGTACCCTGTCGAGCTTGGCCAGGATCTCCAGACCGAGCATGAGCGCTATCTCGCAGAGGAGCACTTTAAGGGCCCGGTAGTGGTCTACGACTACCCCAAGTCGATCAAGCCCTTCTACATGCGGGTCAACGACGACGGGGAGACTGTGGCCGGCATGGACATCCTGCTGCCCAAGGTGGGGGAGATCATCGGCGGGAGTCAGCGGGAGGAGCGCCTGGACGTCCTTCTGGAGCGCATGGAGGAGCTGGGGCTCGATAGAGAGGAGTACGGCTGGTATCTCGACCTGCGCCGCTTCGGCACCGTGCCGCACGCCGGGTTCGGGCTCGGCTTCGAGCGGCTGCTCATGTTCCTCACCGGAGTGCACAACATCCGCGACGTGCTGCCCTTCCCCCGCACGCCCAAGCACTTGGAGTTCTAAGACAGCGCAGCCGGAGGCTGCGCTGTCTTGTTGGGGTTATATTTGAAAAGAGTCTAAGATCCAGATTTTTCAGCAATTGATTGATTTGCATCGCGACCAAGTTTGACCCGGCACTCAGTTTGACTGCAGCCTTCTTTCATTGGGTGATTTACACATAATAGTAGCTCTTATTCTAGCTCGAGCTGACATTGGGCAAACTGAGTGCCGGGTTGATCAAGGATGAAACTCCCTCTGAGCTGCTCCCCTTCCCAAGGGGAGCTCCCGGCACTCAGCTTCGGTATGAGTAGCTGGAGCAGATTTCAAGCACCCGTTATGCCCTTTCATGGTCACCCTGAGCTCAAATCTTCAAAGCTGAGTGCCGGGTGAGGGGTTGGAAAGTGGACTTCATACGAGCATCATGCGCTTTGGGGGCTGGTAGCTCTGTCTGGATTGTTGGAGGGGCGTTGGGGCAGCTTATCGAGCTCTGATCCGAGCTGAGCGCGAGCCAAGTCCAGCTCGTAGGTTTTTTGCAGGTTCATCCAGAGGTCCGCCGAGGTGTTGAAATAACGGCCAAGGCGCAAGGCAGTATCAGCAGTGATGTTGCGCTTGCCGGCCAGGATCTGGCTGATGCGGTTGGCGGGCACCTGGATCAGGCGTGCCAGCTCAGCCGCGCTGAGGCTGAGCTCATCCATCTCGTCGGCCAGAATCTTGCCGGGGTGAATTGGTGTACGTGTCACCTCTACCTCCTAGTGGTAGTCTGCAATGCTAACATTTTCAAAGCCGTCCGATGCGCTTGGCCATTCAAATGTTATGCGCCATTGATCATTGATCCTGATACTGTATTCCCCCTGCCGACCCCCTTTCCACGCTTCAAGCCGGTTGCCAGGCAATTGTCGCAGATCATTCAAAGAGGTCGCAGCTTCCAAGATCCGGAGGCGCTTTTCTGCTTGGCGACGAAAGGGCTCAAATCGAGATACCTTTTCTCCCGCTGAAAAACGTTCTGTCTTTTTGTCTCCATAGCTCCGAATCACAAGGCTTTATATGGTCTTGTACGCAGTACGACAAGAGTATTGAGGGCCTCATTTGTCGTTTCACCAGAATCGCCATCCGTCATCCGGCCGGGCTCCCCTGCGCCAGCGCCAGGGCGCAATGGGATCCGGCTCGGCCCAGAGCCCCTTTCCCTTTTTTCTGGCCTGCGCCTCCAGGCTCCGCAGCTGGTCGCAGCTCGGCCGGTTGCAATAGCGGTCATAGACCCAGGCGTAGCCGCTTTGCACCAGCTTCCCGCCCAGGCTCTCCTTGTTGAGCAACACCCTTGCCACCAGACGTCCGTAGCGGTCGCGTTCCACCGGATCCAGCCTCGCCTTGCGACCCAGAGCCTCAATTGCGGTGTGGATTCCGGCCCAAACGCCGAAGGGCTGAGAGCTTTCCGGACAATCGATGCCGTAAACCCGGATAGTGATCAGGCTCCAATCCGAGCTCAAAGCCTTGAGGGTATCGCCGTCAACCACCCAGAGGATGCGAACGGAGGAAGCACCGGCCGTGGAAGCACAGGTCAAGCTCACCAGCAAGGCGAGAAATGCAATCAATCCCCTGCTTATTCGACAGCCAAAGGTTTTTGGGTCACACATCGTTTCTATAGCTGATATTGACGCTGTCATTTGATTGCAGCCTTACAGACAAATTCAACAAAGGCAAGCCAGGCCTCCTAGTAATGCCTACTGCATAGGTATGTATTATGGGAGATAGCCATGCAGAGAGCAGCAAAGAATGGCTCCACCCCAAAATAGTCCTTTATACGAATTGTGCTTGCCCTACTAGCTATCTTTAATTACTATTACCATTCAGTCTTCGGAAGGAATATATCAGGATAAGGAAAGAGGGTGGTATGCCGAAACAGGAAGCGAGCTTAAAACTAGGATGGCTCTTTTTTCCTCTGGGAGGAGCACTGGCTGTCTTGCTCCTCATTTCCCTGGCCGTAGCCTCGCCGCAGCAAAAGGGAAGCGACTTGCCGACATCCGGCGCCGAGCTCTACCAGGAGGCCTGCGCCGCCTGCCATGGGGGGGACGGCACCGGAGCCCCCGCGAGCACCCTGGGCTTCGATGTCCCGCCTCCGGACTTTACCGACTGCAGCTTTGCCTCCCGAGAGGCGGATCTGGACTGGATCTATGTCTCTAGCAAGGGCGGTCCGGCCAGGGGATTTTCCGATCTCATGCCGGCCTTCGGCCAGGCGCTCAGCAAAGCGCAGCTGCAAAAGATCATGGATCATATCCGGACCTTTTGCGGCGACAAGAACTGGCCGCGCGGAGAGCTCAACCTGCCGCGGGCCCTGGTGACCACCAAGGCCTATCCCGAGGACGAGCTCGTTCTTTCCTCCGAGATCAATACCCATGGGCTGAACAGGATCTCCAACGAGCTCATCTACGAGCAGCGCTTCGGCGCCCGCAACCAGCTCGAGCTCGTGCTGCCGTTCGGCTGGACCGAGCTGGAAACCTCGGACGGCGACATCGAGTGGCGTTCCAGTGTAGGGGACATTGGCCTCGGGGCCAAGCGCGTCCTCTTTCACAGCCTGGATACCGGCTCCATCGTCTCTCTGGGAGGAGAGGTTTTACTGCCCACCGGGGATGAAGAGGAAGGCTTCGGGTCCGGGACGACCGTTGTCGAGCCGTACATCTCCTATGGTCAGCTCCTGCCGGCGGAGCTCTTCCTGCAGTTTCAGGGCGGGTTCGGGCTGCCCTTGGATACGGACAAAGCGAACGAGGAGGCCTTTTGGCGGGGGGTGGTGGGACGGTCCTTCTACACCGGGGAGTATGGCCGGACCTGGAGCCCCATGGTTGAATTGCTGGGCTCCAAGGAGCTCGTCTCCCAGGCGGATACCAACTGGGATATAGCTCCCCAGCTCCAGGTGACCCTTAACGACCGGCAGCACGTGCGCCTCGGGCTCGGGGCCCGGATTCCTATCAACAACACCGATGTACGCGAAACGGAGTATATGGTCTATGTGCTATGGGACTGGTTCGACGGTGGATTCTTTGCAGGTTGGTAACAGGCGCTGCGTGGCCTGGTGCGCCGTGCTCATCACTTTGCTGCTCTTTCCCGGGGGAGCGGCAGCAAAGCAACAGGCGGTACCACAGCTGTTTGTGACCTCTGGCCGATGCCTCGCCTGCCACAACGATCTGGTAACCCCTGAGGGGCAGGATGTCTCCATCGGCTTCAACTGGCAGTCCTCCATGATGGCCCATTCGGCCAAGGACCCCTACTGGCAGGCCTCGGTACGGCGGGAGAGCCTGGCACATCCCGCCGCAGCCAAGGCC
>CAZQPF010000097.1:0-10999 GCA_964595165.1 uncultured Desulfohalobiaceae bacterium
AAGCTGGCCGTCCAGGCCGGCGCGGATGCCATCCACCTCTCCTGCGGCAGCTCCTTCCCCCATCCCCACAACCCGCCCGGCCCCATGCCGCTCCAGCTCCTCAAGTCGACCTACGACAGCCTCATTTCCGAAGGCCATCGCACCTTTGCCAACTACGTCCTCCTCCATTTCCGCCCCACCCGGTGGCTCTACGGAAAAATCTGGAGCCGCTCCCAGAGCCCGGACTTCGAGGGATCGCTCGCACCGCTGACGGCCAGGATGAAGCAGGCCATCGAGGCTCCGGTCATTATCACCGGGGGGTTCCAGCGGGCCTCGCTCATCCGCTCCGTCATCGAGGCTGGCCAGGCCGATGCCGTGTCCATAGCCCGGCCCCTGGTGGCCAATCCGGATCTCGTGCGCTGGTTCGAAAAGGGATGGGATGTGCCGGAAAGGCCCTGCACCTTCTGCAACCGCTGCCTGGCGAACATGATCGAGCACCCCATGGGCTGCTACGAGCCCCGCCGCTTCAACGGCGACCAGGAACGGATGATCCAGGAGATCGTGTCCGTCTACCGGCCCCAGCCCTGGTAGATGCCAAAGGCCCTTGCTCAGCTGAAGGGGCAGAAGGGGTCCTTGTCCCGGGTTTCCTGCAGGCCCAGGCTGTGCGTTACCGCCAGGCAGCCCCCGCAGACTGGCAGCAGGCTACATTCCCGGCAGGCCACCGGGCCGTTGCGGTAGGCCTGCGCCAGCCGGCTGTCGTACAGCTGCCCCAGGGAGGAGGCGAAGACGTTGCCCAGCTGGGAAGGAAACTTGCGGCAGGCGTGCACCTCGCCGTCCGGAAGGAGGGAGACGAAGTTGAAGGCCGCTCCGCAGCCGAAACCGGTGCAGCCGCCGAAGACGGGCTGGCCGGCTTTGGAGAGCAGGGCGTTGAGGAGATTGTCCTTGAGGCCGAGATGGGGGGTTTCCTTTTCCGCCTCCAGATAGCGCTTCATAAAGCTGTGGTAGGCCTGCTTTGAGGGAAGGCGCAGGGCAGCCCCTTCTCCCACCAGGGAGAGCCGGTTGAAGGTGAACCGGTCCGCCAGGCCGCGCAGCTTCTCTGCCAAGGGCAGCACCTCCTCGAGGTTGGCCTCGGTGAGGGTGAGCATCACCTGGGAGCGAACGCCGAGATCGCGAAGCAGGGCCAGAAAGCCTTGCACCCGCTGGAAATGACCAGGCTGGCGGATATAATCGTTGTGCTCCTCCAGGCCCTCCAGGCTGACCTGGTAGAAGGCAGGCCTCTGGATGGCGAGCAGCCGCTCCACAGAGGCCCGGTCGGCGGGATTGCCCAGAATGGCCAGCACAAAGCCCGCATCCGAGGCGGCTCGATAGAAGGCTTCGAAATGGGGGTGCAGGAGGGGATTGCCCCCGGTGAAGGAGATCTGGCCCTGGACGCACCGCTCGGCGCAAAACCTTTTCAGCTCCTCGATCACCGAAAGCCCCCTTTCCAGGGAGAGCCGGGAGCGCTCGCTCCGGTCGTAGCAATGGCGGCAATGAAGATCGCAGGCCTGGGTGACGTGCCACTGCAGGGTAAAGATCTCCGCCTCCTCATAGGGAGCCGTCCAGGGCTCCCGTCGCGGGATGCGGATCGGATCCCGCCGGAGGGCGGTCCTTGGACCCAGAAGGAGCCCTTCCTTTTGCTTGCTGAAAAGGAGCCTGGAGATGGCCGCCGGAGGAAGCTCCTGCTGCCTGGCCACAGCCTCTGCGCTGCGCCCTTCAGCCACGATCTTCAGGGAGAGCAAGTCCTCCGGGGCGGCGCTTTTGCTGCGCACCCCCCCGGAGCGAGGGTGCCGCCAGACCAGGGCCCTGTCCTCGCCGCGTTCCGGAGGGGGAGCGGCCCTTTTTTGATTGCTCTGCAGAAAGCGAGGCAGGCCTTTCCACTGCAGCTGGAGGAGCTGGAGCGAAGGGTTGAGGCTGCGCTGCTCAGGGTTGGCTGCCTCAGCAGGCCTGAAACGGCCGCACTCCAAGACCGCCTGCTCCAGCCGGGCTAAGTCAATGGCAAAAGGGACCTCCTTCAGATCCAAGTCGCCTATTCTTTGCACAAAGCTCTCTTCTGCAGGCGGATCCGCCTCCAGCTCATCCAGACAGTGGAAAGGAAGCAGGGAAAGGGTTACCGGGAAGGCGGTTTTGAGATCTTGGAATCTATTGCGGCTCATAATCAAAAAAGGAGCCGGGACAGCATCCCGGCTCTGCAGGTTAGAGTTCGAGTGCCTCCGGCACTCGGGGCGGATTAGCCTCAGCCGCTACCGCCGTGCTGCTCTTCCTGGCCGTGGCTCATGTCCTGCTCGGACTTGGTGGCGTTCTGCTCGTCCTCAGCCGCCTGCTCATGGCTTTCATGCGGCTCATGCCCTGGATCGGAACCTTGGTCAGTGCTCCCGGCACTGCTCTCGGTCTTCCCTCAGGAGCTTCAGCCGGTGCCGCCGACAGCCGCCCCAGGCACGGCCAGGCTTGAGCCGGACAGCAAAGCCGCCAGGCAAAGACCGGTCAGAAAGGTCTTCAGATCTTCGCTGCGCATATCTCCCCTCCTCGTAGAGTTTTGGGCCGGAACAAACCGATGTTCCTGGGCCATTGAAAAAGTCAACGGAAGCGCGGTGCTTCCATGGAACATTTTAATTGTCACGGGAAGAGGGAAAAGAAGTCAATGCCCTTTCCGAAAACTACCCATTCATATTCTAAATAATAATTATTACCCTTCTCGATGGAGAAGCTCCATATAGCCGGCCTTGAGATAGCGGTTAGCCTTCCAGATGCTCTGCTGGTACTGCTGCTCCTTGTAGTTGGTAACCCGGAAGTTGCTGACATCGGCCTGGGAGCTGATGACCGAACCGGCCGGGATCATGAGATGGGAAGGGATCGTGGTGCGCATGATCACCGAGCCGATGCCCACCCAGACCTCGCTCTCCAGGGTGGCACTGTAGATTACGGTGCGCAGGGCGAGAAAGCAGCCCTTTCCAATAGAGCAGGGACCGTGGATCATGGTTCCGTGCGCGATGGTGGAATGGGCCCCTATTTCCACAGTACTGCCGCCTCGGCAGTGGATAACCACCCCGTCCTGTATGCTGACCTCCGGCCGGACGATGATCGGCTGCACCCGTCCGTCGTCGCCCGGCTCATCGGCTCGAATCACAGCCAGCGGCCCCACGAAGACATTCTCCTCGATACGCACGTTGCCGATGACCTGTGCTGCGGGGTCGATATAGGCCGAGGGATGGATCCGCGGGCTGTCTCCGTTGGGATTGATCCGAATGTTGGAACGTTTGCTCATAGGTATCACCTTTGTTGCACCTAGGGATGAGTATGGCCGGTCTTGCAGCACTCAGCTGCTTTTCAACTTTAGAGGTCAGTTCACGGTTCACAGTTAAGTGAAAGAAATCAGAGAGATAAGTCAAAAGGATGCACAGTCAAATGGGCTCGTCAATATCAGCAATCAAAGCAATAAGTTATTCAAAAAGTTTTGCCTGTGGAGCTTTCAGGAAGCAGTCTAGGATACCTCTGCCGGTATGGACAATCCCGCTTCAGGAGGCAAACAGATCAGTGCTCAGGTAGCGCTCCCCGGTATCCGGCAGGAGCACGACGATCCTCTTGCCTTCAAACCCTTCCCGGCAAGCGATCTGCAGGGCCGCCCAGGCGGCGGCTCCGGAGGAGATGCCGCACAGCAGGCCCTCCTGTCTGGCCAGGCTGCGGGCCGTATCCAGGGCTTGTTCGTCGCTCACGGCAATCGCTTCGTCCAGAACCTCGCGATTGAGAACCCCTGGCACGAACCCGGCTCCGATGCCCTGAATCCTGTGGGCTCCGGGTTTCCCGCCGGAGAGAACCGCCGAGCTCTCGGGCTCTACAGCCACGATGCGCACCCGGCCCTCGGTTCTGGCCTTCAGGACCTCCCCCACTCCGGTGACGGTCCCCCCGGTACCCACACCGGCAACAAAGCAGTCCACTTCTCCCTGGCAATCAGCCCAGATCTCCTCGGCCGTGGTTCTGCGGTGAACCTCCGGATTGGCCGGATTCAGGAACTGGTTGGGCATCCAGGCCCCAGGGTTTTCCCTGAGGATCTCTTCGGCCCGGCTTACCGCTCCCCGCATCCCATCCCCGGACAGGGTGAGCTCGATCTCGGCCCCGAGATGGGCCAGAAGCCTCCGCCGCTCCAGGCTCATGGATTCGGGCATGGTCAGGATGAGCCGATAGCCTTTTGCAGCGCAGACCGCAGCCAGGGCCAGGCCGGTATTGCCGCTCGTGGGCTCCACAATGGTTGCTCCGGGCTTGATGCGGCCCTTCCTTTCGGCCGCTTCGATCATGGCCACTCCGATGCGGTCCTTGACGCTGCCCACCGGGTTAGTGGCTTCCAGTTTGGCGTAGATACGCCCCTTGCAATGCTCGGCAATTCTGTTCAGCAAGATGAGCGGCGTGGCTCCGCAAGCGCCCCGCAGATCCGAGTAGAGCCTAGGCATGCGTTCCTCCCCGGCCCTCGACAGGGCCCTTTCTTGATTCATGCCCGATATAGATGAGCTCCGGCGGCTTGAGCAGCACCTTGGTATCCGGAGGGACGCTCTCGGTGAGCCACACGTTGCCCCCGATGATGGAACGCGCCCCGATCACGGTGTCCCCGCCCAGGATCGTGGCATTGGAGTAAATGATCACCTCGTCCTCGATGGTGGGATGCCGTTTGGTATCCCGATACCGCTCTCCGGCATCCCTGGGGAGTGAATGGGCTCCCAGGGTCACTCCCTGGTAGATGCGCACCCGGTCCCCGATGACTGTGGACTCTCCGATAACGATGCCGGTGCCGTGATCCATGAAAAAGCGCTCCCCGATGGTAGCTCCGGGGTTCATGTCGATTCCGGTGAGGCTGTGGGCGTGCTCGGTCATCATCCGCGGCAGCAAGGGGATCTCCAGCCCCAGGAGTACGTGGGCCATACGCTGCACGAGCAGGGCGAAATGTCCCGGATAGCTGAAAACCACGTCCTCGAAGCCCTTGGCGGCTGGATCGCCTTCCATGGCGGCCTGTACGTCGAGCTCCAGCCTCCGCCTCAGTTCCGGCAGACTCTGCAGGAACTCAAAGGCCTGCTCATGGCCTCTTCGCACGCATCTGGAGCAGGGAACGTTGGAACGCAGGCAATCGTGGCGAAGGGAGAGCACGATCTGGCGGGAGAGATGCTCAAAGAGCTCTTTGGTTTTTTGCCCCAATGCATACTCCAGATTGTCCGGATCGATCCAGGATTGGATGAAGAACTCCGGAAAGAGCACCTGCCGCCCCAGTTGAATGATGTGCACTACGGACTCCGGGGAAGGGACACTGCAGGGATTGCCCTCTCCCACGCAGCTGCGCTCATTGAGCACGCTTCGCATCCTGTGCACCACTGTGGGAATCTCCCGGTAGAACTCCCTCAAGCCTTGGATCTCTTCTCGGCACTCCTCCTGCATTCTTCTCTCCTCTTTCTTTTCTTCGTTCCCAGGGTCCTCCCTGGGGACGTCTTAATCTTATGGCTCCAGCCATCCTCTTATTTCTGGTTCTTCCGAGCTGCCGCTCTCCGTCAGACTATGAAGAAAGTGGCCGGAGCCACAAGAGGCGACGTTACGAGGGCGGACCCTCGTAACGAAGAAAGCAAGGAATAATGAGCTCAGCTCATGCCAGATCGTTCAAGAGCAGGACTTTGCCCTGGTGCCCTCCGGACTCGACCAGGCTATGCGCCTCTGCGGCCCGGCTGAAACCAAAGCTGGTCCCATGGATGAGCGGAGCGAGCCTGCCGCTGTCCACCAGCTGGGCTACGCCCTGCAAGACATCGCCGTGCCGTTTCCTTCCCACGCCGTGGAGCAGCGGGATGAGCATGAAAACCGCATGCAGGCTGAGGCCTTTGCTGTGCATCAGGCTCAGATCGTGCCTGCTGCGCGTCACCGTGCTCGCCACGCAGCAGTTCAATCCGGCGGCCTGCAGGGATTTATCCAGATTGGCTCCGCCCACGGTATCCAAAACCACGTCGTAGCCCTCATCCCCGGTAAGATCCCGAACATACTCCTCAACCGGGGTTTCCCGGTAATTGATGCCTCTGTCTGCGCCCAGCCGCCTGGCCCGTTCGATTTTCTCCGGGCTCGAGCCGGTAGCGTGCACCTCGGCCCCAGCCTCCTTGGCCAGCTGCAGTGCGATATGACCCACTCCGCCGGTGCCTCCGTGCACCAGCACCCTGCTTCCGGGCTGAACCCTGGCCTTATCCATAATCGCCTCCCAAGCGGTCAAGGCGACAAGAGGCAAGACTGCGGCCTGCTCCAGGCCGAGCGATCGCGGGGCCGAGGCCACCAGAGCTGCATCCGCAGCCATAAAAGGGGCCAGGGCCCCGGGATGAGCCCCCACTCCTCCGGCACAGGCAAAGACCCTGTCCCCTGCTTTGAGATGGACCACTTCCCGGCCCACAGCCTCCACGGTGCCGGACACATCGCCGTGCAGCAGGGCCGGAAACGCGGGGGCCAGCTCCGGGACGCTCCCGCTGCGAATCTTGAGATCGATCCGATTGACGCTGCTGGCAGCCACTTTGATGAGCACCTGCCCAGGCCCGGGCTCAGGGCGAGGAATCCGAGCCCGCTCGAACACCTCCGGATCTCCGAAGGACTTGATGCACATAGCTTCCATAAAGGCGGACACAACAACTCTCCTTATCCAGCCGATCTTTTGATCCGAGCTTTACAAGCCGCAAACGTAGACGTATCTTTTTCTAGCCATGATCTCCATCCTCGCTTTGGGCGACAGCCTGACCGCCGGATTCGGCCTGCCGCAGGGCCGATCTTTCGCCGAGCTCCTGGAGCGCCGGCTTCAAGAAAATGGACACCAGGTCAGGGTTTGCAACGCCGGCATCCCCGGAGATACCACTGCCGGCGCTTTAGCCAGGCTCGCTCCCCTCCTGCACAGCGAACCGAGCCTGGTTCTTTTGGAGCTGGGGGCCAACGACTTCCTCATGCAGAGCGATCCACAAGAGGTGCAGCGCAACCTGGAAGCCATGATTTCAGAAAGCCTGCACCACGGAGCCTGGGTTATTCTGGCCGGGGTGAGCTCCCTGACCGAGCCCCCGAGCTTTGCCCGCCGCTTCCATACAGTCTATTCCGAACTGGCCCGAAAATACAACCTCCCGCTCATTCCCGATTTTTTGCAGGGGATAGTCGGGCACCCCGATCTTACCCAGTGGGACCGCCTTCATCCCAATCTCCAAGGCATGGAGCGAATTGTGCAGGGGGCCCTGCCCCTCATACGCCAGGAAGTCCAGCGCCTCGAATCCGGACTGGCCAGCTGAAGCGCAAAAGCTCTTTGGGCCGACCTCGGATGAGTCAATGAGTCAGCGTGGCCTCTGGCCACGCTGACTCCCTTCAGAAACCCCGATATCTCACCTTGCCAAGACAGCGCTTTGCATCTATTAATTCCAGAGTAGCATTGGCCTTGAGCCTTGTAATTGTTCGATCAAAATACTTACCTAGCAGGAGGTCTTCCATGGACGTAAAAGCTGAGGATATCAAGAAAAAGCTCCATCAGATCTATCCCGAGATCGAGCAATTCGGTCTGAATATGGCCCTGAGATTTGACGAGTCCCAAAATGCCTGGATCGCCACCTTCACCAAGGGAGAGCACGAGCTCTCCACCCATCTTGAAGAGCAGGATGTAGAAAGCTGTCTGCAGGGCAAAGAGTGCTACCATCTGGGAGTGCAGCTGGGCCGGTTCATCCGCAACTACTGCGAAGGCGGGCAGTCCTGCCGCCTGTAAGTCCGGCTGGCAAGACCCCAAAAACCGGTCTCCCTTTGCAGACGTACCTGCAAAAAGGCCTGTGTGATGGATTCAAGAGCAGGTATGTTCTTATAACTTTTTGATTTTACTGACAACTGACCACCGACTTCTGACCACTGCGACTGCAAAAAGGATTTTTTGCAGTCGCATCTTTGCAGAGAGAGCCGGGGGTGTTTCAATGAGAACTCAAGCTGAACCGGTTCGCTCGTCCGCAAGCGAATTCCTGGCAAGCAGGAGGCGAAGCGTGCTCGTACCTTAATCATGGCATGCCCTCCGGCTTGGCCCCTGGGACCGCCGCGGGCCACCGCGGCCTTCTGGACAGGGACCGCGCAGCAGAGCTCGCAAGGCGAAGCCTGCTCCGCGTCAGGCAAACTTCAATGAACACCGAGCCCAAAAGATTCGTTGTATGCCCCAAAATCAGCTCTCTACCGAAAAAAGCCCCTACCTGCTGCAGCATGCGGAAAACCCGGTAGCCTGGCGTTCCTGGAATCCGGAAGCCCTCTCTGAAGCCCGGAAAAGGAACCTTCCCGTCTTCCTTTCCATAGGCTACGCCACCTGCCACTGGTGCCACGTCATGGCCCACGAATCCTTTGAGGACCAGGAGGTGGCCAAAGTGCTCAACGAGCACTTCCTGCCCATCAAGGTGGATCGGGAAGAGCGCCCGGACCTGGACCACATCTACATGCTGGCCTGCCAGGTGCTGACCGGCTCCGGAGGCTGGCCCCTGAACGTGGTGCTCACCCCGGAGCTCAAGCCCTTTTTCGCCGCAACCTACATCCCCAAGAGCGGATCCTTCCCGCGCACCGGCCTCTTGGAGCTCTTGCCCCGCATATCTGAAGCCTGGCGCGGCAAGCCGGAAGAAGTGAAGAGCTCAGCCGAGACCATCCTCAGCCATCTGCGGTCCGTGGAGAAGAATGTGCCCGGCAAGGCTCCCGGGGCCGACCTAGCGGACAGGACCCGCAAGCAGCTCGCTCAGCGCTATGACACCACCTATGGCGGTTTCGGCCAAGCGCCCAAGTTCCCCATGGCCCACAATCTCATCTTTCTGCTCCGTCACTGCAGGCGGACGGGCAGCCGGGACGCCCTGGACATGGCGGAGCATACCCTGCTGGCCATGCGCCGGGGCGGCTGCTTCGATCACCTGGGCTTTGGATTCCACCGCTACTCCACCGATCGGGCCTGGCTATTGCCCCATTTTGAAAAGATGCTCTACGATCAGGCCATGCTCGCCCACGCCTATCTCGAGGCCTATGAGCTCACCTCGGATCGGTTCTATGCCGATACGGCCCGGGAAATCTTCTCCTATGTGCTCCGGGACCTGGCCGGACCGGAAGGTGGCTTTTGCTCCGGCGAGGATGCGGACAGCGAAGGAGGTGAAGGTGTTTTCTACCTCTGGAGCCAGAACGAAGTGAGCTCCCTGCTCTCTGAAGAAGAGGCCGAGGCGGTCACGCAGGTCTACAGTGTGACCCCGGAAGGAAACTTCAAGGAGGAGGCCAGCGGAAGGAAAACCGGAACCAATATCCTGCATCGCCAAGACCGGCTCCAGGATTGCGCAAAGCGCCTCGGCATATCCGAGGAAAAGCTGGATCAACTCCTTGGCTCGGCAAGGGAGAAGCTCTTCAGGGCGCGGGAGCAAAGGCCCCGCCCCTTGTTGGACGACAAGGTGCTGACCGACTGGAACGGGCTGATGATCGCCGCTTTAGCCAAGGGGGGCAGGACGTTGCAGGACCAAGGGCTCACCGTCGCTGCCAGGCAGGCGGCGGACTTCATCCTTTCCCGCTTGAGCACCCGGGAAAGCCGCTTGCTCCACCGCTACCGGGACGGAGAGGCGGCTATTGCCGGCTTTCTGGACGACTACGCCGCCTTGGCCTGGGGTCTAATGGAGCTGTACCGGACAAGCGGCCAACAGGAGTACCTTGAACGCGGCAAGGCTTTTGCCGACTCCATGCTCAGCCGGTTTGAGGATCCGCATACCGGAGTCCTGTTTCTCACCCCGGACGATACCGAGGAAAGCCTCCTGCTCCGTCCCAGGGATGTCCTGGACGGCGCCCTGCCTTCCGGCACCTCGCTGGCAGTTCAGGCCCTGTTGCACCTCGCCTTAGACACCGGGGAGGACATGTATCTGGACAGAGCCAAGCGGATCCTTTCCTCCTTCGCCGGATCGGTGCAGGAGCACCCCACGGCGTACACCTTTCTCCTCTCAGCCCTGGAGGAGCTCTTCTGGCATCGCCCCCAGGGCTGGGCCTAACCCAAGTTTACGGCAACGAAGGCCGATTTTTAAAAATTTTGGCCCTCGCTGCCTTGTAAGCAAATATAACTTACTGAAATTATTGATTACGGACTTAGCCAGGCTTAATGTAGTGCCCCATAAAGTTTAATTACCACTTGACATGGCCAGGATGTGTGCTAGCCTGGCTCCATGTATATCCGAGCCATCAAAAAGAAAAACAATAATTCCAGCTACTTATACTATACGCATAAGCTGGTCGAGTCGGTCCGCACCAATAGCGGGCCCAGGCAACGCACTGTCCTCAATCTAGGCACCCTGGAGCTGGACAAGGACAAATGGAAAGACCTGGCCAACCGCATCGAGGAAATCTCCACCGGACAGAAGAGGCTCCTGGCTGTTGATGAGGAAGTCGAGAGACTGGCCAGGCACTATGCAAAGCTTCTGACCCGGCAGCAATTTGCTGAAAAAGCCGAGCCTGCAAAAGAAGAGCCCGACTATCAGAGCGTCGATGTAAACGAGCTTTCTTCATCAGAGGGAAAATCCATCGGGCCGGAGCATGTGGGACTTGCTGCCATGAACCAGCTCGGCTTCTTCAAGCTTTTCCGGGAGTTGGACTTCAAGCCCAACCAAATGAATCTGGCTGTCCTCACAGTTGTTGGGCGCTTGGTCCATCCCGGCAGCGAAAACGAGCTCAAGCGCTATGCTATGGAGGAAAGCGCCCTGGACGAGCTTTTGGGAACCAGCTTTGCCCGTATTGGCCAAAATTCCCTCTATGAAATCTCGGATCTGCTACTGGCTCACAAAAGCGCTATCGAGCAGTTCCTGAGAGCCAATACCAAAAAGATTCTGGACCTTTCTGAGTCCATCATTCTCTATGATCTGACCAACACCCATTTTGAGGGCAATGCCTGGGAGTGCGACAAAGCCAAGCATGGGCAAAACAAGCAGAAACGCAATGATCGCCCCCAGATCACAGTGGGTTTTGTTATCGACGA
>CAZQPF010000098.1:0-10931 GCA_964595165.1 uncultured Desulfohalobiaceae bacterium
GAGTTCATGGTGGACAGCAAGGACAAGGTGGAGCCCTTGAAGCAGGACCTGCACAGCCGCAAGACCAGCGGCGGAGGCTACAAGTTCCCCATCGGCGGCACCGGTGCCGGGATAACCAACATCGTGCATACCCAGGGCTGGATCCATTGCCATACCCCGGCCACCGACGCCTCCGGCACGGTCAAGGTGGTTATGGACGAGCTCTTCGAGGAGTTCCAGCACATGCGCCTGCCGGCCCAGCTGCGCATCTCCATGGCCTGCTGCCTGAACATGTGCGGAGCGGTCCACTGCTCGGACATCGCCATCCTGGGCTACCACCGCAAGCCGCCCATTGTTGACGACGAGTGGATCGACCACGTCTGCGAGCTCCCGCTTGCGGTCGCAGCCTGCCCTGTGGGCGCGGTCAAGCCGAAGAAGAAGACGGTGACCTCTGAGAAAACCGGCGAGGAGAAAGAGGTCAAGAGCGTGGAGATCAACTGGGACCGCTGCATGTTCTGCGGCAACTGCTACACCATGTGCCCCTCCCTGCCCCTGGCCGACGCCGAAGGCGACGGATTGGTCATCATGGCCGGCGGCAAGGTCTCCAACCGGATCACTGCTCCGGAGTTCTCCAAGGTGGTTGTGGCCTTCATTCCCAATGAAACGCCGCGCTGGCCCAGCTTGGCCAAGACCATCCGCAAGATCGTGGAGACCTACTCCAAGGACGCTCTGAAGTACGAACGGCTCGGAGACTGGGCTACCCGCATCGGCTGGGAGCGCTTCTTCGAGAAGTGCGACCTGGAGTTCAGCCACCATCTCATCGACGACTTCCGCGACCCGGCCTACTACACCTGGAGACAGACCACGAACTTCAAGTTCACCCCTGGAACCACCTCGTATGCCGAAATGAAGAAAGAGTAGTTCAAGCAGGCCGCTTCGCGGCTTTTCCGGGAGCGGAAAATCGGTTTTCCGCTCCCAAGGGCTTTTCATTTATGCACACATGATGCTATACGTTGAGGAGGGATTGTCATCGCAGTCTCTCCTCAACCATTTTTTAGGAGGGAAAAGGCTATGTCTGAGGAAAAGAAAAACATGCTCGAGGAAGAGCTGAAGAAGAAATCGAAGAGCAAATCCAAGTTCTACTTCAACGATCTGTCCAAGATTCTGGATGAGAAGCCCAGAGCGGCCAAGAAGATCGTTACCGAGATGGTCAACGAGGGCCGTCTCGTTTTCTGGTCCAGCGGCAGCACCACCATGTACTCCCTGCCCGGTGTCGGCAAGCAGGCCGCTTCCGAGGGCGAGGAAAAGAAGTAGCTCTTCGACCGCTCCTTTCTTGTGTCCCCCTCGCGTCTCCTTCTGGCCGGGCTGAAAGGCGGATCGGGCAAGACCATCATCAGTCTGGGCCTGGCCCGATACTGGAAGCGAAGCGGAGTTCGAGTAAAGCCCTTCAAGAAGGGTCCGGATTATATCGATGCCGGCTGGCTCGGCCGCGCGGCCGGACAGTGGGCCTCGAATCTGGACCCTTTTCTCATGTCACCCGCCACACTTCGGGCCCTTTTTCTGCAGGCCTCCAGCGGCTTCGATCTCGGCTTTATCGAAGGAAACCGCGGGCTTTTCGACGGCAAGGATGTCGATGGCAGCTGCTCCACGGCCCATCTGGCCAGAGTGCTCAGCGCTCCGGTAGTTCTGGTCCTGGACTGCACCAAGATGACCCGGACCGTGGCCCCGATTATTCAGGGGTGCCTTCATTTCGAGCCGGGGCTTGATATTTGCGGCGTGGTGTTCAATAGAACGGCCGGAGAGCGACACCGGAGCATCCTGCGTTCCTGCGTGGAGACCTATACCGACGTGCCTGTTCTGGGCGCTTTGCCCAAGCTGGGGCAGGATCCCATTCCGGAGCGGCACATGGGTCTTGTCGCAGATCAGGAGCATGAGGCCGAATCTGCGTTGGACGGATTGGCTCAGGTCGTCGGGGACTGTCTCGATACCGATAGGCTGCTCCAGGTGGCCGGAACGGCCGAGCCCATACAGGAGCCCTGCAGACTGGATTGGCCCCCGGAGATAGCAGCCGCGGACCAGGAGGTGGTTATCGGGGTGGTCCGGGACGTGAGCCTCTGGTTCTACTACCCGGAGAACCTGGAAGCCTTGCGCCGGGCGGGCGCCAAGATCAGGGAGGTAAGCCTTCTCTCCAATCAGGACTGGCCCGAGCTGCACGGCCTCTATCTGGGCGGCGGCTTTCCGGAAACCCAGGCCCGGGCGCTTTCGGAAAATGTTTCCGTGCGCAGCCATGTCCGGGATCTGGCAGAAAAGGGGCTGCCCATCTACGCCGAGTGCGGCGGACTGATGTATCTCTGCTCCGAGCTGGCCCTGGATGAGGAGCGCTTCCCCATGGTAGGCGTCTTCGATACCGGAACCAGGTTGTGCGCCAAGCCGCAGGGACACGGCTACACCCGGGTCCGGGTGGTGGGAGCGAACCCGTTCCACACTGAGGGCTCCGAGTTCAGCGGCCACGAGTTCCATTATTCACGCTGCGAAAGGGCGCTCGACGAAAGCGCGCACTGCTTGCATATGCTGCGGGGAACAGGGATGGGATCCAAGCGCGACGGGTTCATCTACAAGAACACCCTGGCCTGCTACACCCATCTCCACGCCTTGAACATTCCGGCCTGGGCCTGCAACTTCGTGCGCGCCGCCTGCAGGTTCAAGGAAGCCATGGCCTCGGGAGCCGCTGCCTGCCCGCCGATTGTAGCCGGCTCGTATGAGCTCCATACAAAATAGCCCCTGGGGCATCCGGCACTCAGTTTCGGGATGAATAGCTGGAGCTTATGCGATAAACTTATTATATGGTTCCATGAATACCCCGAGATAATTTCTTCAAAACTGAGTGCCGGGTCGCAGCGGCGGGCTAGCTCAGGTCTACCTGATCCGCGATGCCGGCGATGGAGGCTATGGAGACCTCCAAGAACTGGGACAGGTCCAGGCCGATCTGCTCGCACTCGCGGATTCTGTCCCGGCTCACATTGGCCGCAAAGCTTCTGTCCTTCATCTTCTTTTTCAAGCTCTTGGGCTTCATCCCCTCCATACGCTCCGGCCGAACCATGGCGTTGGCCGAAATCAGCCCGGTAACGCTCTCGCCGCAGCGAAGGGCAAAGTCCAGAACCGCTTGGGGCTCTGTTCCGTTCATCTCGCTGGCGTGGGCCTCGATGGCCTGCACCGCTTCCTCGGGAAGCTTGCCTTTGAGCTCTTTGGCGGCGATGCGCCCGTGCTCTTCCGGATGATCCTTGGTCTGGGGAAAGTCGAGATCATGGAGCAGTCCGGTGATGCCCCACAGATCCACATCCTTGCCCAATCGCTCGGCCAGTCCGCGGAGCACCGCTTCGGTTTCCAGGGCATGGTGCATAAGGGCCCGGTCCGGTCCCTTGGCCATAAAGAGTTCCAGTGCTTCCTGACGACTGAGCATCTCGGTGTCCTCCCATGATTGGACGCTTGAAAGGGATCAGTACTTTCGTCTGCGGATGATGTCTATGATCAGCCAGCCGCCGATAAGGGCCGAGAGGAGATAGCCGATGAGCCCCAGGGCGGGATAGCCGAAGATAAAGGGCTCGACTCCGGTGGTGATGATCATGGAGGAGCCAATGATCATGGCGGCGGTGACAATGCCCAGGGTGAGGCGGTTGGTAATGTGGTCCAGGGTTTGGCGCAGTCCCTCCAGCCTCTTGTGCTCAAAGCCGATGGACAGCTCATCGTTTTCCAGCTTGGTCAATACGTGGTTGATTTGCAGCGGCAGGTCCTGCTGCATTTTGAACAAGTTGCTCAGGTTGCCGCGAAAGAGGCGAAGCAGAGAGCGGGGAGAGTACTTCTTGAAGGCCAGTCGGCGGATAAAGGGAGTGGCTTCATTGATGACATCAAGATCGGGATACAGCAATCGGGCCGAGCCCTCGGCTGTAACCAGGCCTTTGATCATGGTGGCCAAGTCGGAGCGGATGCGCAGCTTGTGGGCCCGAAACAGCTCGGTCATGGAGGTCAGCAGAGCACCGATGTTGATGTCCTTCAGCGGAACCGCATAGTAGTCGTCCAGGATGTCCATGAGCTCCCTATGGAGCTCCTCTTTGGCCACGGGGCGATATTGGTGGGTGAACTCCAGCAGGGCTTCCAGGACGAGCTCGCTGTCCTTTTCCACTACCCCTTCCACCAGGTTGATGAGCTTGAACCGGGTGCCCGGCGTGAGTCGGCCCACCATGCCCCAATCCAGCAGGGAGTACCGGCCGTCGGGCAGAACGAAAATATTGCCCGGATGCGGATCGGCGTGAAAAAACCCGTCTTCCAGAACCTGCTTCAGAGTGGCCCGCATCCAGCGCAGGGCGATCTTCCTGCGTTCCTCCTCGGGCAGAGACACGGCATCCTTGAGCTTGGTGCCGTTGATGAGCTCCAGCACGAGCACTTGCGGAGTGGTGTATTCCCGGAAGACCCGGGGTAGGTAGAGGTAGGGATCCTGATTGAAGCTGTTGGTGGCCAAGCGGATATTTCTCGCCTCGCGCTCGAAATCGAGCTCTTCAGTGAGCAGCTTCTTCATTTCCGCGACGAGCATGGGAAGGTCGTAGAACTGAAGGGCTTCCACCCGTTCGTGGATCCGGTCGGCCAGATACTCGAGAATGGCCATATCGTTGCGGATGGTCTGGCGTATGCCGGGGCGCTGCACCTTGACTGCCACGACCTCCTTTTCCTGCAGCAAAACCGCCTTGTGCACCTGAGCCAGGGAGGCGGCAGCAAGGGGCTGCTCGTCGAACTGCTGGAACACCTCGTGGAAAGGCCGGTGCAGCGATTTTTCCACCCGGGACTTGATGGCTTCGAACTCCTCGTGCGGCACGGCGTCCTGCAGCTTGGCCAGCTCCATAGCCAGGGAAGGGGGGATGAGGTCGGTCCGAAGGCTGAGGAGCTGTCCCAGCTTGATGAAGGAGGGGCCCAGCTCTTCCAGTACCAGCCGGATGCGCTGCCAGGTGTTCAGCTCTTGAGCCCCGTGCTTCTTGCGCTGAACAGGAAGGATTCTTTCCGGAAGATCGAGGCGGGTGACGATGTCTCCGAAGCCGTACTTGGCCAGGGTGAGAATGATGACCCGAAAGCGGTTGAATCGGGAAAAGGTGTGCAGATCCAAAAGGAGTGATCCTTTAAGTCAGCGCAGCCTGTGGCTGCGCTGACTTATGGGCAATCTATTAATTTCTTGAAGAGTTACCTGTTCTCTTCAAAGTAGGTTCTGGTGGTGCGAAAGATTATCGGGCTCAGGGCCAGGAGCGCGATAAGGTTGGGTACGATCATCAGCCCGTTCATCATGTCCGAGAAGGTCCAGACGAAGTCCAGCTTAACCACGGCCCCGATAAAGATGACCGCAACGTAGATAAGCCGGTAGGGGGTGACGCCCTTGAGGCCGAAGATGTACTCGAAGCAGACTTGGCCGTAGTAGCACCAGGCGAGCATGGTGGAGAAGGCGAAGATGATAAGGCCAAACCCGACCACGAAGTCGCCCAGTCCGGGCAAGCCTTTGTTAAAGGCCATCTGGGAAAGCTCGGCCCCGGTCTCGCCGCTGGTCCAAGCACCGGTCATGATGATCAAGAGGGCGGTGAGGGTGCAGACACAGATGGTGTCGATAAAGGTGCCCAGCATACCGACTACCCCCTGGCGAACCGGATCCTTGGTCCTGGCGGCTGCGTGAGCGATGGGAGCGCTGCCCAGCCCGGCCTCGTTGGAGAATACGCCGCGGGCGACTCCAAAGCGCATGGCCTGGGCTACTGCGGATCCCGCGAAGCCACCGGCGGCTGCGGTGCCGGTGAAGGCATCGGAGAAGATCATGCCAAAGGCGGGGAGAAGATCGCCGATATTGGCCAGGATAATGACCAGGGCGCCGAGGACGTAGACGATGGCCATGAAGGGGACAAGGCGCTCGGTGACCTCGGCGATCCGCTTCAGGCCGCCGATGACCACGGAGAAGACGAGCCCGGCCAGGACGAGCCCGGTGAGCCAGTAGGGCAGGGCGAAGGCGCGCTCAACCGCACGGGCCACCGAGTTGGACTGCACCATGTTGCCGATGCCGAAAGCGGCCACTGCGGCAAACACGGCGAACAGGAATCCCAGCCATTTCCAGTTCTTGCCCAGGCCGTTTTTGATGTAGTACATCGGGCCGCCGACATAGGAGCCGTCGGGCATGGTCTCTCTGAACTTCACTGCCAGTACTGCCTCGCCGTACTTGGTGGCCATGCCGAAAACGGCTGTGACCCACATCCAGAACACGGCTCCCGGACCGCCGAGATAGATGGCCGTGGCCACTCCGGCAATGTTCCCGGTGCCGATGGTTGCCGAAAGAGCGGTCATCAGGGCCTGGAAGGGGGTGATCTCGCCCTCGCCTTCCTGCTTGGTCTTGTCCCGCCCCTGCATCAGGAGCTTGAAGGCGTAGCCGATTTTCCTGATGCTCTGCAAGCGGACGCCGAAGGTGAGATAGACACCGGTACCCACCAGCAAAATGAGCATGTACGGGCCCCAGACGAATCCGCTGATTGTGTTGATCACCGCAAGCAATGCATCCATCGAGCGTTTCCTCCTGGTTGAAAGTTCCCGGTTTGATTACCCTAGCCCTCATTCATTGGTCGCGGAGAGCTCTTCAAAGTGGATTCGAGCCACCCGAGAGGTGATTGCGGACACGATTTCGTAGCTGATGGTGGAGCAAAGATCGGCGAGTTCTTCAACCGGAAGTTGCCGCCCGCGCTGAACACCGAAGGCCACTACCTCGTCTCCCGGGGAAACGCTCGGTAGGTGGCCGATGTCGAGCATGGTCTGATCCATACATATCCGCCCTGCAATAGGGGCCTTTTGACCGTTGACGAGCATGCAGCCTCTGGAGGAGAGCATGCGGAAGTAGCCGTCGGCATAACCGAGGCTCACTGCGGCAATGCTCGTGGCCTGCTTCGTTGTGAAGGTCGATCCATAACTGATTTTAAATCCGCTTGCAACCCGCTTGATCTGGGCAATCCGAGCTTTCAATGCCATGGCGGGGCGCAGCTTGACAGTCTCCTGATCCACATCAGTTGAGGGGTAGAGGCCGTAGAGCATAAGTCCGGGACGGACCAGGTCCAGGTGGGCCTTTGGAAGGTCGAGGACCGCTGCACTGTTTGCGGCGTGACGGATGGGAAAGCGGATGTTTCTGCTTTCCAGGGCATTGAGCAGGGAGAGGAAGCGCTCCAGCTGAAGAAGGGAATAGGATTTGTCTGCGGCGTCGGCTTGAGCGAAGTGGGTGTATACCCCCCGGAAGTCAAGCCCGGGGAGGCGGGCTGCGTTCTCGGCCTGCTCCAGGGCCAGAGGGTTAAAGGGCGCATCGCTGCCGGGCTCGGGAACGGCATTGAGCCCCAGCCGGCCCATGCCGGTGTCGATTTTCAGGTGGCAGGGGAGCCGTGCAGAGCGCTTAAAGGCTTGCTCGGAGAAGCTCTTTGCTTGCTGGGGATCGAAGATGGAGCAGGTGATCTCTTCCCGGAGCAACAGGTCGATATCTGAGGGATCTATGGCTCCGAACACCAGGAGGGGAGCCTTCAGCCCGGCCCGGCGCAGGGAGAGGGCCTCTTCGAGCCTGGCTACGGCCAGGCTGTCTGCTCCGTTGGCCAAAGCGGTTCTGGCTACGGGTACCGCCCCGTGCCCGTAGCCGTCAGCTTTGACTACGGCCATAAAGCTCGTCTCTTTGGGGATCTTGCGGCGCACCTCGCGGCAGTTGTGGGCGATGGCCGAGAGGTCGATTTCAGCCCAGGCTGGAAAGGTGTTCTGTTCACGCATGTATGCCTTCGCTCGTGTATGTTTGCTCTTGTGCAGGCTCGTGATGCCGATGCGCTGCTTGAGGCAGGTGCTGGGGTCCGATATGACGCCGACATTCTTCAATCAAAAAGCCGGAGCGAGGCAAAAGCCTCGCTCCGGCTTTTTTAGGTGAGCTGAATATCCACGTGGATGTCGTCGGCAATCCGGTGCAGGCCTTGATCGAGCTTGTCCAGGGAGAGATGCTGCGGGCATTCGACTTCCAGATGCACCGAATAAAGGGCGGTCCCGCTGTCCGGGGAAAAGCTGCGCCGGGCCTGGAGATTGACGATGTTGACCTCGTTGGCGGCCAAATAGCGGCTGATCTTGTAAACGATGCCGATCTGATCGGGCCCTTCGGCACGAATGGAATGTGTGGCAGCCGGTGCGGGAGCCTTGCGAACCTTGGAGTCTACGCGGCGGAAAAAGGCGGAAAGCCCTTTGTCCTTTTCCAGGCGGCGGCAGGCGAGAGAAAGCTTGTCCTCGATTGCTTCGTCCGAGGCGGTAAACAGAAAGATTACTGCAAACTCATTGGCCAAGCGGGTCATGTTCGAATCCTCGAGATTGCATCCCAGCTCGAACATGACTTCGGTGAGGTCGGCGACAATGCCCACCCGATCCTGGCCGAAGCCGGTCAATATGTAGCGCTGTTCCATGGCGGTCCCTCCATGTCAAGGGGTTGCATCCTGGTGTAGCCAAAGCCTGTAGGCCTCTTTTGCCTGGTAGGAGCTCCGGACAAGGGGGCCGCACACCGCTGCGGCAAAGCCCATCGCTTCGGCCCGGGAGCGCCATAGATCAAACTCCTCCGGCGGGAGGTACCTGCTGACCGGGAGATGGTTCCTGGTGGGCTGCAAATACTGGCCCAGGGTCACGATGTCCACGCCGGAGGCGCGAAGGTCCTCCAGAGCGGCTCGGATCTCGGGCTCGGTTTCTCCAAGGCCCAGCATGAGACCGGATTTTGTGGCCGTGCTTGGAGCTTGCTCCTTGCTGCGGGCCAAAAGACACAGCGAGCGTTCATAGCTGGCCTGGGGACGAACCTCGGCATAGAGCCGGCGGACGGTTTCCAGATTGTGGTTCAGCACGTTCGGGCCGGCTCCAAGAACGGTTCCCAGGGCCTGGGAGCTGCCCTGAAAGTCCGGGACCAGAGCTTCGAGGCTCGCTTGCGGCAGGAAATGGCGCAAGGCTTCGATGCATTTTGCAAAGCAAGATGCGCCCCCGTCGGAAAGATCGTCCCGGGTAACCGAGGTGAGGACCACATGGCTCAGGCCCAGGGCCTGGGCCACACTGGCTACCCGGAAGGGCTCCTCCGGATCCGGGGGCTCTTTCGGCCCTTGCTCCACGGCGCAGAAGCGGCAATCTCGCGTGCAGCTGGGGCCCAGAAGGAGAAAGGTGGCAGTGCTCCTGGAAAAGCATTCAAAGCGGTTGGGGCAAGCCGCCTCCTCGCATACGGTGTGCAGCACATTGTCCTGCAGCAGGGTCCGGACGCGACCAAAGGAGGCGTTGGTCGGCAAGCGGGTCTTGAGCCAGCGCGGCTTGCGTCCCGGCGGGGGTTTAGGCTTGCTGCAGCTCATGCTCGGTCTCAAAGCTGGAGAGCAGGCTTCTGAGCTCTGCAGGAGCGAAGCCGCAGGAAAAAACTCCTTTAAAGGAGTCGAGCATGGCCTGCTTGGCCAGCTCCAGATCAGCGGCTTGGGCCCCGGCCAGCTCCAGCGAGGTCATGGAAACGTTGGCCAGGCCGCAGGGGTCGATCCAGGAGAACGGCGCCAGGTCGTTGTTTACATTGAGGGCCAGCCCGTGGAAGCTGATTCCCCTGCGGACGGCAAGGCCGATACTGCCCAGCTTGTCTCCGTTAACCCAGACTCCGGGGTTGAGCTTGTTCCTGGCTGCCTCCACGCCGAAGGTGGCGGCGGTATCTATCATGGCTTGCTCCAGCCGGTAAACCAGGTTTTTGACTCCCAGGCCGGAGCCTTTGAGATCGAAGATGGGGTAGGCCACGAGCTGGCCCGGTCCGTGATAGGTGATGTCCCCGCCCCGCTCGGTGGATATTACCGGGATGCCGTGCAGAAAAGCATTGCTTTGCGCCTCCGGGCAATGGCTTTTGCTCCTTCGGTTTCCCAGGGTATAAACCGGTGGATGCTCCACCAATAGGAGGAGATCGCGGTCCATGGCCCGCCGGCATTTGAACTCCACAAAGCGGCGTTGCAGCCTGCGAACACGTTCGTAATCCATTCGCCCCAGATCCAAGCACCAGCAGGAGCTCTCGGGGCTCTTCCCAGCCGCAGGGTTGTGCACTGTATCCATGCCTTGCTCGTTTTAACAGCTTTATTATGGAACTCGACAGTCAACACTTTTTGAATAACATATAGCTTTGATTGCTGATATTGACGAGCTCATTTGACTGTGAATGCTTTTGACTTATCTCTTTGATTTCTTTGCCTTAACTGTGAACCGTGAACTGTGAACTCTCAAGTTATGGAGACCGGGCCTGGCCCGGAAGCTACAGCTTTAGGAGCCACCTTCCGTTAGCCGGTTAAACAGGGATGCCTGGCGGCTGTCACCTCATCCAGGCGGCCCACCTTGGTCTTGGCCGGGGCCTGGTGGAGGAGTTCGGGATCGGTTTTTGCCTCTGCGGCAATGCGCTCCACAGCAACAGCCAGGCGGTCCAGGTCCTCTTTGCATTCCGTCTCGGTCGGCTCGAACATCAAAGCGCCCTGCACCACCAGAGGGAAGTAGATGGTCGGGGGATGGAAGCCGTAATCGATGAGCCGTTTGGCGATGTCCAGAGTGCTGACCTTGCTTGGTTCCTGCTTGGCGTCGCTGAAGACGCATTCGTGCATGCAGGGGCGATCAAAGGGGAGATGGAGATGCTGCTTGAGCTCCTCTTTGAGATAGTTGGCATTGAGGACCGCGAGCTGACTGACTCTTTTAAGCTGGGGGCCCAGGCTGAGGATATAGGCATAGGCTTTGATCAGGACCGAGAAGTTGCCGTAAAAGGTGTGCAGCCGGCCGATGCTTAGGGGGAAGTCCTCCCGCAGGGAGAAGCGGCCCTGCTCCTCTACGATTCGGGGAACAGGGAGAAACGGTTCCAGCTCCGGGCTGACGCACACCGGGCCGGCCCCGGGCCCGCCGCC
>CAZQPF010000099.1:0-10791 GCA_964595165.1 uncultured Desulfohalobiaceae bacterium
TGCATTCTTTTAAATTAAACCCAATAAGTCAGCGCGGCAGGAGGCCGCGCTGACTTTGAATCCAGAAGGCAGCATGCCGGACTTGTCCAGGCCCGCCCAGACACGACACCCGCAGCCTTCCTCGAGCAGCCCTTCACGCCGCGGGAAGGTAGTCCCTCCCCAGCCTGAATCCCCGCGCCTCAAGATGCGAAACGACCTCTTGCCGCGCCTCGCGCTGAGCCACGAAGGAAAGACAGAAGCAGCTTCCGGGCTCCGGAAGGTCCTGCAATGCAAGGACCGGGACGCCCCCGATGGATCGATTCGTTCGTCGGGGATCGACGTCCACATAGGCGACCACGGAGATCCCCCGGTCCCTAAGCCGCTCCACTCGCTTCCTGATTTTTCGCTTGGAGCCCAGAACGACCACCCGGGGATGGTGCGGGTTGTGCCTGGCCAGCCACTCCGCCAGATAGACGGCCTTGATGCGATAGAAGGCCTCAATGCGGCAGCGGGGGTCGTTCCGGGACAGCCTTTCCGGAGAGTCGTTCCATAGGAGAAGCTTTCGGGAGAGCTTCTCCATGCGGACGCCCTCCTCAAGCCAGCGCAGAATGAGCTCGTAGTCCTCGGGAAACATTCCCTCCCGATAGGCCCCCAGACGGCTCGAAATCCCGGTGCGGAACATGATCGAGGGATGGGCCACCGGGCATTCCACAAAGCGGTTCAGGCTGATCTCTTCTGCCGTGAGCAGGCTGTTGCTCCACTCCACATAGAGCCTGTAGCCCCGCTGCCGCATTGGATGACCGCCGAACTCGACGCGGCAGCTCACAAGCCCTACATTCGAACGTTCATCCAGGAAGCGACTCTGAAGCTCCAGCCGCTGCGAATGGGCTATATCGTCTGCATCCATGCGGGCGGTGTACTTTCCCCGAACCAGCTGCAGCCCGGCATTCAAAGCGGAGACTATGCCGCGGTGCGGCTGATGCACCGGTCTGATACGCTTATCCATCCCGGCATAGAGGTCCAGAAGCTCGCCGGTGGCATCGCTGGAACCGTCGTCCACGGCAAGGACCTCAAAATCGGGGAGCGACTGGGCCAGGAGGCTCTGCAGAGCGGCTTCCAGGGTTCGTTCACAGTTGTAGCAGGGAAGCAGGACGGAAACCTTGGGCCGGGTCATGACGCTTGGTTCAGAAACCAAAAGTTCATACCAGGCTGCCGGGAAGGCAGCCAATACTCCGGCCGATGAAACCGAGCTGGCGGCTGCTCAGACCACATATAGCACATATAGCACGCCGGGCTATACTTTGAAACCCGCCCCAGATACATTGTCTCCAGATAAGCCAGCGCAGCCGGAGGCTGCGCTGAAGTATCGGCATTCAAACTGAGCGCCGGGTTGATCAGTGAATAAACTCCGCAAAGCTGCGAGGGTTGGAATCTGGTTCATCCGAGCCCGGCCAAGCCTTCTTGACGCGGCAGCGCTTAACCAGCTAGACAAGCCGCATAGAGCCGTCGATCCCAAACAATGGACCCTGCTTTCCCTATAATATACCGCTGATGCACCGAGGCAGCCTCCCTTTCCTTTGCTGCGCCCTGGCCCTGGCCTGTTGCATGTCCTGCGCCCCTTTCCGGCCCGAGCCCAGGGACAGCTCCACAGCCGGAGCCCCGGACCAATTCCTCCAGCAGGGCAACGCGACCGTAACCCCGCCGGACAAATGGTGGCTGGCTTTTTCCAACCCGGAGCTCAGCCGGCTCATCCGCCGGAGCCTGGAGGGCAATCTCGACCTGCGCCAGGCCTGGTCCCGGATGCGTCAGGCCGGATTCCTTTTCCAACAGTCCAAGTCCGATCTCTATCCGGGCCTGGAGGCCCAAGCCTCGAAAAGCTACACCCGCCAGCACCGCCAGAACTCCCCACTCGGCGGGGAGCAGGAAAGCTCCTCGCAATCCGCCTCCCTGGGATTGACCACCCGCTATGAGATCGATCTCTGGGGACGGATACAGGCCCGGAAAGAGGCCAGATCCCTGGAATGGAACGCCACCCGGCAGGAGCTGCAAGCCGCGGCCCTCAGCCTGAGCGGACAGGTTGCGGCCCAATGGATTAGCCTTATCTCCCTGGAGACCCGGATAGGGCTCCTGCAAAAGCAAAGAGAGCTGCGCAGACAGCTTCTGGAGCTCACCCGCTACCGCTTTGCCAACGGTCTGGCCAACGGGGTCGACGTCCTGCAGCAGCAGGAATCCCTGGCTCTCGTCCACTCCAGGCTTCCGGATCTCAGAAGCGGGAAGGCGGAAGCGCTGCATGGGCTGAAAGTATTGCTCGGACTGCCGCCCGAGGCCTCCCTGAAGATTGAGACCCGGGACCTGCCCGACCTGCCGCGCGTGCCCCAGCCCGGGGTTCCGGCAGACCTGCTGTCCAGGAGGCCGGATATACGAGCCTCCTGGCTTCGCCTGCTGGCTGCGGACTGGGAGGTCTCCGCCTCCCGGGCCGCCAGACTGCCCCGGCTCACACTGTCCGCCGATCCCGGACTTTTTGCCGACAAGGCCAGGGACCTGCTGAACAACTGGCTGCTCGAGCTGGCCGGAAGCCTCTCCGTGCCTCTGGTCGACGGCGGAGAGCGCATTCTGGAGGTCAAGCGGCGTCAGGCCGTGGCGGAAGAAAGGCTGGCCGCCTATCGGGAAACAGTGCTCACCGCGCTCCAGGAGGTGGAGAACGCACTGGTCCGCATCAGCGAGAACCGAAACAAGCGCCGGTCCCTGGCTCAGGAGCTTGAGGCCGCCCGGCAAAGCCTGCGCCAAGTCCGCTACCGCTACAGCAACGGGATAGCCGCCTACTTTGACGTGCTCAGCCAGCGCATCGCCGTGCTGGAGCTGCAAAGGGGCCTCCTGCAGGCCAAGACCGACGGCCTGCTTCGGCGAATCGATCTCTACAAGGCCCTGGGCGGCGATTGGCCGGAGAGCCTCCTTAGCCGCCAAAACGGATCGGATCAAGGGAAAAGGCATGCCTCCGCAGACTGAAAATAGGCCCGCACCGGGGAAAAAGCTTCTTCGAATCGCTCTGCCGCTGCTGATCATTGCCGCCGGCTGCGCCGCCGCAGCATGGCTGTACACCACCAGGCCGGAAGCCCCTCAAAGGCCGGTTCAGCGAGCTGCGCCCCGGGTGGAGGTAGTCCGGGCCAAGGGAGCCTCGGAAAGGGTGATTATCAGGGCCATGGGCCGGGTTCTTCCGGCCAGGGAGGTCTCCCTGCAGGCCAGGGTTTCCGGCCGGGCCGTGAAGGTCAATCCCCGCTTCGAGCTGGGCCGAGTGGTTTCGGCCCGGGCCGAGCTCATGCGGATCGATCCCCGGGATTATCGGATCGCCCTCAAGCAGAAGCAAAGCGATCTCCAGTCTGCCAGGGCCGATCTGAGGCAGGAGCAGGGACAGCAGAATGTGGCCCGACGGGAATGGCTGATGCAGACGAATGCCAGTCTGGACCAGGCCCCGGACCTCGCACTGCGCCGGCCGCAACTCAAAAAGGCCAGGGCCCGGGTGGAGCAGGCCGAGGCCGCGGTGGAGCGAGCCCGTCTCGACCTGCAGCGGACCACGCTCAAAGCCCCTTTTGAGGGGCTCGTGACCTCCAAGTCGGTTTACCTGGGGACCGAGATCGGCATCCAGGACACCCTGGCCACTCTGGTGGGGGTGGACCGGTTCTGGGTCAAGGCCAGCCTTCCCCTGGATCGAATCCCCTGGATCCTGTTTGCAGACCAATCCGCAGCAACGGCCAGTCCGGTCAAGGCCTTCTCCTCGAGCCGGAAAGCCGTCTGGCACGGGCGAGTGCTTCGCCTTCTCGGCGACCTGGAACCGCAGGGACGCATGGCCCAGGTTCTCATCGAGATCCCGGATCCGCTCGGCCAGGAAGCGGGAAGCGGACCCTCGCAGCGGTTGCTGCTCAGCGACTTCGTCCGGCTGGAGATCCGGGGACGCAGGATCGAAGGGGCCGTAGCCATACCGCGGCCTGCTCTGCACAATGAAGGGCAGGTATGGGTGGCTACAGAAGAAAACACCCTGGACATCAGACAGGTCTCGGTCCTGTGGGATAACGAGCGCAAGGCATACCTCGATTCCGGCCTCAAGCCCGGGGAACGGGTCATACTTACCCCCCTGGCCTCCCCGGTCCAGGGCATGGAGCTGCAGCCCGCGGCCCCGGACAATGAAGCATCCCTGTTGACGGGCGATTAATCCATGCCAGAGCCAGCAAGCCCTTCCCATGCCGGCCCCCTGGCCAAGATGGCCGGCAACTCGGTGGCCGCCAACCTCCTGATGCTCATCCTCCTGGTCGGCGGGCTGGTCATGGCCCTGCAGATCAAGCAGGAGGTCTTCCCCGACTTCACCATCGACCAGGTGACAGTTCGCGTCGCCTATCCCGGAGCGACTCCGGAGGATGTAGAAAAATCCGTGCTGCTGCCTATCGAGGAAGCGATCATGGGGCTGGAAGGGGTGAGGGAGGTCACCTCCACGGCCAGGGAGGGCAGCGGGCAGGTGGTCGCGGAGGTGGTGGAAGGCGAAGACTTGCAAAACGTCTTCAACAACATCAAGAACGAGGTGGACCGGATCATCACCTTCCCCGAGGAGGCGGAGGAGCCGCAGATATTCATTTCCGGCGGAGGTGCGCACGGCCGCGAGGTTCTCAAGCTCGCGCTTTCCGGACCGGTCTCCTACTCCATCCTGCGGGACAGGGCGGAATGGATCCGGGAGGAGCTCGTCCGCGATCCGGGCATCACCCAGGCCGAGCTGAACGAAAGGCCGCGGGCCGAGGTCAAAATCGAGGTGTCCCGGGATGAGCTCCGCCGCCTGGGCCTGACTCTGTCCGACATTACCGGGCGCATACGCAGCTCCTCTCTCGATCTCCCCGCCGGATCGGTGCAGACAGAAGGCGGCGATATCCTGGTCCGGATCTCGGAGCGCAAGGAGTACGCTGCCGAGTTCGCCAAGCTGCCCCTGGTGGTCAGCGAGACCGGATCCGAGCTCCTACTGTCAGATATGGCCCGCATTGTCGACGGCTATGAGGACACCGACCTCTACACCTCCTATAACGGGGAGCGGGCCGTGCTGATCAATGTCCAGCGGGTGGGAGAAGAGACTCCGATCACGGTTTCCGAAGCCGTAAAAAAGCACGTGGAGCGGATAAACCGAACCCTCCCCCAAGCCCTGAGCCTCACCGTGCTCAACGACCGCTCCGATATATTCAAGCAGCGCATGGACCTGCTGCTCAAGAACGCCTACCTCGGCCTGATTCTCGTTTTCATCCTGCTCGCCCTGTTTCTGGAGTCCCGCCTGGCTTTCTGGGTCAGCCTGGGGATCCCCATTTCCTTTCTCGGGTCCTTCCTCCTGTTGTCCGGGATCGATATCAGCATCAACATGGTCTCCATGTTCGCCTTTATCGTCACCCTGGGCATCGTTGTAGACGACGCCATCGTGGTGGGCGAAAACATCTACTCCTACCGCCAGCAGGGCTACAGCGGGCTGGAGGCCTCGATCCAGGGGGCCAAGGACATAGCCCTCCCGGTCACCTTCAGCGTGCTGACCAACATCGTGGCCTTTATGCCCATGTTCTTCGTCCCGGGCATCATGGGCAAGATATTCCGGCAGATACCGATCATCGTGGTCAGCGTATTTATTATCTCTCTCATCGAGAGCCTCTTGGTCCTCCCCGCCCACCTGGCCCACCAGAAGCGGGCCGCTGAAGGCCGGGGGCCGCTGTGGTTCCTGCATCGGCTGCAGCAGCGCTTCAGCCGATGGTTCAGCCATCTCATCGAGCATAGGTACGGGCCGTTCATCGAGGCGGCAGTGCGCCAGCGCTACATAACCATGAGCTGTGCCCTGGCCGTTCTGATCCTCTCTCTGGGATTCGTTCTCAGCGGCCGCATGGGATTTACCCTGTTCCCCACCGTAGAGTCCGACTTCGCCTTCGCCGAGGTCACCCTGCCGGTGGGTGCGCCGCTGGATCGAACCCGGGCCGTAGGGGAGCGCTTGCTGGACAACGCCCGCCGGATTGCCGAGCAGCATGGCGGGGAGAAGCTGGTGAAAGGAATCCACTTCCAGGCGGGAGGCAGCCAGGGCGCGCATCAGGCCAGCCTGCGGGTGTTCTTGTCCGATCCTCAGGTGCGCCCCATCAGCACCCAGGCCTTCACCGAAAAGTGGCGCGAAATGACCGGACGCATTGCCGGCGTGGAGTCCATGCGCTTCAGATCAGATCTCGGCGGCCCCGGTTCCGGACCCGGGCTGACCATCGAGCTGCACCACGAAAGGATCGAGATCCTGCGGGAGGCCAGCCGGAGGCTGACCGAAGCCTTGAGCGGCTATCCGGCGGTTTCGGAGATCGACGACGGCTTTTCTCTGGGCAAGCCGCAGCTCAGCTTCAGCATCACCCCAGAAGCCCGGGCCTCGGGGCTTCGGGCCGGAGATGTCGCCTCCAGCATACGCAACCGATTTTACGGGGATGAAGCCATCCGGCAGATCAGGGGCAGAAACGAGATGAGGGTTATGGTGCGCTTACCGGAAGAGGAGCGGGACTCCCTGGAAGATATCCAGGACCTCATTCTGCGCAGCCCCTCCGGAACGGAGATCCCGCTTCGGGAGGCGGCTGTTGTGGAGTACGGCCGCAGCTTCACCGCTATCGAGCGCTCCCAGGGCCAACGGGTGATCGCGGTGACAGCGGAGGTCACCCCCCGGGAGCAGGCCGGCCGGATCATCAGTTCGCTGCAGAGCAGCGTCCTGCCGGAGCTCAGAAGGTCCTATCCCGATCTGGACATCGTTTTTGCCGGAAGACAGGAGGAGATGCGCACCAGCATGCAGTCCCTGTTCAGCGGGCTTCTTCTGGCCATGCTCTGCATCTACGGCTTGCTGGCCGTGCCCTTTCGGAGCTACCTGCAGCCGCTCATCATTATGGCCAGCATACCTTTTGGCATTATCGGAGCTGTAATCGGCCATCTCCTCATGGGCTACTCCCTGTCCGTAATCTCCATGTTCGGCATGGTGGCCCTCACCGGAGTGGTGGTCAACGACTCCCTGGTGCTCATCGACTTCGCCAACCGCAACCAGATTCAGGCGGGCCAGGACCCGGTCCGGGCGGTGAAAAACGCCTCCATACTCCGCTTCCGCCCGGTGCTGCTCACCACGCTGACTACCTTCTTCGGCCTGTCGCCCATGATCTTTGAAACCTCGATCCAGGCCAGGTTCCTCATTCCCATGGCCCTGTCCCTGGGGTTCGGCATCCTCTTCGCCACCGGAATAATCCTCATCCTCGTGCCCTGCCTCTACGGCATCCTGGAAGACCTCCGGGGCGGCATAGGCTGAATCGGCACCCACGCTATACATGCTCGGGATATTGCCTGCTGCCCCGGGACCGCCGCGGGCCACCGCGGCTTCTGCAAGGCTTCACAGTTAGAAGAAGCTGACAGCTCACGGCTCATAGCTCACAGCAAGAGCAAGGAGGAATGTTCAGAGCTTTTTTCGGCTCCGGCGATCGGCGCGGCCAGCTGCGACACCCGCTCCCCGTTTTATATCCTCACTTTGGCTCATCAGGCCCCTCATCCTTCTCCTGCTGGCCATCCTCTCTCTGTGGCCGCTCCTGCAAGGCCTCCTGAATCACCGCCTCGGAGTGGATGCCCATCTCTGTCGCCTGGGCCCGGAAGCGAAGACGCATGAGGCGGAGGGCTCCCCGCACAATCCGTTTCGCCGCTGATTCCTTTACCTTGTCCATTGAAGATTCCTGTCCAGTAAGCAAAGTCGGTCCAATGACTGCATCCCCAAGAAAAGCCCCCTTGATAAAACATTGCCCTCCGAGCGTTGAACGCTCGGAGGGCAATGTTTTATAGAGGGTAGATGATCACCCGCCGATAGGGCTCCTTCCCCTTGCTCTCGGTGATGAGGCCGTAGCGCTCGGCGATCTGATGCTGCAGGGAGCGCAGATAGCCGTTCTGCGGCGAGAGCTCCACCGGATGGTGCCGCTCGAAGACCTCATTGACCGCCTCTTCGGCCGATTGCATGGCTGAATCCTCCTCGCTGGCCCGCTCCTCCAGGTTGAAGATGGACTGCAGGAACTTCTCCATCTGGGGCATAGTGTTTCCCTTGATCACATGAAGAGGGAGCCCGTAGGAGGTGAGATCGCGCAACCGTCTGGGACGTCTCTTCTCATGCGACTTGTGGGACAAAACGAGATCGGCCTCCTGGATGTCCTTGACCACAAAGGCCGGAGCCCGAAGCTTCTGAATCGCTTTTTCCAGCCGGTCGCGGTTGACGCCGTAGGTGAAGATGCGCACTGCCCGGTGCGTGGGCAGGGCTGCGCTTTCCCCGGCCGTTGCCGGGGCCTGCTCCCTGGAAACCCCGGTCTCGGGCACCGCTTCCTCCTGGCGGACCTCAACTTCCCCGTCGGCCTTGCGGACTCTGATCTCCGGCTGCAGGGTCCGGCTGCGCAGAAAATCGTCCACTGCCCGGGCCAGATCGTTGTGGATGGCCAGGGTATCCCGCTGCTGGATCTCCAGCAGCAGATGGAAGGTGGGCGGGGCCTTGCGTTCCAGAACGGTTTTCTGGGTTCCTCGCCGCCTGGCCTCGTCGTCGGAAAGGGTCACTGCCTGGATGCCTCCGACGAGATCGGCCAGCGTCGGGTTTTGCAGGAGGTTCTCCAGGGTGTTGCCGTGAGCCGTGGCGATCAGCTGCACCCCCCGCTCGGCGATGGTTCGGGCCGCGGCGGCCTCGGCCTGGGTTCCGATCTCGTCGATGACGATCACCTCGGGCATGTGGTTCTCCACAGCCTCGATCATCACCGCGTGCTGCCGATCCGGAGAGGGAACCTGCATCCTGCGCGCCCTGCCGATGCCGGGATGAGGGATATCCCCGTCGCCGCCTATCTCATTCGAGGTATCCACTATGATCACCCGCTTGTCCAGATCGTCGGCCAGCACCCGGGCCGACTCCCGGAGCAGGGTCGTCTTGCCCACCCCGGGACGGCCCAGCAAAAGCAAGGAGCGGCCGCTTTCTATCACGTCCCGCACGATATCCACGGTGCCGAACATGGCCCGGCCTATGCGGCAGGTCATGCCGATAATATCGCCTTTGCGGTTGCGAATGGCCGAAATGCGGTGCAGGGTACGCTCGATTCCGGACCGGTTGTCTCCGGTAAAGCTGCCCACCCGGTTAACCACGTAATCGATATCCTCCCAGGAGACCGGGGCATCACTGAGCTCTTTCAGCCGGTCCTCGAACCGGGCCTCGGGAAGCCGGCCCAGGTCGAGGACGATCTCGATGAGCTCTTCAAGGTCGGAAAGATCCCTGATCGCCGCTTTGATATGCGGCGGCATAACCCCGAAGAGCAGCTCCACGTCATCGGTCATGGTGGTTTGTACTTGGCTCACAAAAACTCCTTTCCAGGCAATGCTCCCGATATCCATTCCCCAACCCGGATAAAATCCTTATGGCTTTTATCCGCAGCAGGTGTCAAACCAGCCCATTGTTCACAACGCACATATTGACACGCACCACCTCCCGAGCTACTTTCCAGACGCAAAGAAGAAGCGGGGCGTTATCCCGTTCCAAAACGGGATCTTATGACGGCAGGCAATTTTGTGAAAATTTTCCTTAAAGGAGGTCAGTGGTATGAACGTGCTTCTCTTCGGCCCTAACGGAAGCGGCAAAGGGACCCAAGGCTCGCTGGTAAAGAACAAGTACAATCTGGCCCACATTGAGTCCGGAGCCATTTTCAGAGAACATATCAAGAACGGCACTGACCTCGGCAAGAAGGCCAAGGCGTACATAGACAAGGGCGAGCTCGTTCCGGACGAGATCACCATCCCCATGGTTCTGGAAACCCTGCAGAAGGAAGGCGGCGAAGGCTGGCTCCTGGACGGATTTCCCCGCAACTTGGCCCAGGCGGAGAAGCTCTGGGACGCCTTGCAGGATGCGGGCATGGGCCTGGACTGCGTCATCGAGATTCAGCTGGACCGCCAGGTGGCCAAGAATCGGATCATGGGCCGGCGCCTCTGCGTCAACGATCCCAATCATCCGAACAACGTCTTCATCGACGCCATCAAGCCCGACGGGGATAAATGCCGGATCTGCGGCGGCGAGCTCAAGGCCCGCTCCGACGACCAGGACGAGGCGGCCATAGATAAACGTCACGACATCTACTACGATACCGACAACGGTACCCTGGCTGCGGCCTACTTCTTCAAAAAGCTGGCCCAGGAAGGAAAGACGACTTATATCGAGCTGGACGGCGACCGGGACATCCAGACTATCAAGCAGGAGCTGGAGCAAAAGCTGGATGCCAAAATCGGCTAGCGCAGCCGGAGGCTGCGCTGACTAAAAAAGCCCGCTTGAAAGCGGGCTTTTTTTCTGGAATCCACAAGCCAGTATAACAGCCTGGCCTCCGGCCAGGCTGTTATCAGCTATCCTTGAGCTCAGGGAGGTCCTGGAAGAAGTCCAGTGATTCTGGGTTGCGCAAGGCATCCTTGTTCTTCACCGGCTGGTTGTGGACCACCTTTTTGACCGCCATCTCCACCTTCTTCATGTTCAGGGTATAGGGAATATCCGGCACCTCGATGATCTTGGCCGGCACATGCCGCGGGGTGGCATTATCGCGGATGTTTTTCTTGATCTTCTGCTGCAGCTCGTCTGTGAGCTCGTAGCCGGGGTTCATCTTGACGAAAAGCACCACCCGCTGATCGTCTCCCCATTCCTGGCCGATGACCAGGCTGTCCTCCACCTCGTCCAGGAGGTCCACCTGGCGGTAGATCTCGGCCGTACCGATGCGCACGCCGCCGGGATTCAAGGTGGCGTCCGAGCGG
>CAZQPF010000100.1:0-10349 GCA_964595165.1 uncultured Desulfohalobiaceae bacterium
CTCGTCGGGCTCATAACCCGAAGGTCCCTGGTTCAAATCCAGGCCCCGCTACCAAGAAAATCAAGGGGTTAGGCGAATAGCCTAACCCCTTTCTTTTGAGTGCCCCCAATTGGGTGTGACTATAGTGTCAACCTCAACCTTACCATCAGCCATTGCTCTTTAGGGGTCGAGAAGGAGCTCAGAATATGAACATGCAAAAAATTGCAGTTACTTCTATGCGTTGTAAAACGAAGCTATTTTTTCTTGTCTTGACTTGAATCCCTTTTTTGCTGACGACTCCCATAAACAAAAACTCCTACCAATGAGGTGATTGAAGCCAAGGCTAAAAGGCTCCCAGCGGTCGGACTGGAGAAATAGGCGATAAATCCGCTCAAACCTAGAGCAGCAAGGGAGACCCAGAATCCAAGCCAAAGGCCTAGACGGCTATCTCCACAAGAGCTATCAACCATTTTATCTTCCATCTTTCGCCTATGGTTCGCCTCTTCTTCAGCCATTGTAATTATTCTGTCAGCCGCTCCAGGGATCACCTGTTCATAGGCTTGCAACTCTTCTGCAGGAGGGATAGGTCCAGAATAGCTAGCACGAATAGCAGAAAAAACTGCCTCCCTTTTTTCGGGAGGCAGTTCGTCGATCTCCCTGACCACTTGATCAGTGTCAGGGTATTGAGTGTCTTGGGACTTGTTTTCTGAGGATTGCTTTCGAGGGCTGGATTTCTTTTCCGATTGCTTTCTTGATGGCGATTCGCCTTTAGACATGGTTATGCCTTATCTTATTAGAATCTTTAGCCTTGTCCAAAGCGCTTCTAATTGCCTTGCCTACGTTTTCCCAATCAGACTTCAAGGCATTATTATCCAATGTTCTGGAATTTGTGTGCAAAAATTTTCTTCGCAATTTTGAATTATAACTTTGTGAAAAATCAAACAACCTTCCAGCGCCAATAACCATGTTATTAATTTTGGGGTGTTTCATTTTAAATCTTCCCGTGGGGATTGTGAAAATGGCGTTTAATAGTCTGGAATTCATATAAGTTACGCAACCACGCGTAAGCCTTCTTGATAAGAAGATAAACAAATTGCCTCAAAAAGCAACTAAAAAAAAGTGAAATATGCAAAGCCTTAAAAAAAGTGTATCAATTTTTGTTCCATTAGTCCAGTTTGAGATGAGCGGCCCTCTTTTTCGGGAGCTACCCTAGGCCGAGCAAAGCTTTATACTATATCAAAGGTCCGTGAATAGCTCTTAAGGCTCCGTGGTCCGCTCTCCGTTTTTTCGCATACCAAACCACGCCTTAGGATCGATCCTTTCCGTTCTTTTCCTCGGGCAAAGAGACATCGAACCGGGCCGCCTCCTTTTCTGCCTCCAGGAACTTGGCCTTAGCCTTGGCCGCTTTTCTGCCCGCTTCCTCGGCAGCCTTCCGAGCCTCTTCCGCTTCTGCTTTTTTCTGCTGCAGCTCGCTGCTGTCCCGGCCCGCCAAGTGGGCCTCATCCGCCTCTTTCTGCTTGGCTTCAGCCTTCATCCGGGCCGCCTCGGCTTCCTTTTCCGCATCCTTAAGCCTCTGCCTGGCATCCTCCAGGGCCTGTACCGCCTTGGCCTGCTCTGCGATCTCGCCCTCCTCCGGCTCGGCCTCGAGGTCGATATCCTCGGCCGCCAGGACCATGGCCGTTACCGGCAGCCGAACCAGCAGCCAATCCAGATCGCCGCCAAAGGGGCCAAGCACTCTGGTGGCGCGGAAAGTGAAAGGCAGAAACACCAGGCTGGCGTCTTTGGAGTGCTCCACAATCGAGGAGGCATGCGCTTTGGTGATGATCTCGGTCTGCGCATCGATGCGGTAGTTGGCCAGCACCTCCTGCAAGGCCTCGGCGGCCTTCTCGGCCTCGCCCTCCCCGACAACGGCAAGCACCCGAAGCCCGGCCTGGCTCCAGGCGGCATCCCGGGTCATGAGAAAGGCGAGCAGGACCATGAGGCGGCTCGTGGCCCCTCCCCACCACCAGATATCAATCCGCCTTTCCTTTTCCGCTGCATTGCTGAGCTGCTCCCATTTGCCCTGCCGTCCGTCCAGCATGATGATGTTATAGCCCAGCCGGAAAACGCTCCGCAGATTGCGGGCCGGATCCACACTGCGCGCGCGTCCTGGGGGATCGGCATGAAAGGAGTTCAGCAGCACGGTGTTCCCTTGAAGCGGACCGATGCCGTAGCCCTGCAGAAGCTCATAAACCCCGGTTCCCAGATCCGGTGCGGCAATTACCAGCGGGAAGGCCTCAGTGCCGATCTTGCGCACCGACTCTTCGAGCTCCCGGGCAGCCTCCTCCCGGGCCTTAAGGCCCTTCATGCCCTGCCCTTCCACGATGCGGACCACAGTGGTCAAGCCGCTTCGTCCCTCGATCCAGCGAGCGAAATGCAGAAGCTGCTCCCGGTTGGCCGGCTCGTCGCTGAAGGCCAGAATCTGCGGCCGCCAGTGTCTGGGATGCTCCGCCTCCTTGGCTGCAGCCAGAATATGCTCCCTGATCTGCTGCAAATGGTAGGAGCGCTGGCTGTCGGCCCAGCCAGCCTGGGGGGCGGTCCGCAGCAGGTACTGATAGATGGAGAACAAGAGCGCCAGGGCCAGAAACCCGGCATAGATGTTCACCGCAAGCATTCCCCCCAGGCAGGCGATCGCCCCCAGAAGGCTCAAACGCCGATCATAATGCCGAAAGCGGGGACGGAAGGAGGGGCTTTGGATGCGGGCCTCGTAGTAGGTGGCGTAGTTGAGCAATCCGTAGGAGATGAGAAAGAACATGGACACCAGGGAGGCGATGAGATTGAGCTCTCCCAAGCCGACCACTCCGGCAGCTATCACTCCGGCCAGAGCTATCCCCCGCCTGGGGTTGCTGGTAGAGCCCGATCCCTGGGCAAAAGGCCGAAGCAAGGGAAAGATCCTGTCTGCCGCCAGGGCCTGAAGGATGCGCGGTGCCCCCATGAAGGAGGCCAGAGCCGAGGACAGGGTTGCCGCTATCACCCCGGCGTAAATGAGCTCCTCCATGGACGCGACACGCTGCATGGCGGTATAATCGCTTCTCAATACGCTTAGGGGCAGATTGGCTGCAAACACGGCCGCAGCCAGGAGATAGACCACAATGGATACCCCCACCGCGGCAAAGGTTCCCAAGGGCAGGCTTTTCCCCGGATCCTTCAAGTCTCCGGACATGCTCACTCCTTGAGTGAATCCAGTCACCGCAGGGAAAAAGATCGCGAAAACGATCCAGAAGTCCTGTCCCGGACCAGGATTGCCCCAGTTGCTCAACAGGACCGAGGTGTCCCAGTGCTGCAGCCCGCCCAGGAAAAAAGACCCCAGCGCCGCCGCCAGAGCGGCCATGATGAGAAACTGGAACTTGGTGGCCAGTTGGGCACCCAGCCAGGAGACGATAAACAGTCCGCCCACGGCCATGAAAGCGATGATCTGGGTGCGGGCCCAGAAAAGGTCCGGAAGCAAGGAGGCCATAGCCTCGCCGAATCCTATACAGTAGAAGCCCACGGAGATAGACTGGGCCAGGAAGAGAACGATGCCGATGGCTCCGCCGAACTCCAGGCCGAGGGTTCGGGATATGAGATAGTAATCCCCGCCCCCTTTTACCTTGAGATTGGTGGCGATGGCGGCCAGGGAGATGCTGGTCAGGACCGAGATGGCATTGGCGATGGCAATGATGAGCAGAGCCTGGGCCAATCCGCCGTGACCCACCACAAAGCCGAGCCTGAGGAACAGAATGAGCCCCAGAATGGTTAGTACGCTGGGCGTGAACACGCCCCCGAAGGTACCTAGGGTTCCCCTTGCAGCCTGGGTCATGAAGCCCTGCCTTTCCGGGGGAGCTGGGAGATTGTTGCGGGCCTGATCTGCTCTTGCCTTGTCCCGGGCATACTTGCTGCCTCTCTGGAGTCCCCTTGATGCTCTAAGGCCAGGAGCAGAGCTTGAGCCTTGCCAGGGAGTCAACTCCCTCCTGCTTTTGTTTCAAAAAGCGAAATGTTCGCTGCTAAGACTCATCTCCTCCGGAGCTCTCCCTGAAAGTTTTATCCTCAAGCAAGCGCAAGTTGGCTGGAGGTGCTGCTCCCTCCTTGTCCTGCCCGAAGTAGAGCGTGGTATGGGGAAAGGGGATCTCGATGCCTGCGGCGTCGAAATGCATTTTTACCAGACGGTTATAGGCCCGGCCAATGGCCCATTGGGAGCCGGGCCTCGTTCTGATGCGCACCCGGATATTCACTGAGCTGTCAGCCAAGGCCGTGACCCCGGAGACCTCCAGCGGCTCCAGAATCTCGTTCTTGTGCTCCGGATCGGAGGCCAGCTCGTCAAAGGCGGCCCGCAAGTGGGAGATGGCCTCATCGATGTTCTCCCGGTAGGCGATGCCGTATTCTCCGACATGATAGGCGAAGTCGCGCATGAAGTTGGACACGGTGTCCACGGAGGAAAAGGGCACAATATGATAGGTCCCGGAAAGGTCCCGAAGACCTACGGAGCGTATGCTCAGCCTCTCGGCCACGCCGGTGATGCCTCCCGCGGTAACCACGTCCCCGGTGTTCATGGCATTCTCCACCTGGATGAACACCCCGGTGATGATGTCCTGGACCATCTTTTGGGCACCGAAGCCGATGGCCAGGCCCATGACGCCTGCACCGGCCAGCAAGGGGCCGATGTTGATCCCGATCTCCGAGAGCACGATCATAAAGGTGATGGTGGCGATGGCTATGGCCAGGGCATTGCGGAACAGGCTGAGGAGCGTCCTGGCCCGGGCAGTGGGCTCGCCGGTTCCGGTTTCCGGGCTCAAGTAGTGCTCTATGAGGCTGGCCAGAAGGATCCAGACCGCCAGGGCCAGCAGGAGAATGACGAATACGCTTGCCAGCTTGCCCACGAGGCCCCGGCCGGAGGGGCTGGCGTACCAGGCGAGAAGATCAAAGAGCCCCCAGGCGTGGAGGACAAACAGAGCCACGACAATGAGAATCACGGCGCGAATAACTTTCAAGGCCGTGGGCACGTAGGAGTTGAGGCGGGTTTCCAATAGCGGCGTCTTGCGTCGCATCTCCGGCGAGAGGGTGATGCGCCGCCCGATGAACTGGGACAGGATACCGGAGATCAGCAGGCCGATGCCTATGATGACCAGCGTCTTGACGGTGGCCAGCATGACAAAGGGCAGAGCCTCGGCCGGACGCGATATGCTCAGAACGAGGACCAGGAGGAAGTAGGCAATGGCCAGCAGATGCCAGATGCGGGCCAGAATCCGGAACAAAACCTGCGAGGCGCTCAGGGTTGCCAATCCGGCTTTGGCTTCAATGGCCCCGCGCAGCTTGAGCCGGTTCTTGAGGACAAACCTCGAGGCATAGACAAAGCCCCCCAGCATGATGAGCAGGCCCACTCCCTGGCCCAGCGCCGGAGAGAGCTGGAGATTGATCAAGGGCACCAGCAGCAAGAGTCCGTAGCCGAGGAAACCGGCCAGCCTGCCCAGGAATCGATTCCAGCTTGCGGCTTCCTCTCCTTGCACGGGGATCAGGCGCAACCCGTCATAGCGGGAGGAAAAAAGCATGCGGATGCCAGCCTTGAGCAGCTCGATAATCAAAAAGGCGTTTAGAAGCAAGGCGATGCGGGTGCTTAAGCCCCCTTTCTTCCCGATGGCGAAGGTGGCGATGGCGTTGCCGCTCACATAGGCCAGGAAAACCACGAGCCCGTCCACTGCAGCAGCCAGGATGACCGCCGCAACAATCCGGAGCAAGGCGCTCTTCCCTCCCCCGTGCAGGGACCAATGGCTCAAGCGGGAGAAAAGGGGCCTGACCAGGCGGCGGAAAATGAGGAATGCGGCCACAACGGCGATGATGATCAGAGCCAGGTTGATGGCCGCTCTGCTCAAGGCGGCCAGATCGACCTTTGGCCCTATGCCGGGCCCGGCAAAAACTCCTTTCAGGGTAGCCACCATCTTCTCGAACCGGCTCCCGACATTGCCGGCAAAACCGCTGACAGCCTCCGCCAGGCGCCGGGGCAGGGACAGCTTCCGCGGTTCCGCCTCTGGGGGAGCTGCCTTGCCGGCAGCGGCGAGCTCGCCGCCTTGCTTTGCCGCCAGCTCGCGCAGATCCTCAATGAGCGCTTTGCGGGCCTGCTCGTTCTCCAGCAGGTCGGCCAGGGTGGAGTAGGCCGGAGGCTGGCTCTGTTCCGGCTGGGCGAAGCAGGTATCGAGCATCGCGGGGGACAGGAGCAAAGCACAGGCAGCTAGGAAACAGGCAACAAAAGCTGGGCACAGGGAACGTGACATACAGCTGTCTCCGTTCAGCAAGAGTTGAACCGCTTAGTTCGTAATATCCAGCAAGGACTTCCGGGACTAGAGCTTGCCGATCGCATACGTATCAAACGCCACAGCTCGACGTTGAAGGCCAGTTCTTTCTTTCCTTCGATTCGCAATAGTATGGTCAGCGGCATATTCTCGCTATAGGTAGGCGGGGTTGATCTGAACAATCAGGGCATTCGAGGTATGACATTTCCTAAGCGATATCTTCATCTCCATTTATAAAGTTAAGAATGCAGGACCTCTGTAGATGCCTGGGGATCAACCATCTTCTCCATTTGGTAATCGTCCATCACGAATCCGCTGCCAATATCCTGAACAGTCGGTCCAGCGTTTGTGAAGCCCATCTGGGAGTACCAGGCTATGGAATCTCTGTTGTTCTTGTTGACGGTCAACCAGATTGTTTCGATGCCCCGTTGCCGACACATGCTTTCCACATACTGCAGAGCCTTCTTTCCCAGCCCGCATCCACGTGCCGATCTCCGGACGTAGATCTTGCTCAGCAGGAGGCAAGCTCGCTTCAGATTTGGCACCACAGCTACATAGCCTTCACCTTGGCCCTCCTTGTCAAGGAGGTAGTATTCGCAGCCCTCGGCAATCTGTTGAGCTATCGCTCTTTGGCTCTGAAATCTCTCCAGCATGTAGCTGACTTGCTCCTGCCCCACGATCGGCACGTAATGCTCCTGCCATATCTCCCGGGCAAGATCCGCCACCTTGGCTATCTGTTCCTGGGAACAGACTTTTATGCAACTGGCATTGGCTCCCTGAAGGCTGTGAGGCCTTTCATCCCTCATCCTCAAGCTCCTCTTGCAGCCTCTGCAGCAGGCTCTTTTTCTCTTCGGAGGTCAGTTCCGGCAGCAGCTCCAGGGCCCGGTCATAGGCAGTCTCCTCCTGCGCCTCCTCCTCCTCCTCTTCTTCCCCCTTGCGCCGGAACATGCTCTGCCCATCGCATTGGCCGCAATACTCATCGATATCATAACCGGGCTCGTTGTACTCACACTCAGAGCATCTGCTTTGTATAACGATAAGGGAACCGGAGGAGGTTGTGCCTTTGTGCGACTTCATCTTCGTCAGCAACCTCGCCTTTTCCAGATCCGAACGAAACGTGCCCATATGCTCTCCCCCTCCTCAAGATGCCTCTGTAAAAATCCTGTTTGCAGATATAATACAAAACACTACGCTGAGGAGGAAAAAAATGCAAATAATTCTGTCCCTCGCAAAAGCGGTCACTTCGGCGTGGCAACCGCAAAAGGCCACCCCACAAGGCCTCCTTCGATGAACCACACCCGTTCAAAGCCAAGCCCCTGCAGAACTCGCTGCGCCTCGTAGCCCCGCATGCTCACCTTGCAGAAGACCAGAATATCCTTGTCCCTGGGAAGCTCATCCGCTCTCTCCCTGAGCTGGCTTAGGGGGATGTTCAGCACGCGATCATCGTCCAGCCATATCGCCTCCACCTCCTGCGGGGTGCGCACATCAAGCAGAACAAGCTCTTGCTCCTGATCCATCCATTGCCTGGCCTGCAGAGGAGGCACTCCCTTGGCCAGGCCGTCCAGCTTGTTGTTCAGGCAATAGGCCGCTACGGTGATAGGGTCTATGGGAGGGGAATAGGGCGGGGCGTAGCTGAGATCGATGTTGGCCAGATCGTCAAGGGTGGCCTTGAAAGCAATCGCGCTCGCGGCCACATCGATCCTTTTGTCCGCAGCCCCCGGCCCCACGACTTGAGCCCCGAGCACCACCCGGCTGCGCCGGGAAGCAATCAGCTTCACTGCCAGAGGCGCAGTTCCCGGAAAGTAGTGCGGCCGGTCCGGACTGGTGCAGAGAAAGGTCTCCACCTCATGGCCTTCCTGCTTGGCCGTGGTTTCGGAGATCCCGGTCCGGGCAAAGGTATAGTCAAAGGCCTTGCAGATGCTGGTTCCCTTAACTCCGGGAAATGGGGTCGCCTTGCCGCAAATGTTGTCCGCAATGACCCTGCCGTGCTTGTTGGCTGTGGATCCTAGAGGAATGTACAACGGGGAGCGGAGCAGGGGGTGCAGGTACGCGTTGAGCACGCAATCGCCTCCGGCATAGATGCGAGGATCGCTCGTCTGGCAGAAATGGTTGATCTTGATTCCGCCGCTGGGATAGCATTCCAGCCCCGCTTCTCTGGCCAGCTCATCGTTTTGTTTGACTCCTGCGGAGATGAGCACTATATCCGCCGGGACGGTCTCCTGTTCCATGCTCACCCCGTCTACCCGATCTTGTCCGGTAAAGGCCGTAACCTTGGCCCCCAGCTTGAGCTGCACCCCTTTGGACTGAAGATGCTTGGCACCGAGCATGGCCATCTCCTTGTCCAGGAGCTGAGGCAAGATCTGATCAAACATCTCCACTATGGTCACCTCCAGGCCGCGCCGGGACAGCGCCTCGGCCATCTCCACCCCGATGAGGCCGCCGCCGACAATCACGGCACGCTTGGCTCCCTGCTCGCTGATAGCTTGGCTCAAGGTGACGGCATCCTGCGACTCCTTCATGGTCCAGATATTGTCCAGATCGGCTCCGGGTATCGGAGGCCGGACGGCCCTTGCACCGGTGGCCAAAACCAGCCGGTCGTAGGGGAACACGAGCTCCTCCCCGCTTGCCGTGTTGCGCGCCGACACCTCTTGATTTTCCCTGTCTATGCGCTCGGCTTCGGTGTGAATATGCACCTCTACCCCTTTACAGTGCTTGAAGAATCCCACCGTCCTTTTGACGCCCACCGGGGTCTCGGTCAAGGTGTCGATATCGTCAAACAGGCCTTCCACAAAGTAAGGCATGCCGCAGGCACCGAAGGAAAGGGTGCTCGACCTCTCCAGGAGAGTGACCTCGCTTTCCGGTTTTAAGCGCTTGATTCTGCTAGCCGCTTTGGGTCCGCAGGCTGTTCCGCCGATAACGAGAACACGTTGCTTTGTAGCCATAATCCCTCTCTTGGTCTTTGCTATTCTTCGTTTTGCCTCCAGAAAGCACCTGGATTCCTTAACATGCCTCCACGAGGCCAGCCAACCCCGCAGGCAAAATATTTTCCCTGCTTCGATCGGTTTTCTTTTGGCCATCCAAATCTTGACAGGAGCGAAAAATAACAGCATCTTGCTTCGCAAAGAAAGCAACACTGGCCTTGCCCCATTGGTGAAGCATCCCATTTGCAGCGGTGGCCTGCGGAAGCGCTAAACAACCGCCTTTTCTCCGTACGCCGAAACTTCAGAGGAGGTCGTATGAACAAGGAGCTGCCTGGCCTGCTGGTGATCGTTGCCCTGATCGCCTTTATCGCATACCCCTATCTCGCTACCCCGACGCAAGCCGAAGATCTCGAATGTGTCCTGCCCCAAGAAATCCTTCTGGATCAAGCCAAAGGGAAAACGGAAGTTCCGGACTACCAGCCCGTACTTTTCAACCATGCCAAGCACAGAGGCATCCCTTGCGTACGCTGCCACCACAAGCTCTGGGAATCGCAGAAGATACAGCGCTGCTCAGCCTCCGGCTGCCATGATCTGATCGGAGTGAAGAGCGTCAACATCGACAAGGAGAAATCCCTGCTCAACGCTTTTCATGCCACCGAGTCCTTCACTTCCTGCATCGGCTGCCATTCCAAAGACGGGAAGGGCCCAATCACCTGCAGCGGATGCCACTCTTCCGAGAGCACCTCCTAAGGCTTCTGGATAAATAGATATCCTGCAGCTAGCCGCTGCAGCAGATGCTTCTGTCCATATCCCTTGACAAAAGGCCGGGTCAAAGCCATGACCCGGCCTTTTGCATCTCAAGCACCCGACCGAGAATCAGTAATTGAAAAAGGTGCCACTCAAACTGAGGCGAGGTGATTTCCGGAGTCTCATGGGAGTGTTCTATGCAACATTTGGAACTGCTCCTTGTCCTTTTAGCCAGGCCATTCTCAACTACAGATTATAATATCCGGCTCACACAAAAGATGCTTTCATTCCGTAAAAAGACACTCTCTCATATTGCAAGAACATACTGCATTGGTTATAGTGAGTTCATTTCCGTGCTGCATGGAATGAGCTCTCAAAAAGGAGGTTGGATATGGAGGAG
>CAZQPF010000101.1:0-10327 GCA_964595165.1 uncultured Desulfohalobiaceae bacterium
TTCCACTATATGGACAGCAAGACCCCTTCTCATTTGTTTGCCCGGGGCAAAAGCAAGGAAGGGAAGCACTGGCTCAGGCTGATAGGCCTTGCCCTCCTGGTATCAAGGGACTCCCAGCTGCCCATATTCTACCGGGAATACGAAGGCAATTGCCATGACTCGAAACTTTTCAACCGCCTCCTGGAAGAGATCTTTGCCTCCCTGGATGCGCTGGGGCAAGAAAATGCCAGGCTGACCGTGGTCGTGGACAAGGGCATGAACTCAGAAGCCAACATGCAGAGCATAGACCAGCGAAGCGATGTGGACTTCATCACCACCTATTCCCCAGCCTTTGCCGAGGACTTGATACGCAAGGACCTGGACTCCTTTACCCCGGTAGATACGCCCAAGAACAAAGAGCTGGCAGCAAAAAATCGGGAAGAGGATCAAATGGTGGCATTTCGCACCACCGGGGTTTACTGGGGAAGGGAGCGCACCGTAGTGATCACCTACAATCCCCGTACTGCAGCCAAACAGCGGCGCAGCTTCGAGAAAAAGCTGCAGCGCCTCCAGGACGGTCTTTTCGAGATCCGCTCCAAGGTCAGAGCCGGCAGAAAGAACTGGTCCACCAAGCACCAGGTTCGGCAGCATTACAAGGAGCTCTGCGATTCCCTCTACCTGCCCAAGGACCTCTACGACCTCGACTTCAGGACCGAAGGCCAGAGGCTGCAGCTGTATTTTCGCAGGAACCACTACCGGCTGAGCAAGCATATCGCCAGGTTCGGCAAGAACATAATCCTGACTTCCCATCACGACTGGAGCACTGATGATATCGTCAGGGCCAGCCTGGACCGCTATCAGGTTGAAAACGCCTTCAGGCAGTCAAAGGCTGGGGAGTTTGGCAACTTTCGGCCCATGTGGCACTGGACTGACTCTAAGATCAGATGCCACCTCTTTGCCTGTATCGTGGCCCTGACGTACCTTCGCTTGCTCAACCTCTGGCTGAACAGGGCCGGGGTTGACTGCACCCCGGACAGTGCCATGCAGTCCATGCGCAATCTGTCCAGCTGCATGTGTTGGCACAGCGGGAAAAGAAAACCCACGCGCCTGCTCGAGGAACCGGATCCGGAGCAAGCAGCAATCCTGGCTGGTCTGGGCTACCAGGTAAAAAATGGGGTCTTACATGAGCTGCGTCAATAACCTGCTGTTATGCTTTATTTTTAGCGGCAAAATAACACCGCAAAGCTGAAAGTCGAGTCAGAGCATGCAAGTGATATATGTTCTTGCTTCCTTCTTTCCAAACTTCTACTTGTCATTCCAATATAAAATTTATCTACTTTTATATTATGAACAGCATATACTTTATATTTTCTAATATTATTGATATTGTCAAACAATATACGAACTGCTCTTTCTTGACTCATAGTATTTTCATAATCCATATAAAAACGTATATAAATTTTTATAAATTTCAGTTGAGCTTGATAAGCTAACGAAATAAGCTGACCACTTTCTTTCCTTCCTGCTTTTCTCTAGAAGGTGCCACTCTCCTTAACAGGTCGCGCAGGTAACGGTCCATACGCTGCGTCTCATAGTCCGGGTCACTGAACCAATCTGTTGACCATACACGGTAGATATTCCAGCCAAGATTCTCGAGCACCTCCTGGCGGAGACGGTCGCGGTCACGAGCCGAAAAGGCTGAGTGATAGGTAGCCCCATCGCACTCTACGCCAGCGATATATCCATCTGGAAAGGACGGATGTGATACAGCGAGATCGAGAAAATAACCAGCAACTCCGATTTGGCAGTCGACATCAAACCCGCGGGCCTCTAAGCGGTTCTTAACGAACCGCTCGAAATCGTTAGTTGGCTCAGAGCAGGTTCTGGTGCCACCGTACAGACGACCGGTCGCAGCATACTCCAGATAGTCGTGAAATGCACGGCGTCCTCGCTTGACATTTGGATCGCTGACCTTGATGTCTGCCGCTTTCATCGATGTGAAGAGCCGAATCTGCTGCTTGGCGCGCGTAAATAGCACGTTGAGCCTACGATAACCGAGGTCTGTGTTGATCGGCCCAAAACGCTGATGCACAACTCCGCTGTCAGGATCCGGACCATATGTGGCTGAGATGTAGATGACGTCGCGCTCGTCACCCTGGACGTTCTCCAGATTCTTAACGAAAAAATTCTCGAGACCACCGGATCGATTCTCCAACGCCTCGGTGTAAGCATATGCATCTGGAGTACGCTGCAGTAGACGGTTGATCTCATCAAGGATCAACTCGGTCTGGGAGCGATTCATCGCCACCACGCCAAGCGAACGCATCTGTTTTTCATTTTTCTCGGCTTCGAGACGCATAAAATCTACTGCAGCCTCTGCGATGCGTTGTGCCTCAATGGTATTAGTACCGCCGCGTCTGCATTGTCCATTCACCTTTTCCATGTGCACGCCGTATTCAGGGTTATTTTTCACAGGTGCTGGGAATACGATCAAGTCACGGTTGTAAAACTGTTCGTTGGAGAAGGCGATCAGCGAGCTGTGGCGCGAACGGTAGTGCCATAATAGACGACGATATGGCTGCCAACAGTGCATCGCCATCTCAAGAATACTCTCAACACTGGCGGCTTCGGTATCTTCTTCATCCTCATCGCGAGCGCTGGCACCCACTCTGTCGAAGAAAGAAGTTGGAGGAAGCTGTTTAGGATCCCCCACCACGACTATCTGTCCAGAGCGTACAAGCCCACCAATTGCTTCCTCTGGCTTCATTTGCGAGGCTTCATCGATAACAACCAAGTCGAACTCACACCGGCCGGGTTTGAGGTACTGGGCTACCGAAAGAGGGCTCATCATGAAGCAGGGCTTCATCTCCTGAATTGCCTGACCAGATCGGTCCAGAAGATCACGCAGTGGGGTACGCGGACGTTTTAACTGCAGCACATGCTTGATCAAACCAAGTTCTGTCTTCTCCTTGACCAGACCCTCAGCGTTGCCATGTGTGATTGACGACCGTGAAAGTTGCGCTCGCAGAGCCCTTCGCTCCATCTTGATGATATCTCGGTCGGTTTGACGGAAACGCTCTCGTGCTTCCTCCTGGCTCATGCCGGAGAAGCGCGTTAACTCAGGGTGGGCGGCATAAGCGCTACGAGCTAGGCTTCGGTATAGTGCGTACTCGTAAGCCACATCGAGGTTCTTGTAAGTTCGGCAGGCATGATTGAAGGCGTCTAGAACGGGTTGGAGGCCTGTTTCTCTAGCGCGAAACAAGGCAGAGATATAGGTACTCCAGCTCTGAAGGCTACCGGGATTGCCCTCGGCTCGCTCTATCCGCGACACCACGTCTTCCATCTGTGTCAGCTCTGGATCTTCCTGCAGGAAGGCCTGTACATCCAGTTGCCCTACATCGACTGCCCTGGACCGGGCCTGGTCGAATTTCTCTAACGCCTGCTCGACGTCATCGCTTTGCTCAATTAACGCATCACGACGCTCAGTATAATCAGGCGCAAACAAATGAGCCCGTGTTCCATTAGGGAGGTCCAAGCTGTGCACCATTTGGGCAGAACGGACTGCCGTGGCGAGGGCAGTGCGGTCAGCAGTCGGATCGGCCATATCCCTTTGCTCTGCTATATCCAAAAGTTTGAGGGCCTCAGTGTTGTCTTCGACTGACTGGCGAGCCGTAGCGAGACGCTGCGTTTGCTCCAGAATAGTTGGCAGCATATTAGTCTCAGTAACTTCTGAAAGTGCCAGATCGTCAGCCTTGTTCTTTATGGCCTCAATCTCATCCGCACGCGTTTCACAACGCTGCGCCAATTCGATCAGTTCGGCATTTTCATTGATAGGCAGCTCGGTCATGGCCTGCTCCAGATTTGGAAAAAGGGGGTCCTGTGCTATCCCGATCAGGTCATTGAGCTCCTCCATTTCACCCTTTAAGAGCATTTTACGTACTGTGCGAGATTCACGGTCCAAGCCAGCTATATCTTGCTTGACACTACTGGCGAACTCGTTGACCTGGATCAGGGTTTCGAAGTCCGTCTCCAGCCCGTTGAAGCGGCTCCCACAAATTTCCTTGAGCATCGTGTCGGCTTGAACATTTTGGATCTCATCAACAAGTTGAGCTGCATCCTCGAGACGCTTCGCCATCTGTTCTCGCGAGGTGCTCCCTCTACGCACCTGTAGATCTCGGTAATAGCGCTTAGCTCTCCGGACATCTGAAGTGAATCCGGAAAAGAGACCTTTGCGACGTAGTGCAGTTGCGTGAAGCCGCATTTCATTCGACGCGCTTTCGTCTGTTATTGGCACCCGCATGTTTTGCTCAATGGTCCCCTTTCTCTTGGCGAGCTCGTCACGCTTGCGACGCCCCCGCTCCAGGTCCTCCGCTGAGCGCTCATCTATAAGCTGCTGGGTCCGCAGCAGAAGTAGCCGACGGTCAATGCTTGCTAAGAGCCGGGCAGCTCGGATTAGCGGCTGAAGACTCCTTGCCGTCGCAGGGCCCTCCAAGTCGGCGGCAGCAAGCAGCTGGTCAGCCAGCTCCTTAAGGTTAAGCCAATTTTCAGCTTTGGCACGTTCCTGGTCGGCAAGGCCAGGTAGACCACCTAAGGAGTAACCTTCCAGCTTAAGTCGACGGGCTTCGGCCTCTATCTCGGCTAGATCTCCCTGCCGCCTGGCAAGGCTCTCGGGGTCTTTGCAATGGGTTAAGATTGCCTTGCGCCCTTCTTCCCAGCGATCAAGTTCGTCGAGCAGAGCCTCAACGGCACTCAGCCTCTCATTTGTGTTCAGCTGTGCGAAAACTTCAGGTAGACCGATCTCTTCCGGAAAATTATTGCGAGCGGCAAGTAGCCGGCAAGCGTCAGCACGGGTCAGGCCTAGGCCAGGCACCTGGACCAGCGAATCACCAAGTATTTGTGCGGCCTTGCGCCACTCTGAAAATGTCAGAATCAAACTGTCACGTTCAAAAGGGCTTATATCCGGATGCCAGATGCCGTGCCAGGGATGTTGAGCAATGCTATGATAGGTACGGACAAAGTCATTAACATGGTTTTCAATAACATGGAAAAATCCCTTGGCTTCCTCCATGCTGTAGGGCGTAATCTCATCAGCGTTTTCAATCACCGTGTTTGTAATTGTGGAAGGTAAGTCTGCTTCATCCTTGATACGCTTCTCAGCCCAGAGAATCTGCTGAATGGTTACGCCCAGTTTCCCATGCCGGCGATTTAAGAGATCCACATAGCGGGTAAGCTGATCTTTATATTCATTGAGCTGACGTCTGGCCTCATCCAGGCGTTCGGGTTCCCTTTCCCGATCCTGGATCTCCAATCGTTCACGTAGGCTCTGAAGCACATCGGTTTTGCGGGCCTTGGTGGAATGCAGCTCGAGTATGAATTCGCCTATGCCTGCAGCATCGAGACGAGACTTAACCACCTGCAAAGCAGCCATTTTTTCGGCGATGAACAAAACACGCTTACCCTTTGCCAAGCCTGCGCCGATGAGGTTAGTGATAGTCTGCGACTTGCCGGTACCAGGGGGCCCCTCGATTGCGAGGTTCTTTTCTTCCATGACGTCGACGATTGCAGAAAACTGTGAGGAATCAGCGTCGGATATCAGAAGCGGAACCTTTGAAGCGATCTGTGGATCGTCGACCGAGTATGGCTCGGCGGAGGTATTAGTTTCTACATTTGTCCCGCCTAGTAGCGCTGCCACTCCAGCATGTTTGTGCATCTCCCGGCCCTCAGGCCAGTTGGCTGGGTCAAGATCGCGAAACATTACCAGGCGTGAGAAGGAGAAATGCCCCACAGTGACGAAGCGACGCACCTTCCAACGGGGCTGTTTATTGGCAAAGTGCTCACGAACTTTCTCAAAGTAGCGCTCCGGGGTATCACCCTCTTCGTATTCAGGCAGTCGCAGATTGAAGTCACGAGCTAAGCGCTCTGAGATTGTTAGATTGACCTCCGTTTCCTCACCAGTCGAGTTGATAGTGTATCTATACTCACCGCTGATCAGAACTTTCGTCATCTCAACGGGATGGAGAAGTAACGGGGCGTAGAGCGCGCGGTTGGAGTCTTGGCTCTCATACCACTCCAAAAAACCAAAGGCCACGAAGAGGGTGTTTGTGCCCATCTCGCGAAGCGCTGACTTAGCTTGTTCCAATACACCTGACAGGCTGCGCTGCATTGCCTCCGGGAGCATTAATGTCTGGATTTCGTTGTCATTGTGGCGTTTCAATCGCTCACCAGGGGTTGGTGTGGGTAAGTCGAAGCTAGGCTCGAATCCGTGCAAACGGGCATATTCTCCAATCGACATCACGTCAGTGTGTGGCCGCTTACCAAGCCCGAGCTGTTCTCGCACCCTATCCTTTAGCGCTCGTTCAATCTGCTGCGCCCTTTTCGAGTTTGGACTGTCTTCTTCCAGTTTTTCGATCGCCTCAAGGTATGTCTGATCTGTCTGTCGTGCTTCCTCCAACGCCATCAGGAACTGGTCTGTCTGCTCGTCCTCAGGTACGTCAGGAGGAGGCGGGAGCGCTTTGAAAGTTAGCTTTCGGTCGGCCTCAAGACGTTCAAGCAACTGATCCGGTAGCTCGTCTATCACTCTGACGTGGTTTTTAGATTTATCAGAGTGCTTCATGTTGACGAGCTTGTTCCTGTTCGAAATGTCGAGCAAGTTCATACGCAGCTGCTCAATCACTAAACGCGCCGCATCAGTAGCTTGGCTATCTTCAACATATGGAATAAATTGTTGTATATTTTCCTGAGATGTTATATTGCTGTAATGACTCATAGGTGATGATTCTTTTTCATTAATATATTAGGTTGATATATTTATAGATTTTCTATGTTATGTATACTATTAATAATTTTACAATTGTATTTTACGCAATCATTAACATAGTGGATGCGTTTAGAGAGTTAGTTCAGATGGCAGCTACGTATTGTGGATCATCATGTCCATCGTCAGAAATACGATTGACATGATGAGGCTCAAGATATGGTCTTCCATTTCTATTCTGGAACAGTGCAGCTTGCTGACAAGCCTCGCAGAGGCCATTAGCCATTCGCAGGACAAACTCATCCTGAACCTCAAAATGTCTGGGGCTATTTTCTCGCCAGGTATGGACATAGAGGGCTGAAAAGCTCATGACGTAACCGTTCAGGGGGTGTCCCCTGTCGATTTGATTTCTAGATCTGTTCAATCCAGGACAGATCCGGCTCTTTCTCATTGAAGTAGGCGTCTATAGCATCCACAAGCACGGGGTAGCAGAGCTTGTTTTGCAGCCGGCAGGTTTGGGTCAGGCTCAAGATCCGCTCCACCCAGCGATCTCCTGTTTCACTTTCCGTGCCCAGGCTTCGCTTACGCCAGAGCACACCACGGCGGAGCATCCTTTCCGCCAGGTTGTTGGTCGGCTCCACGCCCTCGACCAGGAGAAAGATCCACAGGTTGTCGTGCAGCCGCTCCAGGGAGCGGACAAACGTCCCCGCTTGATCCTTCCGGTCCCGGTAGAGGCTTATCAGCCTGCGAAAGCGGGCGTAAAAGGCACGCCACTGCCCCTTGCTCGGTGGAGCGTTGGCCATCTCCAGGAGCCGGTGCAGCTCCTTGTAGGCCCAAGCGCCACACTTGGCTATCTCCTGGTCCTTGTGCTCCGAAAGGGCCAGGGCCTTGCGTATCAGATGGGCCAGGCAGGTCTGGTTCAGATTGACCCACTTCCTGTAGACCCCGAAGTTGTCACTGACCAGGATTCCCGCCCACTTGTCGATCAGGGCCTTGAAGGCCTCTTTGTTCCTTTTAGAGTGGATCATAAAGTAGGCCACTTGGGTGTTGCACAGCACCCAAAGCCACTGCAGAACGCCTCTGGCTTGGTACCAAGGCGTCTCGTCCGCATGATTGACAGCGGAGCTATGGGCTTTCTCCCGGATTGCCTCGTAGTGAGGCAATATGGCCTGCGAGCTCCGGTTGATAATGTTCTGTACCGTGCCTGTGGACAGATGCAGGCCAAGGACCTGGAGGCAGAACCGCTGTACAGTCTCCCGGCTGTCTCCGTGATCGCCGCTCAAGAGAGCCACCAGGGCTGAAAAGCGTGGGCCGTATCCAGTGGTATGGCCCTTGGGAGCCTGCGGCTTGTGCACCCTGCCGCAGGCATTGCACTGAGCCTGATGCAGCTGGAAGTGGCGGACGATCAAGGATATCTCGGGAAGCTCCACCTCCTGGTGGGTGTAGTACACACCCTGGTCTGCAAAGCTGGGACTACCGCACTCGCATCCTTTTGGATGTATGTGCTTTACTTCCGTTGGTTCGAGCAGCTTTTGCTGATGTCCCTTGTGGCCAGGCTGGCCTCCAGGCCGTTTCTTTGCTCCGCCCTTGCTTTCGGTCTTGGGCTTTTCCCGTTCTTGCCTGGCATACGGGGAGTCCGATGAAGGCGGCCGATTGGAGTTCGAGGATCTCTCTCCCAGCTTGGCCTCCAGCTCATGAATCCGCTGGATCAGCTGCATGATGACGCAGAGCAGCCACTGCACCAGGCGGACCTGGGAGACAATCTCAGCCATGCAGCCTCTCCCTGAAGCGCTTGTGCAATGGATAGAGGAAGATGGCTTTCCTGTGGCCATGGTAGCGGTAGCTTGCGCCCCGCTTGGCGCTTCCCTTGGTGTCGCCAACGTAGGCCCAGTTCGCCGCCCGGTAGCAGGTGCCCTGAAACCGGGAGGAGTCCACGAAGGTCTCGGCCAGCCATACCGGGGTGTGGTAAAAGGCCTTCCAGTCCCGGCAGAGGATCCTGGTGTTGGCGGCCAGTACCTTGGAGGCGAGATGGGGAACCCGCACCCAGGGCAGAATGAGGAAGCGGACGTTGTTTACCACCTGGTGCAGGTTGCGCTTCCTGGTGGGCTCATCCCAGCCAATGAAGTTGTCTCTGGATGACGCCCTCCAGGCGGCCGAGCCCCATCCCAGGCAGGCCACGACCTGGTCATCCAAATAGGCCAGGTACTTGAGGTAGGAGCCCACAATGAGAGGCCGGCCCAGGTAGTGGTACTGGTGCACCAGCTGGTCCCAGAGCTTTTCCTTGGAAGTCTGCCGGACCATGGAGAGTGTCAAAGAGCGAAACTGCGAAACCGGCCCTTCGATCGGGCAGGCTTCAAACAGAAATCTTCGGGACTCAACGTACTTTTTGCCACCTGAGCCGGGATGGCGGCGCTTGGGAAGCTCGATGGCTCCTTGCCGCTCCAAGGTGAGCAGTACGTCCCGGCAGGCTCGGTCCTTGAGCCAGCCGTTTGGCTGTCTCCAGCCCCAGTGCCGGCACAGGGCCTTGGAGATTTCGGCCCGGCCCTGATCCCAGTATCGGGAGGTGAACTCCTGTATGGTTTTCAGTTCCTCAGGGCCAATAAAGCGGCCACGAATCTTCTGTTGTTCTGCCAAGGTCTTCCTCCTCGTTGCTGGAGGAGACCCTAGCAGAATCCGTGAGACGGCGCCACCCCTATCTGGCGATTTTCTTCAAAAAATTTGGACCCCGTGAATGCTTACCTCATGTCAGAGTTTCTATGGGCCTGCAGGCCGTTGGTTTCGACATCGAAGATGAGGAATTCGAAGGGCATAAGCTCAATGGAGACTAGTTTTGGTATTCTCCAAAATGTTCGAAATGGACTACTGCTTGGGCATAGCCGTATGTTCACATAATTCGAGTAAAAGAGTTTTCGGCATCAATAGGTAATTTGGTTTGTTTATTATCGTCGAAATGCTAGAAATTTATTATTGAATAATCAAAGTTGATCGTTTTGGTTCTGCAAATTCACTGTCGTCTAAGATCAAATATATTACATTATGATATAATACAATGTTTTTTATTTGGCTTTGAATAGATTTAGAGTGCATTATCAATTTATATTGGCTAATTTGGGTTGACGCAATACACATTCTTCTTTACGGTCCATTTTTTTGGAGAATGAAAAAAAATATGGCTATATAGAGGTTTTGCCATATGAGGAAGTGGAATATCTATAAGCCTCTTGTTCCACAAATAAATTTGAAACGGTTCCTTCGACAACAGGGCCTTATCATATTCGGCTCTTTAGTCACGGCACTCGGCTACAGCCTGTTCCAGGTTCCCTTCGATATCACAGCCGGAGGACTCAGCGGTTTAGCCATCATTATCAACCGCTACACAGGTTGGTGGGAGGGAGTACTATTCTTCATCATGAATATCCCACTGCTAGTGCTTGGCTTTTATCAGCTGGGCCGCTGGCGACTCATAGCTTCAAGCAGCCTCGCCCTTCTTGTGTTTTCAGCTGCCACCGATTTTCTCAATCATCATTTGCCAAGTTTTCTGACTCAAGTTTCCTACTTTACGGCCTTGCTGCCCAGATACATCTGCAATTTCAG
>CAZQPF010000102.1:0-10117 GCA_964595165.1 uncultured Desulfohalobiaceae bacterium
GGCTCCAGCAGGGGCTAGCATAGTCCCTATCGTATCGCTGCTGGTGTCTGAACCTCGCGGAATCCACGTCTTGACTCTGAAAATGAATCGGAGTATGAAAATTCTTTTGTCTTTTGGCTGACAAAGACGGGGTAGCGGCATTTCGAGCCATATAAAGACGCTGAGGCCGGGGGCGCAAAGCCAACTCACCGGCCACGATTTCTCGAAAAAATGTCGCTGTATTGTCACGTTTTCGGTCTTAACTGGAAGCTCTCAAGCCTATAGGCCAGCGACCTCGCTGGCTGGGCAGTATATTTGTCAGAAGGAGGTGACGGGCGATGAAAAGAACCTATCAACCAAGCAAAAAGAGCCGGCGGAGAACGCACGGCTTTCTGGTCCGCTCCCGCACTAGGGGCGGTCGTGCAGTATTGCGGCGCAGACGGGCCAAAGGGCGTAAACGTCTGGCCGTCAGTTAGGCCTTGAGCTGGGGGCTGTACACGGGGTGCGCCACGTGCCGGAATCCGATGGTTTCTCGCCCAGAGCGCGCCCCTCTCTCTCCAGAGATGCACATCCATGACTGTTGGCGGGACGCGGTTTTCATTCTCCTCAAGCCAAAAGCTCACCAGGCGTCCAGAGTATTTGGCCTGCTACAACCGCGGGCAACGCTACTTCACAAAACACTTCATCCTTTTTGCCTTGCCCCGACAAAATGATGGCTTGGGCCCGAGATTGGGGACTGCAGTGAGCAAGAAAGTGGGCAAGGCTGTGCGGAGAAATCGCATCAAGCGATTGATCAGGGAATGTTTCCGCAAAAACCGCCAAGCGGTTCCCGGGGATATCGATCTCGTAGTGGTCCCCAAGAAGAAGATTCCGGCCAAAAGGTTGAGCTATCAGCAGGTGGAAGACGATATTGTCCCCATGCTTCGGAAGATCTCCGGGGAGCATACTGCCGTGTCTGACCTCAGATGAGGGACCATGCGCATAGCGGCTATCTGTTTGATCACCTTGTATCAGCGGTGCATATCCCCTCTGTTCCCTCCCCAATGCCGTTTTATTCCCCCGTGTTCCGAATACGCTCGCATTGCGGTTGAACGGCATGGCGCGCGGCGGGGAGCCGTTTTGGCTTTGGGCCGCCTTCTGCGCTGCCATCCGCTTTGCGCCGGGGGTTTTGATCCCGTGCCGGAAGCTGACGAGGCTCTTAATACACCGAGTTCCAATACACTTATGAGGAGAAAAGGGTCGTCATGAATGACAACTGGCGCATACTCGCAGCTCTCGTACTGACCATGATCGTACTGGTCGGCTGGAATTTCCTGTTCGCGCCGCAGCAGCAGATGCAGCAGCCAGCCGGCAATCAAACGCGCCCAGTAGAGCAGGCAGAGCAGCAGACAGCCCAAAGAGGGCAGGCTGAATCCCCCACCGAAGCCTCGGGCACACAAGCGGTGCAGGAGCCCGGCAGCAAAAAGATGGCTTCCCAGCAGTTTTCCTCGCAGCAAGGAAAGAGCCTCAGCGTGGATACGCCGCTCTACCGGGCCGAGCTGTATACCGACGGCGGGATCCTGGAGCATTTCGTGCTCAAGAAGTTCAAGGAGAGCATCAAGAAAGGCGCCGAGCCTATCGATCTCATTTCCAGGAAGTCCATGAGCAAGGCGCCGCTTGGCATCCTGTGGAACCAAAGCCCCACCTGGAAACAGGCCAACTGGACCTATCAGGGAGACGACCTGCGGCTGCGCGGCAAGGAAACCGGCTCCATCACCCTCAAAGGGGATTTCTCCGGTTTGATTGTGGAACGGGTTTTCACCTTTCAGGCCGACTCCTACGAGATCAAGGAGCAGGTCCGCATCCGCAACAGCTCGGGGAAGCTGGTCAGCGGCTCGCTCGCCTTCACTCTGGCCAGCGAGTCCCTGGTTGCCGATGCCAGCCGGTTCAACACCACCAATCTGAGCTATTATCTGCAGGGGAGCCTCGAGCAGGAGGACGACACCGACGACCTGAAGCTGGGGCTCAAGAGTGAGCAGCCGGTATCCTGGGCCGGGATCGAGTCCAACTACTTCCTCATGGCTGCGGTTCCCACCAGCAGCCCCATGTACCTCAAGGGAAAGTACGAGCAGGGTGTCTACCGGGTGGCCCTGGAAGAAGGGCTGTCAGTCAAGCCGGAGCAGTCAGAAGAGTATACCCTGAGCTACTATCTCGGTCCCAAGCTGGGCACTTACCTGAGCGGAGCGCCGAACAATCTGGAGGAAGCCCTCAACTACGGCTGGCTGGATATCATCGCCAACCCCCTGGTGGTCATGCTCAATTTCTTCTATGATTACGTCGGCAACTATGGCTTGGCCATCATCCTCCTGACCTTCGTGATCAAGATCATTTTCTGGCCCTTGTCCCACAAGAGCTACAAGTCCATGGAGAAGATGAAGAAGATCCAGCCCATGATGAAGAAGCTCAAGGAGAAGCACAAGGATGACCGTCAGAAGATGAACCAGGAGCTCATGCAGCTGTACAAGACGTACAAGGTGAATCCGGCCGGGGGCTGCCTGCCCATGATACTGCAGATCCCTGTGTTCATCGCCCTTTACGAGGCCCTGCTGGGCGCCCTGGAGCTGCGCCATGCCACCTTCATTACCCATGTGCCCTTTACGGATATCGTGTGGCTGGCCGACCTCTCGGCCAAGGACCCGCTTTACGTCACCCCGGTGGTGATGGGGCTTTCCATGTTTCTGCAGCAGAAGATGTCTCCCACGGCCGGCGATCCGACTCAGGCGAAGATCATGCTCTTTATGCCCATCTTCCTGACCTTTATCTTTCTCAACTTCCCGGCCGGCTTGGTGGTCTACTTTATCACCAACAACCTCCTCTCCATGGCACAGCAATGGTGGATCTTGCGCAAGGCGTGAGCCTGATTTTCGTACAGCTGCATACGAGGGGACGGCGAAGACTCGGATCGCGTTTCAAGTCTCTGGATTGTTGTCAATGATGCGAGGAGAACTATGACGTCCGAAAAAAGTTTTGAGGCCAAGAATGTCGATGAAGCGGTCAAAGAGGCGTGCAGCTACTTCGGCAAGGACCGGGAAGAGCTGGAGATCGAAGTAGTCGATCAGGGATCCACCGGCATTTTCGGCCTCGGCGGCCGCAATTGCGTGGTCAAGGTGAAGCCGAAAAGCAATCCGCAGCAGGAGCTGGAGAACCTGGTGCGCGAGGTGATGCACAACCTGCTCGCCCCTTTGGTGGAGCAGCCGGAACTGCATATCGAAGCCAATGAGCGCCGGGTGAAGGTAACCATTGAAACCGCCGAGAGCTCCGGGCTCATTATCGGCAAAGAAGGGCAGACCATATCCGCTCTGGAGTATCTGGCCAACCGGATCCTGGCCAATTCCTGGCCGGAGAAGATCTATGTCCAGCTCGACAGCGGAGGCTACCGGGATCAGCAGGAGGAGCAAGTCCGGGAGAAGGCTTTGGAGCTGTCCCAAAAAGTGAAGGAAACCGGAAAAACCTTGAGCACCAAGCCGCTCAGCTCCTATCATCGCCGCGTGGTCCATCTGGCTCTCCAGGACGACGAAGAGATCATCACCCACAGCAAGGGCGAGGGCCCGATGAAGCGGGTTCTCATCAAGCCCAAGCGACGTACCCGCAGACAGGACGCCTAAGCTTCGGCCTCCATGCGCTCCAGCGACACCATCGCCGCCATCGCCACGCCGCTCGGCCAGGGCGGCGTGGGCATCGTCCGCTTAAGCGGTCCGCAATCTCCCGCTATTGGACGGCGCATCTTTCGCTCTGCCAGACGGTCCTTTTCCGGATTCAACCCCTACGTGCTGCATCACGGCTGGATCGTCTCCCCCCGGAAGGAGATCCTGGACGAGGTCCTGGTGAGCTATATGCCTGCTCCAGGCTCCTACACCGCAGAGGATGTCCTGGAGGTCAACTGCCACGGCGGGCCGGCCGTGGTGCAGGCGGTCCTGGAGCTGGCCTTGGAGCATGGTGCGCGTCTGGCCGCCCCCGGCGAGTTTACCTGGCGCGCCTTCATGAACGGGCGCATCGATTTGAGTCAGGCCGAATCCGTCGCGGAGATGGTGGCCGCTTCCACCCAATCCGGAATGAGACTGGCCGGTGCCAAGCTGGGCGGAGGGCTGCAGCGAAAGATCCAGGGTCTCAAGGCCAAGCTCCAGGAGTTGCAGGCCGCTCTGTGCGCTACGGTAGACTTTCCGGAAGAGGAAGGGGCCGAAGAGCTCAACCGGGAAGAGACGGCCCGGTCCATCCTGGAAGTGGACAGCGGGGTACAGGAGCTGCTGGAGAACTTTTCCCGCTACCGCTGCTGGCGCGAAGGGGCCTCGGTCGTTCTGGCCGGCCGGGTGAATGCAGGCAAGTCCAGCCTGCTCAATGCCCTTTTAGGGCGCAACCGGGCTATCGTGACCTCCACTCCGGGAACCACCCGCGACTACCTCGAGGAGACCATCAACCTGAGCGGGGTGCCGGTCAGGCTGGTGGACACTGCCGGTCTGCGCCCAACGCTGGACGAGGTGGAGCTGGCCGGACTGGAGCAGGGCCGGGAGCTTACGGATCAGGCCGACTTGGTTTGCCTGGTTTTGGATCAGCACAGCGGCCCGGACGAGGAGGCGAGGCAGCTGGCCGCCCGCCTGGGTCCGGAGAAGCTGCTGCTGGTGCTCAACAAGATGGATCTTCCTCCCTACGGCGAAAGCCTCAAGACCTGGTTCTCGGAGCGCGGCTTTGAGTGCGAACACATCTCGGTCAAGACCGGACAGGGGCTTGACGCCCTCACCTCGCGCATCCGGGAACGCATCATAGGCCACCTGGCCGAGCCCGAGGAGCAGGTCCTGGTACCCAACCTGCGCCAGCGGGAGCATCTCCGCAGGGCCCGGCAGGAGATTGAGGATTTGCAGCAGGCCCTTGCTGCCGATCGTCCTCCGGAGCTGCTCAGCGTCCATCTGGATGCGGCATGCAGGGAGCTGGCCGAAATCACAGGCGAAATCACCACCGAGGATATCCTGGACCAGGTGTTCTCCACCTTCTGCATCGGCAAGTAAAACCGCAAGCCGGCGGAAGACCCCGGCTTGCGGTATGCACCCAATAGCTGCAGCCGCAGAGACGGACCGGCATTGCTGTGAGCAGCAAAGAGCGCTAGTATGGCGCTTGCCAAACAGGAGCGCGCTCTGTTCGTCTCGTATGAGCTCCTTTCCTTTGACCTCCTTCGGGCCGAAGCCCATCGATCCCGGCAGGTGATCCCATGCCCCAAGCCACCGCGTCCCCCCTCCACGAAGCCGAATACAAGTTCAAGCTCTTTCATGAGCTGATGTCCATCAAGATCCGGGAGATTCTCCTGGTTTCCACGCCCTATGACGCCTGGATCATGGAGGAGGACAACCCGCTTTCGGAGCGGATTATTCATGAGTACCGGGGGCTGAATCTCAGCCAGCCGCCCCGCCTGACCTGGGTATCCAAGGCAGAAGAGGCTCTGGCCAGGCTGGGGGAGCACGCCTTCGACATGGTCATCACCATGCCCCGCTTGGCGGACATGGATCCCTTTGCCATGGGCCGCAGGATCAAGGAGAAGGACCCCCAGCTTCCGGTGATCCTCTTTTCGCACAGCTCCATTCCCTCCCGGGAATGCTCCCTGGACTCGCCCCTAGGACCGCGGGATATCGATCGGATCTACGTGTGGACCGGCAACACCGACCTTTTGCTGGCCTCCATCAAGAGCGCAGAGGATCGGATGAACGCGGATCGCGATACGCAAGCTGCCGGGATTCGAGTTATTATCTTTGTGGAGGACTCTCCGGTTTACCTCTCCTCGCTGCTGCCCATTCTGTACAAGGAGCTGGTGGGGCAGACCCAGGCGGTTATGGAGCACGGGCTCAACGAGGAGCACCGCTTGCTCACCATGCGGGCCAGGCCCAAGATCCTTGTGGCCGAGGACTTTGAGGAGGCCCTGGCCCTGTATCAGCGCTTCGAGCCCTATGTCCTGGGGGTGATTTCCGATGTCCGCTTTCCCAAGCAATGCCGGCTCCAGGAGGAGGCCGGCACCGAGCTTTTGTCCATCATCAAGCGGGAACGGTTCGACATTCCCATGCTCCTCATGAGCTCGGAGCCCGGGAATGCGGACAAGGCCAAGGGCATCCCGGCCGATTTCGTGGACAAGAACTCGCCCAGCCTGCACGAGGATATCCGGCAGTTCTTCCAGAAGCGCCTCGGCTTCGGGGATTTCGTATTCCGGATGCCGGACGGGTCCAAGATCGCCCGGGCCTCGAACCTGCTTTCCCTGGAGCGCCAGCTAGCCTCCATCCCCAGGGAATCGTTCATTCAGCACTGCAATCACAACGACTTTTCCAGGTGGCTGTTCGCCAGGACGGAAATCACCCTGGCCACCAAGTTCCGCCCCCTGCGGGAGACAGACTTCCGGGATGTGGAAAGCCACCGGCGCTACCTTATGGAAGCGATCCGGGAAACCCGTACCGCCAGGCAGAAAGGGGTGGTGGTCAACTTCGATGCCCAGGAGTTCGATCCGGATACGGAGTTCATGAAGATCGGCAAGGGGTCGCTGGGGGGCAAGGCCAGGGGGCTGGCCTTCCTGTCCTCGCTCATCAGCCGCAGGCACGGGCTGCAGGAGCAGTACGACTCCCTGCGCGTTGTCATCCCCCAGACCCTGGTCATCACCACCGAGGGCTTCGTTTCCTTTGTCCAGGATAATACGCTGAAGAGGCTGGCTGAAAAGGATCTTCCGGACCAGGACATCGCTGAGCGCTTCCTGCAGGGAGCCATGCCCAAGTGGATCGAGGAGCAGCTGCTGGCTTACTTGCGGCAGGCCTCCTACCCTCTGGCCGTCCGGTCCTCCAGCCTGCTGGAGGATGCCCAGTTCCGGGCCTATGCCGGTCTGTATCGAACCTACATGATCCCCAACAACTGCCCGGATCTCAAGACCCGGCTGGAGCAGCTTCTGGAAGCGGTGAAGCTGGTGTACGCCTCGACCTACTTCCGGGCCCCCAAGGCCTTCTCCAGGCGGGTGGGGCACCGCACCGAAGAGGAGCAGATGGCGGTCATCATTCAGCAGCTGGTAGGTCAGGAGCGCCAGGGGTTCTTCTACCCGGATGTTTCCGGGGTGGCGCAGTCCTACAACTACTACCCTTTTGCCAGGATGAAGCCCGAGGACGGCAGCGCCACCATAGCCATGGGGCTGGGCAAGATGGTCATGGAGGGGGGCGAGACCCTGCGCTTCTGCCCGAAGTATCCGGAGCTCCTGCCTCTGGGCTCAAATGTGAACGATATTCTGGAGCATTCCCAAACGTCCTTTTACGCCCTGAAGATGGACTATACCTGCAACTTGACAGGAGAGAGCGACGCCTCGAACCTTACGCGGCGCGATATCATCGAGGCTGCGGCTGAGACCCCGCTCAAGCGGCTGGCCAGCTCCTTCATCCCGGAAGAGGGACGGATCAGGGATCGGCCGCCCTCTGGCTCGGCCTATCCGGTGCTTACCTTCGCGCCGCTGCTCAAACACCGCCAGGTTCCCCTGGCCGAGGTGCTTCGCGACTCACTGGCCCTGGCCCAGGAGGGGCTGGGGTGCCCGGTGGAGACCGAGTTCTCCCTGGATCTGGAGGGGCAACAGGAGGGCCGGGCCCGGTTCGCCTTTCTCCAGCTGCGACCCATGAGCGCCCGCTCGGAAATGGGAGCGGTCCGGATCGAAGAGCGGGAGCTCGAAGAGGCGCTGTGCTACTCGGAGCACGCCCTGGGCAACGGCATCAGGCAGGACATGGCAGATATCCTGTTGGTCAAGCCAGAGGCCTTTGATCCGGGCAAAACCATCCGCATTGCAGAGGAGATCGGCCGGTTCAACGCCAGGCTGGAGGAGCAGGGACGGAAGTTCCTGCTCATCGGGCCGGGGCGCTGGGGCTCCGCAGACCGATGGCTGGGGATTCCGGTGGGCTGGAGCGATATCTCCGGGGTCGGGGTCCTGGTGGAGGGCACCCTGGATCAGCTCAAGGCCGAGCCTTCCCAGGGCTCCCATTTCTTTCACAATATCATCAGCCTGGGCATCAACTACTTCTCGATTACCGAGTCCGGCCGGGAGCTTCTGGACTGGGAGCGGCTGCAGGCCATGCCACGACTGGAGGAAAGCGAGCATGTGGCCCATGTCCGGTTCGAGGCCGGGCTTAGGGTCAAGGTGGACGGAAGGAGCTCCAAAGGGGTGATCCTTCTCCCGCAAGGGGATCAGACTACCCCTTGATCGAGCATGGCATCCACCACCTTGACGAAGCCGGCGATGTTGGCCCCGTTGAGATAGTTGGCCGGTGTGTTGTACTCTTCAGCGGCCTCCAGACAGGTCCGATGAATGTTCTTCATGATCATCTGCAGCCGGTGGTCCACCTCCTCCCGGGTCCAGCCCAGCCGCATGCTGTTCTGGGCCATCTCCAGCCCGGAAACGGAGACGCCGCCGGCGTTGGCCGCCTTGCTGGGGCCGAAGAGGACGCCGCGCTCCAGGAAGACGTCGATGCCCTCGGGAGTGGTGGGCATGTTGGCTCCTTCCGAGACCACGAAGACCCCGTTTTCCAAGAGGTTTTGGGCATCGGCGCCGTTGATCTCGTTCTCCGTGGCGCTGGGAAAGGCGCAATCGGCCTTGTAGCCCCAGACCGGGTTGTGCTGGCTACTGTGATCGTGAGCCACATAAACAGCGCCGGGGAAGCGGTCGGCAAACTCCTTGATTCTGCCCCGCTTGACGTTCTTGAGCCACTTGACGAACTCGATCTTCTCCCGGTCCAGGCCGCCTTGGTCATAGATGTGGCCGTTGGAGTCGGAAAGGGTCACCACCTTGGCCCCGAGCTCCAGGAGCTTTTCCGAGGTAAACTGGGCCACGTTGCCGGAGCCGGATACCAGGCAGCAAAGGCCTTGCAGGCTCTTGCCGCGGGTTTTGAGCATCTCTGCGGCGAAGTAGACCGTGCCGTAGCCCGTGGCCTCGGGGCGGATGAGGCTGCCGCCCCAGTTGAGGCCCTTGCCGGTGAGCACTCCGGTGAACTCGTTGCGCAGCTTCTTGTACATGCCGAAGAGGTAGCCGATCTCGCGGGGTCCGACCCCGATATCCCCGGCCGGAACGTCCGTGTTGGGGCCGATGTGGCGGTAGAGCTCGAGCATGAAGTTCTGGCAGAAGCGCATGACCTCGGCCTCGGACTTTCCCTTGGGATCGAAGTCGGAGCCGCCTTTGCCGCCGCCCATGGGCAGGCTGGTGAGGGCGTTTTTGAAGACCTGCTCAAAGGCGAGGAACTTGAGAATGCTCAGGTTCACGGAAGGGTGGAACCTGAGGCCGCCTTTGTAGGGCCCCAGGGCGTTGTTCATCTCCACCCGAAAGCCGCGGTTGACCTGCACTTCCCTCTGGTCGTCCAGCCAGGGGATGCGGAACTGGATCACCCGCTCGGGCTCGATGAGCCGTTCCACAACCTTGGAGCGGCGGTACTCCGGATTGCGGTCCAGGACCGGTTTGATCGATTCCACCACCTCATGCACCGCCTGGTGGAACTCCCGCTGCTGGGGATCCCTGCTGCTAAGCAGTTGGCTGATCTGTTCCATGATAGCTGCTCCTTTAAGTCAGCTCAGCCTCCGGCTGCGCTGGCTTATTTTGCGGAAGCATAGCATAGCTGCGTTATACCGGATTGGCAAGATTGATGCTCAGATAGGTAGTGACCTGTCAAATATAAATCGTTGCCTATCAGGAAAGGTCCTGCTCCAGCTCCCCTCCATGCCGCCTGTCTTCCAGGCGGGAGGGAGGGGGCAGGGGAGGGTTCTTTATTGCGACATTTGAGATATGCCAAATAACACTAAAAACACTGTCCCATGTTTGGGTCAAGAACATCCCAGTTGGCAGGAGTGATTAGCAAAAACGCGAAACAAAGGAGGGCTCCTATCGCTTCCCAAGACATCTTCTGGGCCGGGACGCACTGCGCCAGGATGGATCACGGCGGCTGCGGGCTTAAGATCGGCCTTCGCCAGGGGAGGATCGAAAAGGTGAAGGGAGATCCGGAAGGCTATCTCAATAGGGGCTCTGTGTGCCCCAAGGCGCTTACCCTGCCTGAACGGCAGGCCCACCCGCGGCGTCTGCTCCACCCTATGCAGCGGGTCGGCGAGCGCGGCGGCGGCCGGT
>CAZQPF010000103.1:0-10045 GCA_964595165.1 uncultured Desulfohalobiaceae bacterium
CCAGATTTGTGATTCCCCACCAACAGACAGCGTATCACGTGATCAGCCGGACTGCCTTGGATGGATACCCCTTGGGTGAGCAGGAGAAAAGCCTGCTGTTGACCATTATCCAACAGATCTCGGCTGTTTATTTCTGCGAGGTCCTGGGTTTTTGCCTTATGGGCAATCACTTCCACCTCCTGGTCACCATGCGGCCGGAGGACGAGATATCGGATGAGGAGGTACGGGAAAGCTTTCAGCGCAGATACGGGGACGAATACACCCTCATGGCCGGGCAAATTCCGTTCTACCGCCAGAAATGGACGTCTCTTTCTGAGTATGTCAAAGAGATCAAGCAGAGCTTTACCCGGGTGTACAACAAAAAGCGGGGCCGCAAGGGGACCTTCTGGGCGGAGAGATTTAAGAGCGTGATCGTGGAGAAGGGGGAGACCTTAATCAATTGCCTGGCCTACATCGATCTGAACCCCATACGGGCTGGACTTGTGGATAGGCCTGAGGAGTACCGGTGGTCTTCCCTTGGCTACCGATTCCGGACCAGCCGCAAGGATGAGTTTCTGTCCTGGAATTTGGGCCTGAAGGAATACAATGTGAAAAGCCTCAAGGAAAGACTTCGCCTGTACCGGGAATTTGTTTATGCCCGGGGCGGCGTAGACTCGGGAAAGGGCAAGATCCTGGAAGCTGTTCCCCTACCGGAGAGCGTGGAGCGCTTCATCCAGCGCACCCGGTTTTTCACGGATGCCGGAATCATCGGCTCCAGGGAGTTTGTCCGCCAGGGTTTTGAACTCTTTCGGGATATCATCCAGCCCAAACGAGAGCGAAAGCCGCACAGGATCCAGGGTTTGGAGCAGATTTACTCCATGAAGAGGTTGGGGCCGTAACAGAAATGCTGTACTGACTCTGCTCCTCGATGCTCATATGAATGAATCTCAACTTTGGGGCAGAAGTTGAGATTGTAGGACATGTTATTCTATCCCTTGCCGTCATCGAGCCGTTCCTCTATAATCATCCCATGAGCGATAAACTGCCCAATCCACATGACTTGTTCTTCAAGGGTGCGTTCACCCGTATCGAGATTGTCACTGGGTTCATCGAACATTATTTACCGAAAGAAATCACTGCCTATATCGATCTGAGTACTGTGGCTGTTGATTTGGAAAGCTATGTGTCCCGGGAGTTCAAGGAATATTTCTCCGACGTGGTTGCCCAGATGCAGTTTGTGGACGGGACTTTGGGTGAGGTCTATTTTCTGTTTGAGCACAAGAAAGGACCTGAAAAGCTTGCCAGGCTCCAGATCCTGAACTATATGGTTCAGAAGTGGTTCAAGCTTATCCGAGAGGACAAGTATGAAGGCTATCTGCCCATTATAATCCCGATCATTGTCCATCATGGGCGGAGAAAGTGGCGGCACAGCCTGAAATTTACCGATCTTTTCGACCTCCCGTCGGAGGATTTCCGGCAATACGTGCCTCAATTCGAGCATCTGCTGCACGACATTTCGCACATAGACGAAGAGCGTTTCAAAACCACGACCTTTCTGCGGATTGTGCAGCTGATCATGAAATACATCGATAACCCAGGGCAGACGTACAAGCTGCCGGAGATTGTAGGCCTGCTCCAACAGTTGCAGGATAAGGATAAGATCACCGAGTACCTGGCCTTGATTCTGCAGTATGTGCTCCGGACCGGGGCAGTAACGATTCAACAAGCCAAAGATATAGTGAGGGATCTGCCTCACGGGGAGGAGACCGTGGAAACTACAGCTGATATTTTGAGGAAGGAAGGTGAACAGATAGGCATTTCTCTAGGTGAACTTAATAAATCTAAGGACTTGCTCCTAAGAAATATCAATGCCCGATTCGGAACAATAAACCGAGACATCATAGAACGGATCAAGTCCATCCAGTCTGTCGAGATACTGGATGGGCTTTTCGATTTATCCCTTCGGGTTTCATCGTTTGATAAATTAAAAGAGCAGGTGCACCGAGTTACAGACAATTAAGCTCAACTTTGGGGCAGAAGATGAGATAGTTGTCGGCCTTCCGCCAATTCGGTTACCATAGCTATCAGCTTGCCAACCGTCATCATCCTAAGTATCCTTGACTCATGACTTCAAAGAGAGAGTATGCTCCGCATGAAGGCCTGTTCCACAAGGTCTTCCGAAACCCGGACAACACGAAGTACTTTTTGAGGCAGCATTTATCCGCGGAAATCCAGCGCAGCATTGAACTGGATTCCCTGAGGCTGGAAAATGTTTCCTATGTGGATGATAACTTGAGGAAGCATTTCGCGGATCTGGTTTTCAGCCTTATGCTAAAGGGCGAAGAGTTCCCGTCCGCAAGGGTGAGAAAATTATGGATACATTAGCCGATCAATGGATGGAGCAGGGAAAAAATGAAGGACGGACAGAAGGAATCGTCTTAGGCAAACTCGAAAACTCTCGTGAAATGCTCCTAGAAGCCATAAGCGAAAAGTTCGGGACAATCAGCGCTGACCTTGTAAGACGTATCAATTTCATTGAATCCCACGAAACTCTGAAGATGCTTTTCAAGCAAACCTTTCGGATGGATTCGCTGGAGGAGTTCAAAGAGCAAGTCCATCGAGCCACAGATAACTGATTTGCTCTTCGGAAGAAAACAAAGCCTGGAGTGGAATATCAGCAGATGATGACATTATGCTGCGAGTTGTATGAAGAACAAGGACAGGTCGAAAATGTTAACAGCCCAGCCCTGCTCATGTAAATTGGTTGCATCTCAATCAATCAAATCAATCTCGGAGGCTTGCAATGGCCAGGATGCCCAGATTTGTGATTTCCGACCAGCAGACCGTGTATCATGTGATTAGCAGATCCGCTCTGGACGGATACCCCTTGGGTGAGCAGGAGAAAAGCCTGCTATTGACCATTATCCAGCAGCTTTCGGCTGTTTATTTCTGCGAGGTCCTGGGTTTTTGCACTTCACACGGTTAAATAGCTTGAGGCGATGTTCTATTACACGTACGTACTGCAAAGTGAGATCGATAATAAATTTTATGTTGGATTTACTAAAGGTCTCAAGCTAAGACCTGCCCGGTTAAATCCAGCGGAGCTGGGCTGCAAAGCAGCATTTAACTGGGTAAAAGCAACATAATGACGGCCAAGTCGAATCAACAAAATACCGCCGACCACTTAATCTTATCTACCCAGTTATACAGACCTACGGTCTATGGCTATGCCATGTAAAACCGGGTAAACTACGAAGCCTGCCTTAGTAAACCGACGCTACTCACCGAGAAAAATACTTGAAGACATATTTGGGCCGACAATTTTTACATAAGAGGCTCAAATCTTATTTAACTGGGTAAATGGGCAATCACTTCCACCTACACATTTTGTGCATGGCTCGCAATGTGTAAAATCACTTGAGGCTCGTTCGGTTTGTGCAACCGATGTATGTCCTGATGCTGGCGGCTTGAAGAGGCGGGACGAGACGGATCGTGTTTGGACGCCTTGCCGTCACTGTCAACCAGATCTTGTTGCTGGCTCCGTGCGCCTGGCTTGCGGGGCGTGACGCGGGATCCAGGCACCAAGCCCTCCCCCGAGGGCAAAGCAGTAGACATCGGTCATAGAAGGCGTCCGGGTCGTAAGGAAAAGCTGGCCCCCTTCCTGGAGGAAACCCAGGAGGCCCGCGAAAAGGATGGCCCCAAGCATGCCTGCCCCAGAGCCTTCGAACCAGCCGTAGCGGACCCGCAGGAGGTAGACGAAAAAGCCGAGGAGAAAGATGCTTTGCATGAACAGCCTGGCGTGGTTGAGCGTGGCTCCCATGGCGTAGTGGTACAAGGGGAGCATCGTGGTCAGCGTTGGCAATGAGGCATAAAAATGCTCCGGATCCCAGGTGAAGTGAAACGGCGCCCAGCCAAGATAGAATACATACCCCAGCAAAGCTGCAATGCCGAGCTCCAGCTTTCTTGATTCCGAGAGCTTGCCGCCCAGAAGCATGCCCGTTGGGATGGCACAAAGGCAACCAAACCAGCCGGTGACCACGTTGGCGAAGTTGAACACCCTGGATACGATCATCAGCTTGCCCACCTCGAGGCATAGAGCAAACCCAGAGGCCATGAGGGCACCCCTGAGCAAGCGCTGCCCCAGTGCCTTTCGTTGACTCCAAGCTGCAAGCATGCAAGCCAAGACCATATAAACCGCAATGCGAACCACGACCCATCTGTGCCAGGGATGCTCAGCCAGCCCCTGAGCCAGGCTGAAGTGCGAGCCCTTCAAGCTGTTCCAGACCTGTGTAAGCAAAATGGTGGGTATGTAGGGAGCAAGGGCGTCTGCGGATAAGAGGGCCATAACGGCAAGCGTAGCGACGTTCAACGGACGATAGTCCCAAAGCGATTGAAACCATAGAACCCCCCGCGCCCAAACCCCTACTCCTTGCGCATATCCTCCGATAGCACCCAGGCTTCCGCTAATCACGTTGAGGAGCCAATCCGAGGCACTGGATACCCTCGCTGCCACAAAAAGCTGGCCGCATTCGATACCAGCACTGAGCAACGCACAGAGGCTTATGGCGAGAAAAGACGGGAAATTGCATTTGCTCCAATACAATCGGACACTGAGCAAGGCTCCGAGGGGAATATAGAGGGAGAGATTGCTGACAACATCGGAACCGCTAATATCTGCTTGTGGGTTGAGAGGCCAATAACTCCAGATTCGTTCCAGCTCATCCCATGCAGGGAGGGTGAAGACGAAATCAAAAGGCATAAGGCTCGCGTAGATCAACAGGAAGCCGTATGCGATAATCAGGATGCTTAAAGCTCTTAATTGCATATAATCGGCTCAATCATGAGACAAAACACCATGCCTCAAGGATTGTGCACAAAACCGCTCACTGAGCATGTCAATGCATCCACTTGGATGCCCATGCAGGAGCTGGCGCAAAGATGCTTCATCGTTTGAACCCCTTTCAGGGCTATTGCCAGTATCTGTCCAGCTTTCGGCATTACATAGGCCACAGGATATTTATCCTCTTCGCCTTGAGCCTCGTAGCTGTTGCCGCGGACAGCCTCGGCATCATGATGCTCCTGCCCTTGCTGCAGATCTCTGAGCTGGCCCGGGACTCGCTTGGCGGCAAAGCGGCCGTGCTGCTGCAAGCCGTGGAGCTGCTGGGCATTCCCAAGTCCCAGCTGGGAGTACTCGCCTTTATCGCAACGGCCTTTTTTCTCAAGGGGTGCGTGCGATTCCTGGAAGGCTCCTATCGCGGCAAGCTGATGTCCCAGATGCAGCAGAAGCTGCGGACCGATCTTCTGCATGGCTATACCGAGATGGAGTACAGCTACTACGCCGCAAGGAATACAGGCCACTTTATCAATGTCATCAACGCGCAGATCAGCAGATTTCTGCAATCCTTCATGGCTTTGGCCCGATTCAGCGCTCAGTGCATCAGCACGGCCGGCTATCTCCTGTTCGCCCTCTTTCTCAGCTGGCCGTTTACGGTGATGGCCTTTATCGGCGGCATGGGAATCCTGTCCCTGTTCCGCTTCTTGTCTGCATACTCCAGGAACCTCTCCCGCATGGTAAGCCAGGAAGGCTCGGTTCTTCAAAAGCTGCTCGTCCAGATGCTCCACTCCCTGAAGTACCTGGCTTCTACCGCCTCCATTGCCCCCTTGGAGCGAAACGCCGCTCAAAGCATCGCTGCGCTGGCCAGGGGCCAATTCAAGCTCCAAGTCGCCAATGCCTTCACCACTGCCGTTAAAGAGCCGATTGCGGTTTTCTTTTTGATTGGACTGCTCATCATCCAGATCATGTTCCTGCACCAGCCCATCGGGCCCATCTTCGTCTCGCTGGTCCTTTTCTACCGGGCCATGGGCTCATTGATCGCTATCCAGGAGGCCTGGCAGCAGGTGATGCATTTTATCGGCGGTACCGAGATGGTGCGGGAGGAGTTCCAAACGGTTCAGAGACACAAGGAAAGGAGCGGAGCAACCAAGGTTGACGGGCTCGAGAAAGGCATTGCCATGCACAACGTATCGTTTGCCCATGATCGGACGCATGTCTTGCAGGATATCAACCTTGCCATACCAGCGAACTCCACCGTGGCCATTGTGGGAGAGTCCGGGTCCGGAAAGTCCACCCTGGTTGATGTGATCACCCTGCTCCTGAAGCCCCAAAGCGGTCAGCTGCTCATAGACGGAGTTCCCCATGAGGAGCTCGACTACCGGGAATGGCGAAGGCACATCGGGTTCGTCACGCAGGAAACCGTGGTGTTCGATGATACCGTGGCAAACAATATCTCCCTGTGGACCTGCGACTACGAGGCCAATGAATGGTGCAAGCGGCGCGTCCATGATGCGGCTGACAAAGCGTATTGTCACTCCTTTATCAGCGATCTGCCAAGCGGGTACCACACGGTTGTGGGCGACCGGGGCGTCAAGCTTTCCGGAGGGCAGAGGCAGCGTCTGTTCATCGCCAGGGAGCTCTTCAAGCAACCCAGTCTCCTTATTCTCGACGAGGCGACGAGCTCGCTGGACACCGACTCCGAGCAATCCATTCAGCAAAGCATCGATCAGGTCAAGGGAGCCATGACCGTCATCATCATCGCTCACCGCTTGTCCACGATTAAAAACGTGGACTGGATCTACGTTCTGGATAAGGGACGGATCGTTGAACAGGGAACCTACAATGACTTATCCCGGGCCGGCAACTCGAAGTTCAGCCATATGGTGGCTATGCAGCATCTAGGAGAGGCGGCAAGGCGATGAGCAAGTCTGGGCACGTATATCCTATGAGCGAGCACAGACTGATCTACACCTTATTACACATTTCGTGCATGGCTCATTACAAGCAAAGAAGGCATCGCTGACAACACAAACCGAATCCACAAAAATCTCGGCAGCTTGTATTTGCATTAGGGTATTGCATTGTGTCGCCTTGCAAGTAGCTGGAATGTCGCATGCATCACGCCAAGCAACCCGCTCAGGATGCAGCTTGCCTCTGAAATGAATCACAACGTAACATATCCCCGATCTCAACGGGCGAGCGAACCTGCACTGCGTCTTTCCGGACCGCTGTAGTCTGTCTGGGGCAGGGCTTCGCCTTGGCCGTAGAGCCTGATCCAAAGGGCCATGCCCAGAACGATGATCATATCGGTCAATTCCGGTGTGTGCGCGGTGTAATTGAGCTGGGCGACTTCAATCAGAGCGATCCAGACCAGGCAAAGCAGAGCCGCTTTTCCGGAGCTTGCCCCGGCCCGCTCCAGAAGCCAGATGATGCTTCCATAGCAAAACATCTTCAAAAACAGCATATGCACATTAACCAGCCGGCTTCCATCCAGAAAACCGAAGAAAGGCAGCCAATGAAAGTCCATGTCTGCGGTCTGGGACAACTCAAAAGGGGCCAGGCCCCGAAGGGAGACAGTAAATAGCAGCAGGCCGAATAGGAGCTTGATCCTGGCCTGCTCCGAGCCCTGTCTGAGCAGCCGCCAGAGCAGCAAGGCCCCCAAAGCGCCGCTGACATGGGGCAAAGTAATCGCGTTGTCCACTATCGGGACTTGGGCACAGCAGGCGGCGAGCATGATGAGGGTCAGTTGCCGGGTCCTGAGGTGCTTATCGATATGCTCGGACAGAACCTGGGCGAACACGGTCCAGCCTGTGAGGTGCAGCATGGCGGAGAGGTATGTGAACTCAGGATGCAGCAATAAAGGCTTGAGGCTGTTTTTGATGATGCCGACATCCAAGCTGGGGACGAAAGGCGCCAGCAGAAAGGCCGGCCAGCACAGAGCCAGGAGGAGCGGGGCCGATTTCCAGTGCTCCACGCCGCGCTTGCCCCAGAAGAAGCGGAAGCGGTGCGCCGCCCCGAGATAAGCGGCCAGGGCGCAGCCCAGGATGTTCAAAAAGATGTCCATCAGACAGGGAACCCTGCCTGGAATCATGATCTGCAGGTACTGCAGGCCGAATGCCGGAATGATGCTCAAGAGCGTGACGATGAAGCAATAGGCCAGCGGCCTGAAAGGGCTCCGCATGGACCTGACCCCGAGAAAGCCGAAAGGCATGAACAGGACGAGGTTGATGCCCATGTCCCCCAGGTCCAGGCTTTGAATTACCAGTATGTGCCTGTGCAGATCCTGAAAAAGTGTCTGGGGCCGGAAGTGGAAAGGATAGAGGGAGCCGTAGATGATAAGCAGAGTATAGAGGATAAAGAACTTGAACTCTGTTTTCGATGGCTGAAAGGGGGAAATCTTGTGCAGCATTTTGTCCGTGGGATTTCTGTCAAAGATGCGACCGCAAAAAATTTTTGGCAGGTGCGTCTGCCACAAGGTGACAGCCGGTTACCTAGTCCCTACGCAAGGAGTGTACTGCTTGTCAAAGCATTCTTACACATTTCGTGCATAGCCTGATATGTGTAGTTATGAACCAAGGCTCGACATATGAGCACCATTCGAGTTCTTCACGTCCTCCACGCCTTTGGCTTCGGCGGGTTGGAGAAGGGCATCGCCACGGTAATCCGGCACGGATCTCCGTCCTTTGAGCATGTCATCCTCTGCTTGGCAAATACCGGGGAGTCGCAGTCCCTGCTGCCGGATGGCACTCGAGTGATCGAGCTGCATAAGAAGGAAGGGAACTCACCGCGGTTTTTTTTCAGCCTGGCCCGCCAGCTGCGGGCATTGCAGCCGGATGTCATCCACACCAGGAACTGGGGCGGCATGGACGGGATCATCGCTGCCAACCTCGCTGGCCTGCGTCGCAAGGTGGTCCAGGGCGAGCACGGCTGGGGCATGGAGGACGCCTATGGCCACAGCCCAAAAAGGGTCTGGATCCGCCGGCTTCTGTCGATGGGCGTCAAGGAGTTCACCTGTGTCTCCAAGCAGATGGAATCCTGGCTGCAAGATGAGATCAAGGTCTTTGCCCCGGTGAGCCAGATATACAACGGCATCGACACGGCCCATTTCTCCCCGCAGGGCGATACGGCCGAGCTCCGTCAAGAGCTTGGCTTGAACGGCTCCACCAAGCTCATTGGCTGTATCGGGCGGCTGGATCCCATCAAGGACCATGCCGGGCTGATCCGGGCTTTTGAGCAGGCCCGCCAATCCGAGCCGGACTGCGCCCTTGTCATTGTCGGAGACGGACCGGAACGTGAGCAGCTGGAAGCCGTGAGCACGCCCGGCGTCTCCTTTGTGGGCGCCAGGTATGACGTCGCGCAGATATTGAGGGAGCTAGACATCTTCGCCCTGGCCTCGGTCAATGAAGGCATCTCCAATACCATCCTGGAGGCCATGGCCACCGGCTTGCCGGTGGTCTCCACCAACGTCGGCGGCACGCCTGAGCTCATCGCCCATGGACACAACGGCCTCTTGGCGGAGCCAAGGAATCACCTACAGCTCGCCTCACATCTGCTCGCCTATCTCCAATCTGACGAGCTGCGCCAGGAGCACGGCCGACGCAATAGGCGAATAACAAAAGACCGCTTCAGCATCGAGGCCATGGTGCAGGGCTATGAGCAGGTGTGGCATCGGGTGGCAAATAGATAAAACGTCGTGTTTCCGCGCGAGGCAAGTATGCACTCGATGCTGAACATTTATTGGGTTTCGTGCTTTGCGTACTTTGCGCCTTTGCGGTTGAAAAATCTGGGGCTGAACGGATACGGACAAACAGGACAAGCTCCGTGTCATGTCGAGGTGCCGTTCGCAGGCCATTAAAAAAACCGCCCGAGAGACCCGAGCGGCTATATGGTGCATTGGCGGCCACGGCTTTAAAATATTAATGCTGGCTTAGGCCTTCTTGAAGAGCTTCTTCCGCCCAAACCCGAGCAGGCCGAGAAGACCGGTGCCAAACAGGAGCGAGGGGGGAGGTTCGGGAATCGTGTTACTCATTTCGTGCATGACTCAAAATGTGTAGATAGCATGGCATATGCAAGGCTGGTTCAACTCACGAAGCTTACACATTGTGTGCATGGTTCGAAATGTATAATGACTTGCTGCAATCTTACCCATAATGTGCATTGCATGTTTTGTGTAATTTAAGGGAATGATATGCTCCCTTCTTATGGTATTGTCCTTGGTATTTGCTGTGCCGC
>CAZQPF010000104.1:0-9752 GCA_964595165.1 uncultured Desulfohalobiaceae bacterium
TGGACGTCGATTCCGGCACACAGGAGGCGGCAAGGTGCCTCAACTGCGGCTACTGCTGCGAATGCTACCAGTGCGTGGAGGCCTGCATGGCCGAAGCGGTGGACCACTCCCAAACCGAAACCACGCGGGAGGTCCAGATCGGCTCCGTTATCCTCTGTCCCGGAAGCGCCACCTTCGACCCCGGACGGCTGGAGGACTTCTACTCCTATAAGAGCCACCCCAACGTGATCACCAGCCTGGAGTTCGAACGGCTGCTGAGCGCCTCTGGGCCCACCATGGGGCATCTGCAAAGGCTTTCCGACAATAAGGAGCCCCAAAAGATAGCCTGGCTGCAATGCGTCGGCTCCCGGGACCTCAACCGTTGCGGCAACGGCTACTGCTCTTCCGTGTGCTGCATGTACGCCATCAAGGAAGCCATTGTGGCCAAGGAGCACTCCCACGGCGATTTGGATTGCGCCGTCTTCAACATGGACATCCGCAGCTTCGGCAAGGATTACGAGAAGTACTTCCTGCGGGCGGAGCAAGAGGAAGGGGTGCGATTCATCAAGGCCCGAGTGCATACCATAGATCCCGTCCGCGACAGCGGCGACCTTTCGGTTCGCTACGTCACGGAGACCGGAGAGCTTGCGGAGGAGACCTTCGATATGGTGGTGCTGTCCGTGGGGCTGGAGTCTGCCGCCTCCACCACCGAGCTGGCCAACCGGCTGGGCATCGAGCTCGATCAATACCGCTTCGCCAAGACCCATCCCCTGAGCCCCATCCAGACCTCCAAGTCCGGTGTTTATGCCTGCGGCATATTCCAGGGACCCAAGGATATACCCTCCTCGGTGAGCGATGCCAGTGCCGCGGCCTGTGCTGCTGTCCGCGAACTCTCGCCGGTCAGGCATACCCAGACTCGAAGCGTCGAGCTCCCGGAGGAGCGGGATATCGCCTCTGAGGAGCCGCGCATCGGCGTCTTTGTCTGCAACTGCGGCATCAACATCGGCGGTGTCGTGGACGTTCCCCAGGTGGAGGAGTATGCGGCCACCCTGCCCTATGTGGCCTATGCCACCCAGAACCTGTTCACCTGCTCCGAGGACGCCCAGACCCAGATGAAGCAAGCCATCCAGGAGCACAATCTCAACCGCATTGTGGTGGCCTCCTGCTCCCCCAAGACCCACGAGGCCATCTTCATGGACACCCTGGAGGCCTGCGGCCTGAACAAGTACCTCTTTGAAATGGCCAACATCCGGAACCAGAACTCCTGGGTACACGGCGATTCCCCGGAAGAGGCCACCCGCAAGGCCCAAGAGCTCATCCGCATGGCTGTGGCCCGTTCCAGCAAGCTCGCCGCACTGCAGGAGAAGCGCATCCCGGTCATTCCCAAGGCCCTGGTGGTCGGCGGAGGCGTTTCCGGCATGACCGCCGCCCTGTCCCTGGCGGAACAGGACTACGAGGTCTTTCTGGTGGAGCGCGAGCCGGAGCTCGGCGGACTGGTCCGCAGATTGACCAAGACCATCGAGGGGGTGGATCTGCAGGAGGCCCTCAGCGATCTCAAGTCCAAGGTCACCGAGCACCAGAACATTCAGGTCTTCACCCAGTCCTTGATCGTAGGGTTCTCCGGCTTCAAGGGCAACTTCAGCACCGAGATCCTTGTCGGACCTGGCATGTACGAGCGCAAGCTGGAGCACGGCGCGATCATTATCGCCACCGGGGCCAAGGAGTACGAGCCCACCGAGTACCTGTACGGGGAAAACGACCGGGTCCTCACCCAGATCGAGCTCGCCTCCAGGCTGGAAGAGCAGGGCGCCTCCGATCTGAACCAGGTGGTCATGATCCAGTGCGTAGGCTCCAGGAACGAGGAGTACCCCATCTGTTCCAGGATATGCTGCCAAAGCGCTATCAAGAACGCCCTGCATATCAAGGAGCAAAACCCAGCGGCCCAGGTGCATGTTCTCTACAGAGACATGAGAACCTACGGGCTGTATGAGGACTACTTCACCAAGGCCCGTGAGGCAGGAGTGCTGTTCTACCGCTTTGATCCGGACAATCCGCCTCAGGTGGAAACAGCCGGAGATGAGGTCCAGGTCGCCTTCCACGATCCGATCCTGGATCGGCCCCTGGAAGTGAGCGCCGACCTGGTGGCCTTGAGCGCCGGAATGCGGGCCGAGGACACCGAGGAGCTGTCCTCCATCCTCAAGCTGGCCCGCAATACCGAGGACTACTTCATGGAGGCCCATGTCAAGCTCCGGCCGGTGGATATGCCCACCGACGGAATGTTCGTCTGCGGTACGGCCCACAGCCCGAAGCTGGTCTCGGAGGCCGTTTCCCAGGCCCTGGCCGCGGCCTCCAGAGCCAACACCATTCTCTCCCAGCCCTACCTGACCCTGTCTGCGGTGACCGCCAAGGTGGATCAGGAAAAGTGCGCCGCCTGCCTGGTCTGCGTTAGGGCCTGCCCCTACGGAGTGCCGCGCATCAACGAGGAGGGAGTCAGTGAAATAGACCCGGCCTTGTGCCACGGTTGCGGCATTTGCGCCGCAGAATGCCCGGCCAAGGCCATTGAGCTCAATTGGTACGAGGATGTGCAAATTACCAGCGAAATTGATGCCTTATTGGAGGGTGTCCTATGAGCCAAGACTTTCACCCGGTGATCATCGCCTTTTGTTGCAACTTCTGAGGCTACAGCGCAGCGGACCTGGCAGGTTCGATGAGGCTGAAGTACCCGGCGGATATCAAGGTTATTCGAGTCCCCTGCACCGGAAAGGTGGATGTACTGCACATGCTGCACGCCTTTGAGAAGGGAGCTGACGGCGTCTATCTCGTAGGCTGCATTGAAGGGGACTGCCATTTTCTGCACGGCAATATCAGAGCCAGAAAGCGGGTGGAGCAGGCGGCAAAGATCTTGGAGACCATCGGCATTGGAGGTGAGCGCGTCCAAATGTACAACCTTTCCTCTGGAGAAGGCCCCAAGTTCGCCGAGTTCGCCAGGGAAATGGCCCAAAAGATTAAAGAGCTGGGCCCCAATCCCATCAAGACGGCCGGCAAAGCCAAAGCCGCCTGACATGACCGGCTCTAAGCCCTGTGCTTCCCGGTCCGATACTGCTGCTTAGCCAGACTTATAATCCGGGCTCGGAAACGGGAGGATGAGGTCGATCAGGGCACGATAAGCACGGAAGAAGGAGGGGTTCCATCATAATCTGCCTGCAAACGAAAAGAGGTCTGAGCTATGATTGTTGCGGACAAAAAACCCGTTGAAGAGATCATCGAACAGGTTAAGGACAAGAACCGCATACTCATCCTGGGTTGCAACGAATGTGTCACTGTCTGCGAGGCGGGAGGGAAAAAAGAGGTTGGCGTCCTGGCCTCTGCCTTGCGCATGCATTTCTTGCAGCAGGGCAAGGAGGTCAAGATTGACGAGCGCACTTTGGAACGCCAGTGCGACCATGAATACCTGGAGGAGGTCCGGGACAGCATCGACCAGTACGATGCCGTGGTTTCCCTGGCCTGCGGTGTGGGCGTACAGTTCATGGCCGAAAAGTACCACTCCACTCCGGTATATCCCGGGGTCAACACTTGCTTCCTCGGTGTAACCGAGCGCCGCGGCTATTGGACGGAGCGCTGCCAGGCCTGCGGCCAATGCGTGCTGGCGGAGACCGGAGGCATTTGTCCTGTCTCCCGCTGCGCCAAGCGGCTGCTCAACGGCCCCTGCGGGGGTTCCACCGAGGGGAAATGCGAAATATCCAACGATCTCGACTGCGCTTGGCAGCTGATCCTGGATCGCCTCAAGGCCCTAGACCGCATGGACGATTACGAACGGCTTATGCCCATCAAGGACTGGTCCACCGACAGGGCGGGTGGCCCGCGCAACGTAGTCAGGGAGGATGTGCAGTCATGAATGTGAAGACGCCGAGCAAACTGGAACGAATCCTTGCTTCCGGCCAGATGGCGGTTACCTCGGAGTGCGGCCCTCCCAGAGGCAGCGATCCGGAAGCCATCACCAAAAAGGCGGAAATGATCAAGGACCACGTCGACGCCATCAACATTACGGACAATCAGACCTCTGTAACCCGGATGTGCAGCCTGGCCTCCTGCATACACCTCAAGCTCATGGGCATCGAGCCGGTACTGCAAATGGTGACCCGGGACAGGAACCGCATCGCCTTGCAGAGCGATATACTGGGAGCCGCCTCCTTCGACATTCACAATATTCTCTGCCTCTCCGGAGACCATCAAAGCTTCGGCGACTGCGCCCAAGGCCAGAACGTACACGATCTGGACTCCATGCAGCTCATCCAAACCGTTCGCCAGATGCGCGACGAAGGCAAGTTCCTGGGCGGGGACGAGATAAAGCGGCCTCCGCAGATGTTCGTCGGAGCTGCTGCCAATCCCTTCGCCGACCCCTTCGATATCAGGGTCCCCAGATTGGCCAAAAAGGCGACGGCCGGGGTGGAGTTCATCCAAACCCAATGCATCTTCAATCTGGACAAGTTCGAGGAATGGATGAAGGGCATACGGGAGCGTGGCCTGCATGAGAAAGTGGCCATCCTCGCCGGGCTGACTCCGTTCAAGTCGGCCGGCATGGCCCGTTTCATGAAAAAGAAGGTTCCGGGAATGGACGTGCCGGACGATGTGGTCAAGCGGATGTCCGACACCCCCAAGGAAAAACAGCCCGAGGAGGGCATTAAGATCTGCATCGAGTCTATTCAGCGCCTCAAGGAGGTGGAAGGCGTTCGCGGATTCCACATCATGGCCATTGAATGGGAGCAAAAGGTGCCCGAGATTGTCGAGGGCGGGGGCCTCTACCCCCGACCGCAATAAGGAGTGTCAATCCGGAGATTGCAGGGTTCACCCACCCGCTAGCCAACTTGAGAGTTCAAAGTTCACAGTTCACGGTTCACAGTTAAAGCAAAAAAAATCAGAGAGATAAGCCAAAAGCATCCACAGCTAAACCAGTTCGTCAATATCAGCTGCAGAAACAATAGGTTATTCAAAAACTTTTGACTGTCGAGTAGCCAAGGAGGATCCAATATGACCGACAAAAAAAGAGTTCTCGTGGTCGATGACGATCCCGATTTCTGCGATATCGTGCAGAGCAAGCTGGAGAAGCTCAACCTGAGCGTGGAAATCGCCTATAACGGGGTCGAGGGCATGGAAAAGGTGCGCAAGAGCCCGCCGGACCTCATCGTCCTGGACGTCATGATGCCGGAAAAGGACGGCTTTCAGATGTGCAAGGAGCTCAAGGCGGACCCTGAGCTGTCCGAGATTCCGGTGGTTATGCTCACCGCAGTAGCCGAGCACATAGCGGACACTGGATACACGCAGTACGACGCCATGAGCATGGAGGCGGACGATTACATCGCCAAGGGCCCGGACTGCAGCAACCAGGTGACCAAGTCCGTGCAGGAGTTTCTGGAGCTCTAGAGAGCTCGCCGTAGCTGGGAAAAGCCAGCCTTGAGCGGACTGAGCAGGACTGGAGGGAACAGGAAGAAGGGCCCGGCCACTGCTTCCCGTTCCCTCTTGTCTTTGCGGTCTCTGCGAAATCGCCTTGCTATGAATATAGCCATTGTAGGTGGCGGAAAGTTTACCGCCCGGGTCCTGCAGCAGACCCTGAACGAATTCTCCGATCACCAGAACATCCACGCCAAAATGATGGCCGTGGCCGATCCCGATCCCGAGGCGCCGGGCATGGTCCTGGCCCGGGAGCTGGGCCATAAAACCTTCCAGGACTTTACCGAGCTCTATGAACCGCAGCACCAGATAGAGCTCATCATCGTACTTTCTCCGGACCAGGAGCTCCTCTACGACATCCTGGCCACCAAGCCCCACCACATCAGGGTCATGTCCTACCACACCTTTCAGCTCTTCTGGCATTCCATCAACCTGGAAGCGGACAAGCAGCGCCAGAGAAGCAGGGAGCTGGAGGCCATCCTGGACGGGATCGAGGACTTCATCGTGGTCATCAACCCGGACATGACCATCAGCCAGGCCAACAAGTCCTTTCAGGAGCATATGGGCTACTCCCGGGAGGAGATTATAGGCCGGAAATGCTACGAGGTCTTCCAGAAGATGAATCGCCAGTGTCAGTGCGACCGGGAGCAAATCGTCTGCCCGCTGCAGGAGGTTATTGAGCAGCGGATCTCCGGGCACCGCATCTTCCCCCGCGTCAACCGCGCCGGGCAGGTAGTGTATATCGAAGTGGCCATCCATCCCATTTGGGACAGCCAGGGCAACCTGTCCAAGTTCATCGAGATCAGCCGGGACGTGACCAAAAGGGAGAAAGAGGACCAGGAGATCAACCGGAAGCTGGAAGAGCTCGTGGAGGAGAGGACCCGGGAGCTCAAGAAGAGGCAGGAAGAGCTGCGGCACCAGGACAAAATGGCCTCTCTGGGCAAGCTCGCCGCCTCAGTGGTCCATGAGATCAACAACCCCGTGTCCGGCATGCTCAACCTCATTCTCCTCATGCGGCGCATCACCGAAGAAGGAGAGCTCCGGGAAAAAGATCTGCAGGTTTTCTTGAGGTATCTCAGGCTGATGGAGACGGAAACCCGCCGCGTTAGCCGCATCGCTTCCAATTTGCTTTCCTTTTCCAGGGAAAGCAGGCTGGAAACCTCCCAGCTCAACGTGAACTCCCTTCTGGAGGAGGTGCTTTTTCTCAACGCCAACTTTTTCAAGATCAACCACGTTCAGGTGGTCAAAGAGCTTGATCCTGAGCTGCCGGAAATCCTCGGCGACGGGGAGCAGCTCAAGCAGGTGTTCATGAACCTGGTCTCCAATGCCGTGGAGGCCATGGAGGAGCAAAAGGAGCAGCGTACCCTGCGGGTGAAAACCTCTCCGGGCACGCACCAGGTCTGCATCGTGTTTCAGGACTCCGGCTGCGGCATCCCGGGCAATGACAGCAGCAAGATCTTCGATCCTTTCTTTTCCACCAAATCGAGGGGCAAAGGCGTAGGGCTGGGGCTGTCCGTAGCTTACGGCATCATCCAGCAGCATAGCGGCGACATAGAAGTTAACTCCGGAGCTGACAGAGGCACGACTATCACCATCGCCCTGCCTCTGACCCAGCCCAAGGAGAAGTACGAATAAGGCTCCGCCGGGCCGGGAAAGACCCGGCGGTAGAGCTTTATTCATGGCCCCTTTTACAGAAGCCGACAACCAATACCTCCAATTGCTGGATCAAGGCATATGAGCCGAGCACGTATTCTGATCGTCGATGATGAGCTCATTCTTCGCGAGTCGCTCCTGGGCTGGCTGGAGCGTGACGACCACCTGCCCGATGCAGTGGCCAGCGGCGAGGAGGCCCTGGACCAGATCAAGCAGAAGCGCTACGACATCGTCTTCCTGGATATTAAGCTGGAGGGCATGGACGGACTGGAGGTTCTCAAGCGGATCCGGGAGATCGATCCCGACGTTTCAGTGGTTATGATCACCGCTTACGGCTCCATCTCCTCCGCGGTGGAGGCCATGAAGAACGGGGCCCAGGATTACCTGCTCAAGCCCTTTGAGCCTGAAGCCCTCAGCCTGCTCATCGACAAAATCCTGGAGAGCAAGGCCCAGGCCAAGGAGAACATTTACCTTCGGGAGCGGCACAAGGAGCGGACCCGTTTCGAAAGCCTGCTCGGCCAGTCCAGGGCCATGCAGGAGATCTTCGATTTCATCCAGGACGTAGCTCCGACTGAGTCCACTGTCCTCATAACCGGGGAGACGGGTACGGGGAAGGAGCTGGCAGCCAAGGCCATTCACTCGCACAGCCAGCGGGCCGAGGGGCCGTTTGTGGCCGTCAACTGCGGAGCTTTGCCGGAGCAGCTCATGGAGAGCGAGCTCTTCGGCTACCAGAAAGGGGCCTTCACCGATGCCAAGACCACCAAGAAAGGCCGGCTGGAGCTGGCTTGCGGCGGGACCCTGTTTCTGGACGAGATAGGCGAAATCAGCATGCGCATGCAGATTGACCTTCTGCGGGTTCTCGAGGAACGGATCTTTTATCGGGTCGGGGGAACCCAGCCCATTGAGGCGGACTTTCGAGTCATCGCGGCCACAAACAAGGACTTGGCCCAAGAGGTTAAGCAGCGCTCCTTCCGAGAGGATCTCTTCTACCGCCTGAATGTCATTTCCTTTGAGATGCCTCCCCTTCGCAAGCGCAAGGAGGACATCCCCCTATTGGCCGAGCACTTTCTGCAGCGGTTCATCCAGGAGACCAACAAGCCGATTGACGCCATCTCCCGCGAGGCCTTGGACCAGCTGATGCTCTACGATTGGCCGGGCAATGTCCGCGAGCTGGAGAACGCCGTTGAACGGGCCGTGGTGGTGGGCAAGCAGCGCTTTCTCCAGCCGGAGGATCTGCCGATTGCCTGCAAAGGGGAGGACCTGCCTGCGGCAGGGTCCCTGGAGGAGGTGGAGCAGAGGCACATCCAGAACATCCTGGACCAGACCGGCTGGAACATCAAAAAATCCGCAGAGATACTCGGTATTGACCGCTCCACGCTGTACAAGAAGATCAAACGGCACAACCTGCGCAAATCGACGTGAGAGTCAGCTTTGCCTCCGGGCAAATCCGACTTATTGGCAATTCATTGCAGGAAAAAATTAATATTTAACCGCATACGATTCTCGTTCCTACAACCTCGAGGTTTATGGCAGGGCCCAAGAGTCCGGAGGGGGCAGGGATCCCCCAGGAGCGAGCCTTAGAAAACCGAGGGCCGGAAGCCTCTAAGCGCAAGAAACCCTGTTCACGGTTCGCAATTTGGTATGGAGTTTCCTACGGGCTCGGACTACCGCATTGTCATTTCGCCCATCGGCAACCTGGATTCCCGCTGGTTGCCCCCAGTGCGACGCGCCGTGACCCGAATCTTCGGATTTCCCACAGAAACCGCCTTCCTGCTGAGCAATATCGACTTCGCCTACCACGAGGAACGGGGGCAATACCATTCCACTGCAGTGCTAAAACGGCTGGCCGGCCTGCTGCAAGCACATCAGATCAGAGTACTGGGGATTACCGATCAGGATCTGTTCATTCCCATACTGACCCATGTGTTCGGGGAAGCCCAGCTGGGAGGACGCTCTGCGCTCGTCTCCACGCACCGCCTGGGGCAGGGCCTTGCAAACAGCCCGGCCAAAGGGATCTCCGAGACCCGGATGATCAAAGAGGCGGTGCACGAGCTGGGACACACCTTCGACCTGCGTCATTGCCGGGAGTCGGGCTGCATCATGCACTACTGCCGAAGCCTCAAGGACGTGGACCACAAGACGGATGAGCTCTGCCGCTACTGCCGGGTGCTGCTCCAGGACGCCATCAAGGAGATCCGGCTGGGCGAGCGGAGCTGAGGCAGAACATCTTTTGACAGGAAAAAACCATGAAGTCAGATTTGCCGGAGGCCACGCTGGTATGAACTCCACTTTCCAACCCCTCACCCGGCACTCAGTTTGACTGCAACCTTCTTCCATCTGAGGCTTTACAACTGAGCAGTTGCTATTGATCAAGCTTGTGCTGAGACTTGGCAAACTGAGTGCCGGGAGCTCCCCTTGGAAAGGGGAGCAGCCTTGAGGAGTTTCTTCCTTGATCAACCCGGCACTCAGTTTTGAAATTATCTCAGGCAGGGTATACATGGAAGCATATAATGGGTTTATCGCATAAGCTCCAGCTATCCATCCCGAAACTGAGTGCCGGGTCAACCTGGCCACGAGTACCAATCAACCAATTGCAGAAATATCTGGATCTTAAATTCTTTTCAAAAAAAAACTTAAATAAGTCAGCGTGGCCAGAGGCCACGCTGACTAGA
>CAZQPF010000105.1:0-9743 GCA_964595165.1 uncultured Desulfohalobiaceae bacterium
GGCGGCATGGGTGGCATGGGCGGCATGTACTAATCCCCCAGCCCCTCCTTACGCCAAAAAAGCAATGCCGGCCCATTTCAGAAATAGGCCGGCATTGCTTTTTTCTCAACGTATCTATTCACCAGCCCCCTGAATCAGCAAGATGGTGAATAGATACCTTCATGCTTCCATACTTCAGAATTGTGACTTACGACTTGAGACTCTCGTCTTCTCCGATCTGCTGTGCTCAGCCTCCTGTCTTCGGTCCACGGTCTCCATTCTTTTCTTCCCTCTTCCTCTGACCTTTGTCTTCCGTCTTCCGTGTTCCACAGTCCACGGTCTTCTCTTCCCCTCTTCCACTGACCTCTGGCCTCTGACCACTGACCTCTTCTGTCCTCTGCCCTCTGTCTTCTGTCTTCACAGCGTCCGCAGCAGATGCCTAGAGGACCATTCGCCACAGGAAAGAAAGGTAATCAAAGGCTTTTTGGGAAACAGAAACTGGTCCATCTGGTGCAGACTCATGCCCTGTTGTTCGAGCTCCTGCTTTCGCTCCTGCAGCTCCAGCAGGTAGCTCAGCTTTTTCTGCAGGGCTTGCTTTCCATCTTCCACAATTCCGGCATGAGCGCAAAAGAGGGTCTGAAAATCGAGCTGCAGGCAGGTTTGCAAGGAGCGGATCATAAGATCCATCCGTTCATCGATTAAGCCCAGGGTCGGTCTGGAGCGGACGTAGAGATCGCCGCTGAACAGCCGGCCCCGCTCCGGCTCGAAAAAGCAGATGTGCTCCTCTATGTGGCCGGGGGTGGAGATGGACAAAATCCGCCGCCCTCCCGAGCTAACGAGCTCTTCAGGCATCGGGCTTGGCTCGAAGCCAGGCCGCGGACCCCAAAACAACCAGCGATAGAATGGAAGCTTGGCCCGGTGTCTGGCGAGATCCACTGACCCGGCCGGCAGATAAACGGGAATCCGGACTTTGTTTTGCAGCCAGCTGGCCAGTCCACTGTGGTCCTCGTGAATATGGGTCAAAGCGGCCTGCCCCGGCCGCAGCTCCTGGAGCCAAGGGGCTATTCTGGAGCGAAGGGTCGAGGGCCCGGTATCGACAAGCAGATCGTCCAAAGCATAGAGCCAAACCGGAATGCTGGTGCCCAGGCGTTTGACCTTGCTCCCCAAGCAAGCCACATCTTCGAACTGCTTATGATCCAATGCCATTGGCGCTCCGATACGGTTGTAGCAGAATGAACAGCAGCCACCTTCCAGGTGCGGGGCCGAGTTGTCAACCCAACCCGCCTGTGGTAAGAAAAGTTATTCCGTGTCAGCCTAGCCTATGGCCACGCTGACTTATCGGGGTTTTAAAGGAAGAAACTCTTCAAGGTAAAAAATACTCCACGGCTTAAACCGCCATGCTGTCCAGCATATCCCCCAGCGCCACAGCGCCGCTTAGCGGAGCAAAACCCCATTCCCCCTCTGATTCCGGCTTGGTGCGCCCTTCGGCATCCGCCGCGTCTGGTGCCGGGAAAAGCAAAGCTCCTGCTCCAGGCGAGGCCTCCTCTCGCGCTTCTGATTCCCGGAGCTCCTTGGCCGGGTCCTCTTCAGAGGCCCCAAAAGGGACCTCCGCAGACCCATCAAAGCAGGAGCTCTCCCGGGCAGAGCAGATTGAGCTGCGCAAGCTCAAGCAGCGGGACCTGGAGGTCAGGGCCCATGAGCAGGCGCACATCGCCGCCGGTGGCAGCTATGTGCAGGGAGGGGCCCGCTTCTCCTATACCCTGGGTCCGGACGGAAACCGCTATGCAGTGGGAGGAGAGGTTTCCATAGACACCTCCTCGGTGCCGCAGGATCCGGAGGCCACCCTTCGCAAGGCGGAAGCTGTCCGCAAAGCGGCCCTGGCCCCGGCCCAGCCCTCGGCCAGGGACCGGGCAGTTGCCGCAGAGGCAGCACGCATGGCGGCTGAAGCAAAGCAGGAGGTGCTTGAAGACAGCCTCGAAACGCCTCAGAACAGCCCCGGAGACGTTTATCATCCTCAGGCCGCTTCGATTTCCTCCCAGGAAAGCGAGTCGGTTGTGAATATGGTGCAGCAGGCGGAGAAAATGCAGCAAAGCCGTACCATGCATCCCTCGGCCACGGCCAGTTATCAAGCCCATACCCTTGCAGCAACGCTCTATTCTTCAAACCCTTCCCGCATCGACCTCCTTATCTGAGGATCTTGCGACAGGAAATTCAGTATGCCCCACTTCACCGGAGTTAATCACCTCGCTCTGGTAACCAACGATATGGACCGGACCATCAGGTTCTGGAGGGACCTGCTCGGACTGCGTCTGGTTGCCGGGCTGGGAAGGCCGGGCTACAGGCACTACTTTTTCGAGCTCACGGCAAACGATCTCCTTGCCTTCTTCGAATGGCCCGACGCAGCCATGCTTCCGGAGAAAGACCACGGCGTTCCGGTCAAGGGTCCTGTGGGCTTCGACCACCTCTCCCTCGAGGTTGCCTCCAAGGAGGATCTCTGGGAGCTCTACGACAAGCTGGATGCAGCCGGCTTCTGGGTCTCGGAAATCCTGGATCACGGATTCATCTTCTCCCTGTACTCCTTTGACCCGAACAACATCCCCATCGAGTTCAGCGCCCCGAATCCGGAGTTTGAAATCCGGAACCACCCCCAGATGGCCGACAAAAAGCCCTGCCCCACGGCAGAAGAAGGCTTTGAGCCCCAGCCCGGGCATTGGCCCCGGGTAGAACGGCCCACCCCCAGGGAAGAGCGCTGGATATTCCCCGGTGAAGGTGCAATGAGCCTCAAGAAACCGGAGCAATAGGAAGCGAGGTCTGCATGACGGTTCTGATGAGCACCAAGGAAGTGGCCGCTTTTCTCCATATCAACGAGAAAAAGGTCTACACCCTCATCGAGATGAACGGCTTGCCTGCCACCAAGATTACCGGGAAGTGGCTGTTTCCCAAACACCTGGTGGAGCAGTGGCTGGAAAATCACACCATCAACTACCCGGAGCGCCAGAGCTTCCTGCTCAAGACCCCCTCCCTGTTCGTGGTCGCCGGGAGCAACGACATCCTGCTCGACAGATACATTCAGCTGTTCATGAAGCTCGACCCCCAGTTCACTGCCGTTTTCGGCAATTTGGGGAGCTTGGGCGGCATCCGGGCCTTGAAAAGGGGACTGTGTCATGTGGCCACCAGCCATCTCTACCAGGAGGACAGCCAGGACTTCAACTTCGCCTATGCCGCCACCGAGATGGATCAGCTCCCGGCGGTCATCAACTTTTGCCACCGTGAGCAAGGGCTGCTGGTAGCCCGGAACAACCCCCGCCAAATCCGCGAGGTCAGCGACATCGGAGCGCAGGGCCTTCGCATCGTTAACCGGCAGCCGGGAACCGGCACCAGGCTGTGGTTCGAGCAAGCCCTGAAGAAGGCCGGCATCACCCCCTCCTCTGTGAAAGGCTTTGATCAGGAGGCGCAGCGCCATCTGGACGTGGGAATCGAGGTCCTTTCCGGGAGAGCCGATGCGGGGCCGGGCATCAGATCGGTCGCCAGCCTGCTGGAGCTGGACTTCATCCCTCTGCATTGGGAGCGGTTCGATCTCCTGATCAACAAGGACCGTTTCTTTGAAAAGAATATCCAGTCCTTTCTCACCCTGCTCCACGAGCAATCATTCAAGGACCTGGCAGCCGATCTTTCCGGATACGATCTGAGCGCAGCTGGCAAGATGGTCTATCCCAGCGCCCCGCTAACCAGGCCGCAGTATTCCTACTCCGAGACGCAAGCTTCTTGAGCCTCAAGATGGCCAGATCGACCATCGGCACAAGCTCCGCTTCTGCTGCTCCCCTGGGACCGCCGCGGGCCACCGCGGCATCTGGGAAGACCTCGACCGCACCCCCACATTGTTTTCTGCGGTCATTTTTGGTTATTTAAATTACTGGGAGACCCTCTATCTCAAATTGACAACCCCAATCGCCTATGTTTAAGTAGCCTCTTTAGCACATGCATCCACGCGGCTCCCTCCTGAGCTCGAGAGTCAAAACTTTTTGAATAGCTTGGATTCCTTTTCATCCAACCCAAAAAGTCAGATTTGCCAGAGGCAAAGCTGACTATGGACTTTCTCTGGAACGGTCTTCTCCAGGCCTTTTACCTCCTGTTCTCTGGGCATGCCGAGACCTACTCCGCCATCTGGACCACTCTCAAGGTCTCCTCGCTATCTATAGCTGCCAGCCTCCTTTTGGGCATTCCCATCGGCTTCCTTCTCGGCCAGCATGAGTTTACCGGCCGCAAGCTTCTCCGGCTGCTCATGGATACCCTGCTTTCCTTTCCCACCGTGGTTATCGGCCTGCTGGTCTACGGCTTTCTCTCCCGCCAGGGACCCTTGGGAGAGCTGGGGATGCTGTTCTCCCTGCCCGGCATAGCCGTGGGCCAGACCCTTCTCGGCCTGCCCATAGTCATTGCCCTGAGCGCCTCTGCGGTGGAAAACCTGGACCGCCGCCTGCGGCCTACTCTTCTCACCCTGGGAGCCAATGAGCGGCAGATCCTGCTGACCACAGTCTGCGAGGCGCGGTTCAGCCTGATGGCCGCGGCGGTTACCGCTTACGGGCGGATTGTATCCGAGGTGGGGATCTCGATGATGGTGGGCGGAAATATCAAGTGGTACACCCGGACGATAACCACCGCCATCGCCCTGGAAACGAACAAGGGCAAGTTCGGCATGGGAATAGCCCTGGGAATCGTGCTGCTCCTCATCGCCTTCACAGTGAATCTGGTTCTCGCCCTGCTCCGCAAAAGAATGGAGGGATGATTGATATCTGATAGCTCACAGCAAGAGCGAGGGGCAGAAAAGGACAACCTGAGATTGGCAGGTCACTTGACCCGCAAGCGAATATCCTATGGCACCCCTTTTTGAACTGACCCAGGTGCGGCAGGACTATGCCGGAAAAACCGTTCTCTTTGTTGACCGGCTGGAGATCGAAGCACGCACTTTGCTCGGCATTCGCGGACCCAACGGCAGCGGCAAGTCCACCCTGCTCCGACTTCTATCCTTTATCGAGGCCCCGGCGCAGGGCAAGATTCACTTCAAAGGCACTCCAGCCGGCCCGGAACGCGAAAACCTCCGGCGCAGAGTGACGCTGCTGACCCAGAGCCCCTACCTTTTGAAACGCTCGGTGCTGGCCAATGTCACTTATGGGTTGAAGCTGCGGAATGCCGAGAATCGGGAGGAAAAAGGCAAGGAGGCGCTGGAAATGGTGGGGCTTCCAGCCAAGGACTATGCCTCGAGGAAGTGGTATGAGCTCTCCGGCGGGGAGGCGCAGCGGGTGGCGCTCGCCTCGCGCCTGGTGTTGCGCCCGGAGGTGCTCCTGCTTGACGAGCCGACAGCCAACCTGGATGAGGAGAGCACGGAAATCATCCGCCAGGCCGCCTTTCAGGCCCGGGATGAATGGGGCGCTGCCGTGATCCTGGTGAGCCACGATGAGGAATGGCTCGCCTCGGTGAGCCAACGCACCCTTCGGCTGAAAAAGGGACAGCTCGTCTAACGGATATCCACCTGCTCCTGATCCTGCTTGCGGGATTGCACCTCACCGATGAGCCAGGCCTCTTCCTTGAGCCCGTTGAGGCGGATGAGGATGTCTTCATACTCCGATTTATCCACAATGAGCATGAGGCCGATGCCGCAGTTAAACACCTGGAGCATCTCCTCCCAGCTGAGCTCACCCTGGTCCTTGAGCCACTGAAAAATCCGCTGTTTGGGCCAGCTTTCAAAGTCCAAACTCACCCGAACCCCCTTGGGGAGCACCCGGGGCAGATTGTCGTAGAAGCCGCCGCCGGTGACATGAACCATGCCGCGGATATCAAAATCCCGAACCAAATTGAGGATGGTCTTCACGTAGATCCGGGTGGGATCTAGCAGAATCTCGCCCAGCTTCCGGCCTGAACCAGGGAGCTCCTGATCCAGATCGTGCCCCTGGTCCTCAATGATCTTGCGCACCAGGGAGTAGCCGTTGGAGTGTAGACCGGAGGAGGCCAATCCGATGACCTTATTCCCCACGCCGATGCTCGAGCCGTCCACGATTTTGGAGTTGTCCACCAGGCCTACGCTGAACCCGGACAGCTCGTACTCACCCGGGGCATAGAAGCCGGGAAGCTCGGCGGTCTCGCCTCCCAGCAGAGCGCACTCCGCCTGCCTGCAGCCCGAGGCTATGCCGGAGACCACCGTTTCCGCCACCTCCACGTCCAGCTTGCCCACGGCGAAGTAATCCAGGAAGAAGAGCGGCTTGGCTCCGTGAACCGCGATGTCGTTGACATTCATGGCCACCAGATCCACGCCCACGGTATCGTGCTTGTTCATTTGAAAGGCGAGCTTGAGCTTGGTTCCAACGCCGTCAGTCGAAGAAACAAGCACAGGATCGGCGGTAGCGTTCACATCCAGGCGAAACATCCCGCCAAACAGGCCGATGTCGGTTATCACGCCCTTGGTGTAGGTGCGCGCGGCCATGGCCTTGATGCGGCTCACAAGGCCCTCTGCCGCTTGAAGGTCCACTCCTGCCTCTTTGTAGGCTGATCCGTATTCCGCCATCTTGGTGCTCCTTCCTCTGAGTTAGCGGCTGCTGGGGTTATTGAGTAGTATAATTTTTTGAACCAAAGATATCAAGAAGTTTTTGAGCCCCCACTTAGCCAGCCTGTCTAAATGGGTTGCAAAAAGATTCAAGGCCTCGATTTTACGAAGCATAGGCTGAGCGCCGCCATGGCCGGAGCGACCCGGCACTCAGTTTCGTGATGCATAGTTGGGGCTTATGCCATACGGCATAAACCATTATATGCTCCCATGGATACCCTGAGATAGCTTGGGCAAAGCTGAGTGCCGGGTTCATACGAGCTTGCTTTACATCTCAGCCACGGCTCTTATATCTTTTGCAGCAGATACCTTTTCCAGACAGGAGGATGAGCCTATGCACCCAGCCAGACTCTGGAAAGCCATGGATGATTCCAAGGTTCACTGCAGCCTGTGCAGCCATTTTTGCCACATAGAGCCGGATCAGCTCGGTCGCTGCGGGGTTCGGATCAACAAGGACGGCGGGCTTTACACCCTGGTTTACGATAAAGTGGCCGCTCTCAACGTGGACCCGGTGGAAAAAAAGCCTCTGTATCACTTTTATCCCGGGACGCAATCCTTCTCCCTGGGAACCATGGGCTGCAACCTCTTCTGCAGCTTCTGCCAGAACGACACCCTGTCCCAATCCCCCAAGCAGGGCGGACGGGTCTCTGGAGAAACAGTGACCCCGGAGCAGCTCGTTCAGGCGGCCAAAAAGTACAACGCTCACAGCATATCCTATACCTACTCCGAGCCCACCGTGTTCTTCGAGCTGGTCCAGGACACCGGCAGGCTGGCCAAGGAGGAGAGCCTGAAAAACATCCTGGTCAGCAACGGATTCATGAGCCCCGCCTGCCTCAATGAGCTCTCCGAAACCGTGGATGCGATCAATGTGGACCTCAAGGCCTTTAACGAGCGCTTCTACGAGGAGCTTTGCGGGGCCAAGCTGAAACCGGTTTTGAACAACCTGAAGACCATCGTGAAGCTAGGCTGGTGGCTTGAAGTGACCACGCTCATCGTACCGGGCTGGAACGACTCCCGGCAGGAGCTCCGGGAGCTTACCCAGTTCATCGTCTCTGAGCTGGGGCCGGATGTTCCCTGGCACATATCCCGCTTTCATCCCGCGAACAAGATGTGGGACTGCCCGAGGACACCGGTGGACACCTTGGAGATGGCCTACTCCATCGGCCGCGAGGCGGGTCTGAACTACGTTTACCTGGGAAACGTACCCGGCACCGAGCTGGGGAACACCTTCTGCCCCAGCTGCGAGCACCAGGTCATCAACCGCAAGGGGTTCTCGGTGTACAAGCAGAAGCTCAAGGGCGGCCGCTGCAGTGAGTGCGGCCAAAGAATCGCCGGCGTTGGCCTAGCCTGAGCTGTGGCTATGCGACCTCTGGAAAAAGCTCTTGGCCTGCGAACCTAGCTGCGGCTCTTTCCGGCCTGCCCTTGTCAGCAAATCTTTTTTGCGATAGGTTGATTGACTTGGTTCGGGAAGTGGCGCAGTCTGGCAGCGCACCTGCCTTGGGAGCAGGGGGCCGCCGGTTCGAATCCGGCCTTCCCGACCATTTTTTTTTGCCTCGATATCCCTTGGAAGCACAGCTAGAAGACAGAATGCAAGGTACTTATCACGGCTATCCCATGCCACAATCCGCCCCCTTTCGTACTGAAGTCCTGAACAGGCGGCCGGAATGACCCGTCAATTTTCTATTGAGCCTTTCTGGATGCAAGATCAAAACATCAGATTTCCGGAAGAAGCAGGGTTGGCCGACATTCGGATAACTGTTGCAGAACATCTGGCCACTGAACTAGAAGATTTGACCGAGGATCGAATACGCAACTGCGTTCGTGCTGCCGCGGACACCTTGGCCATCTGGGTCGCCGCGAATTGGTGGCGTCTGCGCTGGGAACCTGCTGACGACAGCATCCCCGGACAGATGAGCCACAGGTTGGGCGCTGCTGGGGGGGTTATGTGTGGCCCGGTCTAGAGTTCTCCAGCGACGGGGGATGGATTCTGGTTCGTTCTCGCCCAACCTCCATCACCAAGCACGAGCCGGTGCAGTTCCTAAACCATTTCGACGTCCACATCAAGGCACAGGATTTTGAGCTCGGCGTGGACGAATTCATACAAAACGTTCTGGACCGTTTTTCCAGTCACGGCACAAGGCATGAACAGCTGGAACTCCTTTGGAGTGAAGTGACTGCCGAGCGTCAAGACCCTCATGCTACTGTGTGACGTAAGTTGGAGGCCCTTCTTGGCTATGATCCCCACGAGGCACCGAATGAAGTCATGACCGCTTTGCAAGATCCGGAATAGCTCCGCAACAATCCTTGCTTGTTCTGCCTGGATTCCAGGTAACTCCCTGCACAATAGAACTTTTCCAGCGGGTAAAAAAGAATGGAAGCTGCCGTAGTTGGGCTTGTCTTTTCCCGATTAACTTCTTGCTTCCCATTTGAAATACATCGTCTCCTCTGTCGATCCTAAGGCCTTTACAGTGATCGGTGTGGCTCAGCAAGCCTTTGGGGGAACGACGTTCTCCAGGTTACAATAGGAGGCAGCGGCTCGGAATGCAGACGACAATACACCTGGTGCCTTGCCGAGCAGAAGGTCGGCCCAAGCGATCCCAAATGCCTGTATGCCCATCGCGTTCTATTCTTCAAAGATATACTCTACCTCGCCAAAAGAGCTGGCTGCAAAGACATACAATACGTTCAAGGAGGCTTGACCTGCGTTTCTGAGGCCATGAACGGCATTTCCAGGGATGAACACGGCTGAGTTGGCGCTCACATGATAGTCAGAACCATCAATCCTCACTATGCCTTCCCCGTCTAGAACATAGTAAAGCTCAGGCGGTGCATGTCGGTGTTCCTTGAGATGATCGCCCGGTTGTATTTGAGCCACACCCGCTGTCAGCTGTTCCGTTGGAGTACTGTCATTGCTGAAGAGCGTTCGCCATTGAACGCGACCATGACGCTCATCATCCCACCCTTCCTCGAGGTCAGCTTCATGGAGGATAACAGGCTTACATTCGACCATGCTCTCTTCCTCGCCTTCATCTTTATCATGTGCACCTGATGCCTTAACGGCCCAGCAAAGAAACGACCCGCGATCTTGTCCGATTTTTCGCTTTCCAACCCCTCACCCGGCACTCAGTTTGATCGAATTCTTCTTCGATTTTGGGTCGATAACGCTGCA
>CAZQPF010000106.1:0-9563 GCA_964595165.1 uncultured Desulfohalobiaceae bacterium
GCATCCAGCTCAAGCTCCTGCGGGTATTGGAGAACAAGGAGTTCGAACGGGTGGGCTCCAACCAGACCATCAAGGCGGACGTGCGCATCGTCTCGGCCACCAATGTGGATCTGCTGCAAAAGGTGAGGGAGGGCAGCTTCCGCGACGACCTCTACTACCGGCTCAAGGTGATGAACATCCATCTTCCGCCGCTTCGGGAGCGAAAGGAGGACATCCCGCTCCTGGTGGACCATTTCTGCTTCCACTACAGCCGGGAGTTCTCCAAAAAGATCACCGGGGTGACCGACAAGGCGATGAGCCTGTTCATGCATCACGACTGGCCCGGCAATATCCGAGAGCTCAAGCACGCCATAGAGCACGGCTGCCTGCTCTGCCCCGGGGGAAACATCAATCTGGAACACCTTCCAAGCGAGCTCCTGGAGTCGCACGAAATGAGCCTGGATACCCTGTATCCCTCTTCTGAGGAGCTCACCCGGGAACATATAGAGAAGGCCCTGCGCCAAGCCGAAGGCAACAAGTCCAAGGCCGCCTCCATCCTGGGCATCCATCGCAAGACCCTGTATCGCAAAATGCACCGTCTGGGAATGGAGCTCGAGTGATCCTTTCCGGCTGCTCATACGAGCTAAAGCCCCTCCCATCCTTTGTTGCCTCCTGTTTAGGGGATACCTCGATACCTCCTGCCAGCAAGCACCGTATCCCAAGCCTGTGTGGCATGCCACAGAAGTCATCTCCTCTGGACTGAGGCATGTCACAGCCTTTCCCAGGCCTTTGCAATTGGCATGACCCCTTGAAGCCTTGTCCAGAGGCGATTGAAAGCCGCTCTGGCCATCAGGCATAACTCTTGCTGACTGTTAGGGACAAGCATCCCGAGTCAGCTTCGGGCAACCTGTTGAAGACAAGGAGAGGGATTATGGCGCAACGAATACAGGATTCGGCAACTTGCAAGGATATCTTCTCCAGCTATGGCCGGTCGGTGGCGGAAACCATCTTCCACTCCATCGCCATTCCGATGCTGCTGGTGGATGAGGAGCTCAATGTCCTGGCCATGAACAGCGGCTGTTCCTCAAGGCTGTCCCTGGATCCGCAAAGGGCATTGGGTGCCTCCTTCAAGGATTTTGTTCATCCTGACCACTGCGAGGACATGTCGCATCTTCTTCAGGCCTTGAGGCGGGATCGTCAGTACTGGATAGGCGAGTTCGCCCTGCGCGATCTCCAGAAAAAGGACTTTCGTTCCGAGCTGTTTATGCAGCGCATCGAATGCGGGGAGCAACGGATCTATTTCATTGCCCTGGACAACTCCTGGGGCCGGGCCTCTGCTGGCAGCGCCTTGAATGCCAGGTTCAGTGCACAGCAGGCCGAGGAGGCTTTGCGGCAGGTGATTCGCTCGGTGGAGCCAAGAGCTCGGTCGGTTCAGGCAAGCCAGTCCCTGGACTTTTGCGATGTCCGGTCGATCTTTGATGCTCCTCAGTCGAAGGACGGCCCCTCGAACGCCTCGTTCGTCTCTTACCGGCCGGGAGAAGATCCTGTGGCCAATCGTGATCTGTTGTCCTTGACGCCGACGGAAATGGAGATCTGCAGCTACATTCGATCCGGTCAGAGCACCAAGGAGATCGCCGATTTGACGCACTCTTCCTTTGAGACCATCCAGACCCATCGCAAGAATATTCGGAAAAAGATGGGCCTCAACGGCAGCAAGACCGCTCTGTGCACCTATCTTCGGATGAGAAAGGATATTCCGGAGTTTCAAGAGAATAAAACGACGCCCGCCAATGTGCGTTAGGCCGATCAATACTGTAACCGAGGAGGTATTGGGCATGAAAGAGAGCAAGAAGTATATCGATGCCGTGGCTTCCTATGATTCAGAAGAGGAAAAGATAGAGGCCTTGAGTCGGGAGATACTGGATATCGTCTTTGGCAGGAGCGGGAACCGATCCAGGGGAAAATCCTCCGACGAAGCCTACTACAATGGAGACAGGCAGGGCGAGGTACCGGATCTCTTCAGCATGCTCCATTTTTCGGACGAATAAAACAAAAGCGCCTGGCGTCTTCCGGAGCCAGGCGCTTTTGTTTTCTAAAATTTGAGTTTTCTAAAATTGAAAAGGAGGAAGAACATGTTGAAGAAGACGGGCTTGATTGCCTTATGGCTGGTTATTGGCGTTTTCAGTCTGAGCTCGCTGGCCCAGGCCCATTGTGAGCTCCCCTGCGGGATTTACGATGACTCCATGCGCATCAAGATGCTCAAGGAGCATGTGATGACCATGGAGAAATCCATGCGCAAGATCAAGGAGCTGGGAGCGGAAAATCCGCAGGATAAGAACCAGCTCGTGCGCTGGATCAGCAACAAGGAGCATCACGCTAATGAGTTTCAGGAAATTGTGAGCCAATATTTCCTGACCCAGCGGATCAAGCCGGATAGCGACAAGTATGCCGCCAAGGTCCAGGCCCTGCACCAGATGCTCGTCTCCGCCATGAAATGCAAGCAAACCGTGGACCGGGAACACATCAAGAAGCTCTTCTCCCTCATCGACGAGTTCGAAGCCCTTTATTTCAAAGATCACGAACATAACTAGCACTTGTCCAGCAGCAGCAAACACAATCAAAAAAAGGTCCGCATGCTGAAGAGCATGCGGACCGTATATTGAGACACCTTCGCCTTTTTCACGAAAAGGCGAAGGTGAATTGTGAACCCATGTGGTTGATGGATCGACCTAGCCTGCTTCCGGATTGATGAGCTGCACCGGAACCGGGGAGCTTTCAGCCACCTTTTTGGCGACGCTGCCGAAGCCGCTTCCCACCTTGCCCGCGGTGTCATAGGTCTGGCCGCGGCTGCTCATGACAATGAGATCCGCTTCTTCCTCCCGGGCCGCCTTGAGGATTTCCTGAGCCGGCTCGCCCCGCATGAGCCTCATGTCGACCATGGGGCAGCCCTGAAGATCCCCGGAACAGATGGAAGACAGATCCCGCTTCGCCTTTTCCAGCTCCCAATCCTGAAACTTCTCGATGAACTCACCACTGGGGTAGCTTCCGTAAGCTGGGAAAAGGGAGCAAAGATCCGGAGCCACATAAAGAGCAATGACCCTTGATCCGAATTTCTCGGCCAGGGATACGATGTGGGGCAGCGCTTTGCGGGAGCTTTGGGAAAGCTCCGTAGGCCACAGAATGGTGTGACTCATAAGGACCTCCGTATGCCTTGCGGCTTCCTGTCCACGGTATGGAAGAAAGCGCGGTCCATGAAACGCATGATCTCCGCTCGCTGTGAATCAGTTACCTCGGTAAAGGCCAGGCCGCAGTGCTTGGTGGAAACGATCCCAAAAGGAGACGGATTGGGCAGATAGTGGTCGTAGACGACGTAACCGGATAGATTGCTGATGTGCGCCTTTTTCCCAGTGATCAGCAGATCGATCCGGCAGGGAACTTGCGGCCGCATAAGCCCAAGCAGATCATAGATGTCGGGAAGGTAGACCACTGAAATGCCGCCCTGGCTGATATCGTACAGCTGTCCGATAATTTCGAACTCCGAATTGGATATCTGGGCGAAAGAAAGGCCTTGGGTTTCCATTCTCCAATGCTGCCTGCGATCTTTGTGCATCTTTACACCCCCATGTAAGCTTTGGCTCCATGTATACAACTCCCTATGCTCATCACCCAAGCAAAGGGTATGCCGAGATGGCGCATCTGCAATTGACGGGGGGTCTAAGCGCAGAGGAGGCCGAAAGGAGTGTGACATGTCTCAGATTGCAAGGCATGAACTGTGACTTTGCCACACCTCAAAGGGTGCGATGGCAAGATGCGTGCTTTCAGGGACTCAGCTTGTTCATGATCTCTCGATTGAAGGCCGGGATGTCGTTCGGATTTCTGGAGAAAACATAGTTGCCGTCCACAACCACTTCCTGGTCTACATACTCCGCTCCGGCTTCCTTGAGCTCCGGGGCCACGCTGGTGTAGCTGGTCGCCCTTTTGCCCTGCATAAGCCCGGCGCTGATGAGCACCTGAGGGCCGTGGCAAATAGCGGCAATGGGCTTGCCCGCCGCATCGAACCGCTTGACAGCGGCCAGGGCTTCCTCCATCTCCCTGAGCTTAGCCGGGGCCTTGCCTCCGGGAAGCAAGAGAAGATCGTACTCCGAATCTGGATTTTCCGGAAGATCCTTGAGCGAAAGGTGGGCTTGAACGGCATAGCCCTTTTTGCCGGTGACCTTGCCCTTGTTCGGGGCGGCGATATCCACGGAGCAGCCCGCTTCCAGCAGGCGGTTCATGGGACAGAGGAGCTCACTGTCCTCAAAGGAGTCCGCGGTGATGATCAGTACTCTCTTGGCAGCCATACATTAGCCTCCGAGGTTGTCAATGAGAAGCAAGGAACCGTCCAATGAAGCCGTAATTGAATAAAAGCCTATACCCTTGCGGCCTCCTCAGCTAGAGGGTTTTTTCGGGTAGAGAAACTCATTGGTTTCCTTTGCGGTTATCACCAATAATTAGCCGATTGTTCCCCTTGGAGGAATATGGCTGTCTGGCTATTGTCTATTAATAAGCTGATCAACAGCCTTAACGTTTAATAGGAAGGAGATGTTATGAGCTCGGAGCAAGAAAAGTTTGTCTGCGCCCAATGCGGCCACACCTCTTCGGAAAAGTTCGAAGGCGATATCTGCCCCCAGTGCGGCTACACCTACTGGCGCTGTTCATCCTGCAGCTATCTGCTCACCGCAGCCACTCCGCCCGACACCTGCCCCAGCTGCGGCCGTAAGTGCGAGTTCCTCAATGTGACCTGTTATACACCCGAATGCGGCGGCCCGGGCAATATAGATCCCAGGCTCTGAGGAGACGTCCGAAAAGCATTCCTCCCCCCCCTGAACCCGGCGACCCGGAGTCGTCCCGAATTATACAGCTGTGGCTCCGGGTCCGGCCGGAAAACATCAACCCTTTGCAGGTGCCGCCCATGCCGATTCCGGGAAACCTATTGACCACCGCGATGGCCGTCATGCCGCATCGAGACGGGGACAGGGCGCTTAAAACCGCACTCTCCCTGGATATCCCTTTTTGGCCGCAGCTCCCCCTCTTGAACTACTATGAGGACATGTACGTCCAGGCCTCGGAGCATTTTCCGGGCATTGTCCTGGATACCGAGAAACGCAGGCTCTCCTTTTCCACGGACAAGTTTACCCGGGAGCTGGAGGAAGCACTGGCCCACTTCGAGGAGCCGGACTACTTCGACATAAGCCCCTCCTACTCCCAGGTCTATCACAAGTTCCTGCAGCTCGATCTCTCGGCTAGGCCGGCCATTAGAGGGCAGCTAGAGGGTCCGGTGAGCTTCGGCTTCAATGTCGTGGACGAGGAGGACCGACCCATTCTGTTCAACGATACGGTTCGGCCTTTTCTTCTTGAGTTCATGGCCAAGCGGGTCAACGTCCAGCTGCAGCGGCTGCGGGCTATAAACCAGAACGCCTTCATGTTCGTGGACGAGCCCGGACTGCAATACGTTTTCAGCGCTCTTTCCGGTTACAATGATGTTACTGCCAGGCGGGATCTGGAGTATTTCTTCTCCCTGATAGAACGGCCCAGGGGCATCCATCTCTGCGGCAATCCGGACTGGGACTTTCTGCTCCAGCTCGACTTGGACGTCCTTTCCCTGGATATGTTCAGCAACGGAGAGCGATTCGTTTCCTACAGCTCTTCGATCAAGCGGTTTCTCGATCAGGGCGGGATCCTCATCTGGGGCATGGTGCCCACCAACGTGGAAGCCTTTGAGCAGCAGGGCCTGGATGTGCTGCAAGACAGGCTGGAGTCCTTGTGGGCCTCCTTGGAGGGCAAGGGTATCTCACGGGAGTTTCTGCTTTCGCGCAGTCTTCTTTCTCCGGCTACCTGCTGTCTGGTTAACCCGGACGGCGAGGCCACAGTGGAGAAGGCATTCGCCGGGATAAACCATCTCTCCCGCAGCCTTCGGGAAAAATACAGTCTTCCATAAAATGAGCATTAAGTTTACGCAGCCGGAGGCTGCGCTGACTTAGAGAACGGCCTCGTATTCCCAGTCCTGGAATACGCTGTAGATCTCCTCCATAACCTGCCTGGTAATGGGAAGATCCCGGCCGTAATTGCGTTCCGCATACTCGGTTACGAGGTTGATGGACTCTCCTTTGGTCAAATGATGTCCCGCCTCCACCAGATCCCGAAGGGAGGTTATTTTCTCAAGCACCGGTGTGGTCTCCAGACACATTTGGCTGATGACTGCATCAAAATCCCGTCTAACTCTGCGATAAACCTTTTTATCTGTGGGAAAGCTCTTTCTGATCGATTTGAGTCTGTTAAGGGCCGCGCCAAAGTTCAAAGCAAAAATATCCTGGATAAACGAGGACTTGAGCTCATTCTCCGTGCCATATTTTATTCTTTTCTCATACCGGCTGCTTAAATACGATTTCAATCCGTCTTTGGTATGAATGTCCATGCACAAACCTCCTGCTAGGATCTCCATTATGGAGGTAGAATAGAGCGGATGTCCGAAAAAAGCAAACAAAAATATCGCAAAAAAAGGTCTATCTTTTTGGCTGTTTTTTTGGAAAGATACCAACATAGTGCGAGGATATCCAAAACTCCCTATACTGTTCTCAATAGGAACCGAGCCTTCTGGGATCTCCCGACGACTCCTTTTGGTCCCCTTGGGAACGGAGGTGGCTCTCGTCCAATGAGTATTTTGGCCGTGATGTTTTGCTTTGAGCCAAGGAGTCTGCCATGAGCGCTATCTTCGGAGAAACCCTCACCTTTCAGCAAGGAAACGGTGCAGAGGTCGAGCTCGTTGTTTTCGGCGACGAGTTCTACGCCCGCTATGAGACAAAGGCGGGATACAGCGTGGTCTTTGACCCGGACAGGGAGTCTTTCTGCTATGCCGCCGTTGTGGAGGGACGGTTCGCCTCCACCGGCACCCCGCTGCACAAGCCGGCCCCCTGGGGATTGAAGAAGCACCTCAAGGAGTCGGAGGCGGTGCGCAACGCCAAGTTCGAGCAGCGATTCGCACGCATGGCTGCTCCGGAAACCGGAGGCGACCCGCTTCGGCTGCGCACCTTCGGGGCGAGCCAGGGGCTGCTTCCCGGAAGGAGGGTCAGTCAGGGCAATGTCCTAGGGCTCACCCTGCTGGTTCAGTTTGCCGACGTTACCACCCAGGTGAGCCGGGAGGATGTCGCCGCCATGCTCAACAGCGAGAGCTTTTCGCGCAACGGCAACTATTGCTCCGTGAAGGAGTACTATCGGCTCATGTCCGGCGGCAAGCTCATCTACGCCAACAAGGTGGTAGGGCCTATCACCTTGAGCCGCAAGCGGGCCTATTACCAGAACAATCTGCTGGTCGAGGAGGCCCTCGGTCTGGCCATCGAGGAGCATGAGGTAAGCCTGGCCGAGTTCGATTCCCAGGAGGCCGGCGTCGTGGACGCCATCAACATCCTGTACGCCGGACGCACGGTGTATGCCGGCGAGCTTTGGCCGCACAACTGGAAGATCGATCTGCGCTTTCAGGGCCTGCGGACCCATTTCTACATGCTCGCCAGCCTGGGAAGGAGCCCGGTGGACCTGAGCATCGGCACCTTCTGTCATGAGAACGGGCATCAGCTCTGCCGTTTCCCGGATCTCTACGACTACGGCCAACGGGACGGTGACTTTGAAAAGAGCCAGGGCCTGGGGGGCTACTGCCTCATGGGCTCCGGCAACCACAACAACCACGGCCGGACCCCGTCTCCGATCTGCAGCTACCTTCGCTACCTCGCGGGCTGGTACGACGAGGAGGTCCTGCTCAATGGGGCCGGGGAGTATGCCGTGCCCCACGGGGCCTATGCCACCGCCTTCAAGTTCGAGACGGACCACCGGAACGAGTTCTTCCTCCTGGAGAACCGGAGCCAACTCGGGCTGGATGAGTATCTTCCGTCCAGCGGCCTGGCCATCTACCACTGCGATACGCTTGGATCCAACGAATGGCAGGGAGGCACTGCGGACAAGCACTATCAGTGCGGCCTTCTCCAGGCCGACGGCCACCTCGATCTGGAGAACAACCGCAACCGGGGAGATGCCGGCGATCTGTTCCGACAGAAGCCAGGCGTGGCCCTCTCGGATACGACCACCCCTTCTTCGAGAATGTGGGACGGCTCGGGCTCGGGATTGATGATCCGGGATATCAGCCAGCCCGGTGAAACCATGGAGTTCTCCACCGGAGAGCCCAGGGACGTCGCTTCTGTGCAGGCCGAGCGCAAGGCTGATCTCCTGATTCCGGATGCCGATCCCGAGGGAATCGAGAGCCATCTGCCCATCGGACCCAGCGGCAAGTTGAGCGAGGTCGCGGTGCAGGTGCATATCACCCACACCTATATCTCGGACCTGCAGGTGGAGCTGGCTGCCCCCAGCGGCCGGAAGGCGGTGCTGCACGATCGAAGCGGCGGGGCAGAGGACGATCTTGTGCAGAGCTATGACTCGGCTTCGCAGGAGGCGCTGCAAGAGCTCGTCGGGGAGGAGATTGCCGGAGAGTGGGGACTGCGGGTCCGGGATCTGGTGGGCCAGGACAGGGGGCGGCTCAACAGCTGGAGCCTCGATCTGGCCTATGAGGCTGCCGGAAAGGAGATCAGCCTGGAAACGGCTCCGGATCTGGAGATCCCGGATAACGAGCCAAGCGGCGCAAGCAGCCGGATAGAGGTCCAGGAGGACGGCAGCCTGCTGGAGCTGGTAATCAATGTGCATATCAAGCATCCCTTTATCGGCGATCTCCTGCTGGAGCTCGCCGCTCCGAGCGGGGAGAATGCGGTGCTCCATTCCCGTTCCGGAGGCGGCAAGGACAACCTGAGCATGAGCTACGATGTGCACAACACCCCGGCCTTGCAGGCCCTGGTCGGCGTGGGCATCAAGGGGGCCTGGCAGCTGCGGGTGCGGGATATGGCCCGCTTCGACCAGGGCCGGCTGGCAAGGTGGTCGCTTAAGCTGCGATACCGATAAACAGAGGGGTTCAAAGCACCAGGTTCACGGTTCACAGTTAAGACAAAAGATGCAAGCAGATAGGCGATAACTGGGAACGTCGATTTAAGCACGAGCTATAAAAACCAAATAGAGGCTCAATAAGAATAGGAGAAGACGCCATGGATCAGCTCTCCAGCAAGGTCGTGGGTGCGCTCAAGGCGGTCCAGGAGCTGCAAGTCATTACTGTTGTGGGCAAGGTGTCGGTGACGAACCTTTTCGAGCCCTCCAGTCGCAGAATCGAGCTCGGACCAGATCAAAGGGCCATGGTCACTTCCATCAGTCTGGTGCAGGGCGATGTGACCAACGCCCTGGACGAAAGCTTCACGCCGGGAAACGACGACGCGCTCCGGGAGTTTCATGAAAGGCAGGTGCGACTGGGCAACGACATCGTGAACCGCAATCTCCGGCTGCTCAGGGAAATGGCCTCGGAAGCCATCGCCCTGTATAAAGAGGCCAAGGATGCCGGCATAAGCTAGGCTGCATCCGGAAGACCGGATGCAGCCTAGTGATCTGTCAAATATGAATCGTTGCCTATCAGGACAGACCCTTCTCCGGCTCCCCTCCTTGCCGCCTGTCTTCCAGGCGGG
>CAZQPF010000107.1:0-9412 GCA_964595165.1 uncultured Desulfohalobiaceae bacterium
CTAAACATAGACCTTTCTCCTTTTAAGAGTTGATGGTCAACCGCCAATACCTGTTTTTTTGGGGCTCACCTGGTGCCCTATTCTAGTGACGAAGCCCACCGAACCTCAGAGATTTCCGACGCGCTTGATGCAAAACTGCACCAAAAAACAGACTCCTTGAAAATCCTGGACATTGTTGCCAGAGAGACCGGCACATCAGAATCTGAGCACCAGGCCCTCAATCCCGGCCATGTTCATGTCCCCCTTCTTTCTGCATGGGGTCTCTGTACCTGTACCCTTTTCTCCTCACCTAGAGGAAACAGAAGTGCCATTCCGGCAAGCTCAGTGGGCCACACTCATAGTGTAGAGAGTGGGACAGCCCAAGTTAGGGCTCCTTCCCGAAAAGAGGCTTTGCAAACGAATAATCTTCTGGATTCAGGCGACATTTCCTCTGCCATGCAGTATTTTAAACCATGTTTATTCAAACCATGTGCCAGCTTTCATAACGAGGGCCAGAGAAGCACGGCTTGCTTGTGTGGCGGTTTTCCATGCTTCGGTACCACAGAGCGAAGATCCTCATCGGTGCAGCAATGCACCAGACAAAATATATGGTGCATAAAAACACCAAAATGAAGCCCTTTTTTCCGCAACACTCTGTCAATCCTCGATAATCATATTCGTTCAGCGCTGGTACAGGAATTGCTTGATTTCCGACTGTCTGGATAAACGGTCAAGAAACCACAACCCAAAATACAAAGGAGCGTTTGAATGAGCTACGAATCTATCTTGTACGAGGAGCAAGGCGATATCGGCATCCTGACCCTGAATATGCCGGAAAAGCGCAATGCTCTTGGAGTGGCTGCTGAAAAGGAAATCACAGCCTGCCTGCGTGACGCCGCAGAGCGGCATGAGGTGAAAGTTATCATCCTCAAAGCCAACGGGCCGGCCTTCTGCGCCGGACATGACCGCAAAGAGATCCTCAATCAGCCTGTAGGCAACATCAGGCAATTGTTCCAGACATCCTATAATCTCATGCATACCATCCGCTCGATTCCCCAGTGCGTCATTGCCGAGGTGCATGCCATCGCAATGGCCGGTGGATGCCACCTGGCTGCCGGATGCGACCTGATAACCGCAGGGGAGGAAAAGGCCCAGTTCGGAATGACCGGCCTGGTTTATTCCTACAATTGCTCCACGCCCACTGTAGCAGTGAGTCGCTGTGTCGGTCAGAAAAAATGCATGGAGATGCTCATGACGGCCAAGCTCTACAATGCTTCAGAATCCCGGGAGATGGGCTTGGTCAACTGGGTCTTTCCTGATGACCAGCTCCATGAGAAGACGCTTGAGGTAGCAAAGGACATCTGCAAATCGAGCAAGTTCGCCATCTATCAATCAAAACAGGTTTTTTACGCTCAGGCGGAGATGACAGAAGACCAGGCTTACATGTACGCAAAGGAAATGATGGCCCTGCAGGGAGTGAGCCCCAACGCCACCGAAGGCTTCACCGCATTTCTTGCCAAGCGGGATCCTGTATGGAATGACGACACGTTCTAGAGAGGGCGCCGCTGGCGTTTCAGGCTAAGGCAGCCTTTGGCTGCCATGTATGAAGCTCCAGATTTCAGCCCCTTACCCGGCACTCAGATTCGGGAAGAATAGCTGAAGATTATGCGATAAACCCATTATATGCTTCCATGGTCACTGGGAGCATGGCATCCATCATCACTGAGTGCCGGGTCAACCCGGCAAAAGTGTCGTTCAGCCAAGCTGCTGCTAAATTTTCTTTGCTTCAATAAAATTAACATGAAGTCAGGCTTGCCGGAGGCAAGGCTGACTTGTGCTCATAAAAAGGGCCCATCGGGAGGTGGGCCCTTTTTCTTTGCATGGGCGGTCAGTGTTGTGCTGAGCATCGCGGCAGCTCAAGCGATGAAAAGACCGACGGGGTCCGACATAAGGGAATATAAGTATAAGACCTTGATTCAAAAAATGATTTTTTTCTATTTATCCCAATTGTGCATTGGGTTACACTTCACTCCAGGACGGTTCATGGAAAAACCAAATAAGGCTGCGAAAGGCTATGGACGAAAATTTTTTAGAGCACTATACATCCTGTCGGAACTGCGTGCCGAAACAGGTGCTGGAAACCCTCGGCGCCGCTTCCACTGGAATGATTGTTCTGGATGAGAACTGCCGAATCACCTATATCAACCCGCGTGCCCTTCAGATGCTCAGAGAGTCGTCCCTGAGGGCACTGGGCAAACAGGTCACATTGCTCATCGAGGACCCCCAGTTCTCGGACTGGCTGATCTCCGCTGACGATTACCTGCCCCCTTTTCCCTATAGGCAGGGATCCATCATGATCAGCGCCAGCCGCCTGGGAACCGTCGCCCAGCCCCGGGGGTATGCACTTTTTCTCCAGGAGCCCGACTCCTTAGAACAGGCTGACGAAAGGATGTATCAGCTCCGCAAAGAGGTCTCTTCGATTTTGGAGAACTCCTATGACGGAATCATCCTTGTTGATGAAGAATCAATTGTGAAAGTCAACGCGAGCTTTGGACGCATCACCGGCATCGCTCCTTCGTCTTTGATCGACAAGAAAATCGATGAGCTCGATACCGAGCGCCATATCTGCCTCGCGGCGGTTTCCGAGCTGATCCGACTGACCAGGTACCACAAGCGGACGCTGACGCTGCAGCGGCAGCTGATGACTGGAAACGAAATATTTCTTACTGCAAACCCGGTGTTTGACCGTCATGGCAGCACTGTGCGCGTGGTGGTGAACATCCGTGACATCACTGAGCTGAAGAGCCTTGAAGGCCAGATCAAGAAGGTCACTGAGCTCTATCGGAACGAAGGCAGCCGGAATGATGAGTACCTGGAGTTCCTAGGCGACATCGTAGCTGAAAGCCCCGCCATGAGGCGTCTCATGGATTTGATCTTTCGGGTTTCCCGTGTCGATTCGACAATACTTCTGGAAGGCGAGAGCGGCGTTGGGAAGGATGTTGTGGCCGGGCTCATTCACCGCTTGAGTGAACGGCGGGGAATGCCTTTTGTTTCGGTCAACTGCGGCGCCATTCCCGAAAGCCTGCTGGAAAGCGAATTCTTCGGCTACGCAAAAGGAGCGTTCACCAACGCAGGCCCCGGAGGTAAGGCAGGGCTCTTCGAGCAGGCCAACGGCGGCATTCTCTTTCTGGACGAGATTGGAGCAATGCCTCTGAATCTCCAGGCAAAGCTCCTTAAGGTCATCCAGGACAGCCGGTGCCGGCGCGTGGGCGGAGTGAAGGACCTGGACCTGGACCTGCGGATCATTGCCGCCACCAACCAGAATTTACGTAAGATGATCACCGACGGGAGGTTTCGGCTGGATCTCTTCTACCGCCTCTACGTGGTGCCAGTGAAGATTCCCCCCCTTCGAGATCGCCGGGAGGACATCCTGCCTCTGGCCCTCATGTTTCTCAACAAGTTCAACCGGAAATATCAAACCAATCGCACAATGGGCCACGAGCTCATGTCAGTCCTGGAGTCCCACGATTGGCCTGGAAATGTGCGCGAGCTCCATAACCTCATCGAGCGGCTTGTTGTCACCGCAGACGCCGACATCCTCTCTGTAGAGCACCTGCCCGCCTCCGTCACCGGAGAAGACTTTCCTGGCGGCGACTCCTTTCAGCTCAAAAGCACTCTGAATCTGAAAGCAGCCAAAGAAGCTGTTGAGCGCGAGATCATCAAGCAGGCGATGCTCAAGGGGGGCAACACACGTGAAGCAGCCAAGCTCATGGGCGTTGATCACAGCACCGTGGTTCGAAAAGCCAAGCGCTATGGGCTCAATCTTCGGGATACGCCCTCGGCTGATCAGCCGGACCTGCCGCAGTGAATCGTGTCGGCTTTGCTTCGGGCAAATCTGACTTAATGGGTTTGATTAACAACGGCTAGAAAGGCCTCACTTCTCGGCAAAGGGCAGATCGCGGTTGAAGACCTCGATCTGGCGCTGGGCCCATCTGTTGATCTCCTGAATGTGGGTCTCGAAGATCCGCTGCAGGAGGGGCTGGTAGAAGCGGTGCAGGCTGTAGTTGGACAGCGGGAGGAAGCCTCTGCGGTGCTTGTGCTGCCCGCCTATGCCGGGATCGAAGTGCTTGATGCCGCGCTCTATGGCCCAGTGGATCGGGGTATAGTAGCAGACGTTGAAATGGAGCCCGCTGATCTCTTCCCGGCTCCCCCAGTACCTGCCGTAGAGCTCATCCTCCTTATGGACGAGCAGGGACATGCCCACCGGCTCGACCGCCTCTCCGTTTCGCTCAGCCCGCACCAGCAGGAGGCGGTCCTTGAAAAAGTCGGGCAAGGCCTCGAAAAAGGCCCGGTTCAAAAACTTGCAGGCCCAGGGGCCGAACTGGGCGTTCGTTTTTTCGTAGAAAGAAAACATCCAGCGCATCTGCTCGAGCGAGATTGCATCGCCTTCGAGCGTCCGGGTGCTGATGCCCTGTCTGGAGAGCGACGTGAGCTCCCGCTTGATGTTGCGCCGCTGATTGGACTTGAATACGGACAGGAAGGCTTCGAAGTCGCGATAGCCGGGATTCTCCCAGCTAAAGCCCTGATGCTCCCAGCTGATGAAGCCCAGGGATTCCATCCTCTCCCGCCAGGAAGGATCGATATACAAAAAATGGCAGCCCGAGAGGCCGGCCCTCTGACAGAGGCGATCGATAGCCTCCACCATGAGCCGGGAAAAATTTTCCTCCTCCTCTGCGGGCCCGATGAGGAAGCGGTAGCCGGGCATGGGCGTGAAAGGGCTCATGCCGACGATTTTGGGATAGTACTGAATCCCGAGTTGCTGCGCCGCCTCGGCCCAGATATGATCAAAGGTGAACTCGCCGCTGCTGTGGCTTTTGATGTACATGGGGGCGGCGGCCAGGAGCTCATTGCCGGACCATACGGTGAGGTGCAGCGGAAGCCAGCCCTTGTCGTTGCCCACGCAGCCGGTGGCTTCCATGAGGTAGAGCCACTCCCATTCCAGGAACGGGCTTTTCTGCGGCAGGGCCAGTGCATTCCAGGCCTGCTTGTCGATATCCTCTATGGAGCGCATCCAGGAGACGGTGTAGCTGGCAAGGGCGTCGTGAAGCATAGGAGATGTCGTGCTTGATGAGCGCAAGCGCAATTTTTTTCTTCTAAGAACTTGATTTTACTGATTTATGTCATCGAGGTACTTACCACGCATCGATTACCAGGTTGCAAGACAGCTTTTTTGCAAGCATAGAATCCATCGCATGAATTGTCCAATTGCCCGCTTTATCCGAGCTGCCCCCCTGCCCCTGGCCTTTACTCTCCTATCTCTGGCTCTGTGCTGCCTGCTCGCGGTGTGGGGGATTCGGGCCGGGTCAGGCGGCTCCCTGCTTTCTGGCGCTGGGTGGCTCCTGTCCGCCTCCTTTTGCCTGAGCGTGGCGGGCTGCTCCCTGGCTGACGGGCTGTGCCGCTATCACGAGTACCTGCGCTTCAAACGGATACTCCTGCGCTACGGCTTCCGGACCAGGCTGTTTCTGCATCTCTCCCGCTCCAGATGTCAACGGGATGCCATCTTGCTCGCCGCCCATGAGGCCGAATGCCGCCACCTGCTCCAAGATCTCTTCCGGCGCAAGGGCTACCGCTGGTACCACATCCTTCCCGATCCCATCGTGGACAATCCGCTCCATTTCTTCAAGCCTGAGTTCCTGCGCACCACCTTTCTGCCGGGCAAGCGGTCCGCGCAATAACAAAACCGATTGGCTGCAAATCGGGTTTGTTTGGTTTACCTTTTGCAGTTCGTCTTCATGTTTCCGAAGGATGCATCCTTCGTGTCTGTTTCGATGATCATGATCAAGAGTGTACAATGGTAACATACTGAAAAGTATCATTTTAAGAACAAAATGCATTTCTTCAAAAACAAACCATGACACAGTTCGAGCTCGTCTATTGTCAGATCTTTTGCCTTTTGCTGTAAACTTCTCATATTGTTGAAATATCACATACACATTTTTAAGACCTATGAAGCATTTTTTGTCATGCGAAAATACGTCCTATTTTCAAACCACCGTTACTCATGGAGGACATCATGAAAGGGAAAACAACAATTCTCGTATCTTGTCTTTTTATCCTCTCTTTGCTTGTGGCTGCCAACACCGCCTATGCAGCCGATACCGCCAAGGTCAACATCAACACCGCTACGATGGAGCAGCTTCAGGAGCTTCCCGGCGTGGGTCCGGTAACTGCCCAGCGAATCATAGACTTTCGGGAGAAATCGCCATTTACTGCCCCTGAGGAGCTCATGGAGGTCACCGGCATCGGTGAGAAGACCTTCGCCAAGCTCAAATCTCTGGTGACCATTGAGTGACCATCAATCCAAGATTGCTCATAAAAAAGGCAGGGCTCTGCAGAGCCCTGCCTTTTTTATGCAGCGCAATGGGTAACCGTTTCTCTAAAGAAATCTTTGTTCTCTCCGATCATGGCTATAGAGGCACTACGGAAATCCGAAACAAATATCCAAGCAAGAGGAGCGCACCATGTCTCTATGGACCCTGGCCTGCCAAGTCGCAGCAGAAAACGCTTCAGAAGTTCCGCAGTGCGTGGCCGAGATTCTGGATCGGCTCGAAGCATACTCATCAGAGGATGAGCTGGATCTTCCCTCTGCTGAAGAGTAGCGCCCCATGCTTCCTTCTCCAGCGGCTGTCACCTCCCACCCCTTCCAAGCCGGAAGCACAAGCCCGAGGGGAATGATCAATCCGGCTCGACCGAGCTCAGGGGACGATTCGCCGGAACGCGTCATAGCCAATCCCATGAGGGCTTCCCGTGCAGCGGACGATCTCTTCAACCTCGGCTCGAGCCCGCGTCTCGATGCGTGGGACCAGCTATCTTCCTCTGAGAGAGACATCTTCTTCTCCATGGCGGCCCAGCTGGCTCAACGAGGTGTCATGGGCTTCGAGATCCTGGAAGTAGACGGCCGCCCCTACAAAAGCTTCGCCGCCAATCAGATCGGCGACAGCCTCACCTCCCACGCCCCGCTGTACGACCGCAAGGCGCGGCTGCGTTGGTAAGGGGTACCTGCCGAGCGCCCGCAGCGTGGAGAGATCTTTCTGGCGAGCCTATTGCACTTTATTGCTCCTCAGGCCGAGAAACGATAGGATGTCCAATGGCGTAAGCCCATGCTCCTCGTATCGATGAGCCGATCCATGGATCGGAGAGAGCTATGGTCAGCGAACCCTTTGAGCCCCATCTGGATATCCTCCCGCCACCGCAGCTCGAGGTATGGCATGAGCTGTCTGCCACGCCTGGCGAGTTTGTATTGTATGGCGGTACCGCTTTGTCACTTTACCTTGGGCACCGGGCGTCGGTTGACTTTGACTTCTTCAGCTCGGAGCCCTTTCAACCCGATGCGCTGCAGAAAAGGATTTCCTATCTCGGCGGTGCCCAACGAATCCAGTCCCGGCCAAACACCCTGTCCTGCATTATCTATCGCCAAGACGCTCCAGTAAGCATCTCTTTCTTCGGGGCCTTGCCTATGTGCAGGGTCGGAACCCCCCAGAATGTACATGAACCACAGGTGCAAATCGCTTCCCCCCTGGATCTGGCTGCTGCAAAGATCAAGGTGATCCAGGACAGGGCGGAGGCCAAGGACTACCAGGACGTGGCGGCTCTCGTGCGGCATCTCCTCTCCTTGCAAGACATGCTCGAAGCAGCCATGGGCGTATTCGGCTCCAAGTTCAATCCCATGATTTCCGTACGAGCCTTGACCTACTTCGAGGACGGAAATCTTTCCCATCTGAGCACCGACGACAAGCATACCCTCTCTGCTGCTGTCGCCGAGCTTGACCTGTCTTCCCTCAAGCCCTTGCCTTGCAAGGCAACCGTTTTATCCACAGGGAATCGATCATGAGATCGCTGCACCAGGTAGCAGAGAGGCTCATCTGGTGGTCCAAGCCCGAGAATGCCCTTCAGGATCATAAGCGGCTCATCGCCCAGATCATGACCTACGGAGACCTGGAAGATACCCAAGTCATGCTCCAGGCATTTTCCAGAGCCCAGATCGAAGAGGTCTTGGACAACCCGCCATCCGGAGTTTTCACCCCTGAAGCCTGGAACGCCTGGCATATCTTGCTCGGGAAAAAGCCGAGGCCCCTCCCCAAACGAACCATTCCCGGCCAGGATGCATCGTCTTCTCGCTGACGTCATCGATCCGCTCCCTTTTCCTGATTGCAAAATATCAACTTCTGGCAGATGAGGACGCCCAGGATATCGCCCGCTAACGCCTGCTTACCGGCATCGAAGCAGCCTTGACCATTTGCTATCACCTGGCAGCGAAAAGGCTACGCACTGTGCCTGAAGATTACGGGCAGTGCTTCAGGCTGCTCGGCGATGCCGGCCTCATCGCACAAGAGCTGGCGCAGAGCCTGGCCATGATGGCTCGCTTTCGAAATCGTCTCGTTCATCTCTACTGGAGCATGGACTATGGCCAGGTTTACGAGATCATCGCCAATAGCTTGATGCAGGTTTCGTTCATGCATTGCATGAAACACAAAGGAGGTATTGGTATGGCTCCACCTGCTTCAAAGAGAGTGCGCAAGCATCGAAAGGCTTTGCGGGATTCAGGATTGCGTCCGCTGCAGATCTGGGTTCCTGATACGCGCAGGGAGGGCTTTGCCGAAGAATGCCGTCGCCTCCAAGGCCTTTTATATCAAACAGCTTATCATGGACCATCTTGATGAGCTGGAAGATGTTTATTTGGCCGAACAAAGACTGGAACAGTTGCGGCAAGGAAATGATGAAATCCTAGGCTCCGAGGAGTTCTGGAGCGGATTGGATGTGGACGTTGTTGAGTCCTTGTCTTCGGAAGGGCCACTGAGTGGCATTCAACTGGGTAAACCTGAGCCTGCCTGGTTAAACCTGGCAGAGATGGCAACGCCATAGACCGAAGGCCTGATTACTTCAAGGCCTTTTCCACCTCTTTGGTGAATGCTTCCAGGCTGTGCAGCTTGAAGACCTGTCGGAAAAGGCCTTTCAAAGTTTCGGTAGACTGGATGGATCTCACTTTATTGACCAGTGCCGGATGGACAGGGCCGAACCTCTCCTGCAAGGCTTCGATGAGCATATCTTGAGATGTTTTGATCATTCCTTTTTGCTCACCTCTCTGCTCACCTTCAAAGACCCCCCGTTCATATCCTTCTTTTCGTAGCTTCTCTGCCGCTGTATTCACGATCTCCTCTCCTTGAGGCAATGAGTTGACGACCTGACGAACCTCCTCAATATCCACCTGGCCTGCGGACAGGACATAACCGACAATGACCTCTAGGCGAGGATCGGAAAATCAACACCGAATGGAAATCAGAAAAGTCAAAAAAACATAACTGCCCTGCGAGCCTTGCTACAGGGCCTTATCCACCTCTCTGGTGAACGCTTCCAGACTGTCCAGCTTGAAGAC
>CAZQPF010000108.1:0-9172 GCA_964595165.1 uncultured Desulfohalobiaceae bacterium
AATTTTGGGTTATCACACCCCAGGTAAACTGATCAGTTTTCGGTTATCACAATCATGAAAAGCTGATTACAGCTTTGGCAACATTTTTACCTGAAACACTTATAGGCCAGAAAGATCCTCCAGGCCCAGATGAATCTGAATCAATAAAATTGTTATCGATATCATATGCCGATATTGTGGCATCTAATGTCCACGCCGCATTAACCCTTACGTAACTGACTGGAGTGCTGAAAGTCAGAGTTTCAGGTCCGTGGGGTATCCCCCCGTCCTTGAGTACGTCGTCAGCATCGAATGCGAGAAAGTTCGGTGAGCTTTGACCGCTTGGGGAAAAACTAGAGCATTCATTCAGAATGACGCCACCATCATGAGGGCTCGGTCCGCTGAAAACCACGCCCAAGGGACTGTATTCATTAGAAAGCGCAGTCGTCTCAGAAAAAGAGCAGGGTGCTGCAGTGTCATCGAAATCTATTGTTTGGCTCAACACCTTGGGAGCGACTTCAATGGCATTGACTTGAATCGGAGGAAAGCTTGTCTGCATCCAGGTAACCCCTCCATCGATTGATTTATAAAGCCCACATTTTGTGCCTGCATAGATAACTTCGGGATTTGATGTCCTGATCATACAGGTGATATAGCCTCCATAAGGACCGTGAGATATCCAGGAAGCTTTAGCATGTGCGTAAATGAAAAATGAAATGAAAAACGTGGATACAATGAGAAGAAAAATGAAAATCATTTTAAACTGATAAAAGTATTTCATATTTATCTCCTTAAATTGATTTTCATACGAAATCACTAGTAGCATAATATTGAATTATTAAGAAAATAATAATCAAATAATCAATGCAATGTTTTGAAAAAAACTGTGCTTATGAAGATATATCAGAAAGAGCACTAGTCTATCAAGAAGTTAATGTGGAAATGAGAAGCGGATATCGAACTGCAGAGAGGGCTATAGTAGAGGGAAAATGAACGGGGTGAAGACCGGAGGCATTTCGTCCACTGACTGCTCAGGACTATGCTTTTGAACGTTTATCATGCAAAAATCATACGAGCATTTACAAGAATCACAGTAAACAACAATCAACATTTCAATGTGATATTGGCATTACCATATCCATGCCTTGGACTGTGAACCCAAGTGCAGATTTTAGAGAATACGTTTTTGCATAAAATGGAATATCTTTGCACAATTTCAAGGTAGCGTCGATTGAAGCCTACGTGCTAATTCAGTCAGAAGTCCAACGAAAACCAAATGATGAGGCCTACTGGAAAAAGAGATGGATCCAATCGACGCTCCTTTTTGGGTTGAGATAGGCCATGGTCTTGTCCAGCTACTCACAAATCTTTATCAAGGCTCTTGCCGCTGGCTCCTGTAGGCGGAGAGACGACCTCTCCTATATGCGCCTTAGCCTCGACGAGGAACACGGAGCCATCGCTTCCCTTTGCCAAGCCGTGCCAGTCGGGCTTAGTTGCTCTTTATCGAGTATGGATGGTCAGTCCCTGGTTCAACGCCAATTCCCGTCATCCTCCTCTTCAAATGTCAGCCCACGCTCCTCTTTCGGAGTATTCATCACTGCCAAGATCTCCTCGGCCAGCTTCAAAAGCTCCTTTCCGAGCTCATCCACATCGAACTCTTCCTCATTTACATCCCAGCGGGAAAGGAATTCTTCTGGCGAGCTTGCTATCTTGGTAACTCCATTGTAGGCCGCAGCCAGGTAGGAGTCTTCATCAGGAAAACAGCTCGAAGCAACACCAATATCTAAACAAAGTACCTGCGAAATCTGGTCGGAGCGAACAATCAATGCTTCATATGCTGCACGGGTGATCATCGGTATCCATAATTCAAAGCCAGTTCATGTTGATTGCATTCATGAGGCCTCATTTGCCCAAGAACCGTCACTCCACCCCCAATCCCTTGAACACTGCATCTATAGGATCGGCATAGAAGCTGGTCTGAAATTTGGCAAAGAGCTCTCCTGGGATCGTTGGAATGTCGCCCACACTGCTCATTGGAATCAAAATCCGCTTTGCTCCGGCGTCAAAAGCCATCTGCAGGCTGGCGGCCAGATTGTCGGCTGGGATGATGTTCCCGCCCAGGCTCATGTCGCCCAGGACAACCAGGCTTCCTTGGACCGGACGGCTCATGAGGCCGGAGCACAGGGCCAAAAAGCAGGGCAGCGTCATGGAGCTGTTGGGTCCGGTATTGTGCATCTCCACAATATGCAGGTGGTAGTCCCGGTCTCCAGGTTTGAGAGAGGCGCTGATTCTATTGGCGTGGGCCTTGAAGTAGTCAAAGGCCACCTTTATGGGCTCTTTGGCTTTGGTGCTGGAGCCTACCCCGGAAACGGAGAGTTTGCCGTTGCCTGCGGTCACCTGCAGCTCGATTCGGTACAGGCCGATCTGGCCGGTGCTTCCTGTACCGACTGTATGCAGGGTCCCGGGGTTAAGCGGTCCTTCCGGAATCAGGGAGCTTCCGCCTTGCTCCGGGACACCGACGAATTTTTCCTCCCTGCTTTCCTGGTCCATGTAGCTGAAGTGGACGTCATAAAACTCCATGCCCCCGAGGCGCTTGAGCTACTCCTTGACCCGCCGCCGGCATTCCAGGGCATAGTGTAGGCATTTTTCCACAGCCTCTTTGCCGTACTCGCCGTGGGGATAGAGGAGCTTGAGCAGGCCGGAAACTGTCCGGCGCGCGGCAATGGTATCCCGCTGGTTCAGGTTGTTCCCTAGTGTGAAGTAGTGGTCGATGGCGTCGGCAAAGGTCGTCTTGCGCATCTCCCGGAAGTACTCGGCCAGGTAGTCCACTATGAGCCCGTACAGGTTGGTGAAGAACTCCGGACGCATCTTGGGGATCTCCCAGCCCGGGATATAGCAGTGCATGCGATCAAAAAACGCGGTATCGATCATCTGCTCCGGGAAGGGGGCGAAGAGATGGCTCGTCTTGAGCAGGGTTTCCACGCTCTGATTGATGTTGCCCACAAAAACCATGGCCGCATTGGCACTGATGGCGTCCCGCCCCCGTGAAAAGGACCCGGAGGCCATGTAGTCCTTCATGATCTGCACGCCGTCCTTGTCCTTGAACTTGATGCCGGCTACCTCATCAAAGGCCACCACGTCCCATACGCCGACCAGCCCTACCTTGTGCGTGTTCATGTTGTAGAACAGGTTGGGCACTGTGGTCTGGCCTCCGGAAACCAGGATGCTGTTTGGGCTGATCTCCTTATACACGTGGCTCTTCCCGGTTCCCCTGGGTCCGAGGTCGCAGACATTGAAGTTGTTCTCCACCAAAGGGATGAGCCGGGCCAGCAAATGCCATTTGACCCGCTCCTCAAATGCGGTGGGCTCAAGGCCTGTGGAGCGCAGAAGAGCGTCCATCCACTGCTCTTCAGTAAAGGCCCTGCGCCCTTCATACAAGGCCTGCATATCCATGTTAGGCATCTGGATGGGCTTGAGCTCGTGGATGGAAAAGGGGGAGCCCTTCTGGCCCTCTTCATAGAAGTAGTTGATCCCGATAATGCACCAGATCCCGCCCACAAGGAGCTTGTCAAACTCCTTGACAATGGAGCTGGAGATCTCGATTCCTTTGACACCCAAGTTAGAGAGGAAGGCCTCGTAGCAGTCCCGCTTCTCGTTCAGGGTCACGGTGGCCTTGTCGATGATCTTGAAGCTGCCTCGCTCCCTGATGGTGGACTTGACCTTTTCCGCCTCGTCCGGACGCACATAGTTCTGAGCCAGGATATTCTTGACGCTCTGGATCCCCTCCTGGATAACGTCCTCATCACTTGAGGCACAGTACATGCCAAGAAGATATTCCAGGACGTATACCGGGACATTGGCCCCTTCCTTGAGCAATTTGGTGAGGTCCTTGCGGACCACCTTGCCCTGGAAGTGCTCATTGAGCAGGGCATCCAAGCTGACGGTTTCGTTTTCCATCGGTTTTCCTTAGCTGTCAGTCTCTTCAGAAGTCGTCCATAAAGGCCAGATCGATGCTCACAGGAACCCGCTGATACTCGATCTGGGTCTCCGGATCCCTGAGAACCAAGGCGTACTCCTTGGCGCTGTCATAGCGTCCCTTTTTCAGCATGAGCTTCACTGGCCGCTTGCGCTCCTCCATGGAGTCGGAGTCGCTGTCAAAGGTCACCGTCTGCTCATTGCTGATCAGGGTATCTCCATCCCGGATGGAAACGACCAAGGTCCGGGGCAACATCCGATCTGAGACCTTCTCGGTCTGGATGAACTCAAACTTGCAGATGGTGTTCACCAACTTCCGGTTGGAGCCCAGCAGCGAGACGCCGACCCTTCTCACCGCCTCTTTTTGAGCCGCTTTGGCATCGAGCTCCTTGACCTTGATCACCGGCACGGCAACTTCCTGGGGCAAGGCACCGCCATGGATGAACTTAGCCCCGCCTGAGAAATGAAAGCGATTCACCCCCCGGGGTATCCAGAACTCCATTGCGTCCTTGGTCCCTGCGGTCTTCTGTGTAAAGCCATGCCAGGCATTGTCCGGTTCTCCCAGGTCATGCCCCAGCATATAGCGCTTCTTGGCCTTGACCACCCCTCCGGGCTTGTATCCCAGGCCGCTTTTCTCCAGGACGCCGGGAGGCGAGTCCTGGTACAAAAACCCGTGATCGGCAGTGACCAGCACATTGGTTCCATTCAAGCTGTTGACGATAAAGCGAACCAGGGACGAGAGCTCGGCAATGGCCTTGCGCACCGCGGAAAAGGTCTTGGACTCGGAAGAGGCCGAGTCTCCGGTGGCATCGATTTGATTGTGATAGATGTAGATGACCTGCCAAGGCCTGACCAGCTCCCTTCCCTGGTCCTTGTTCATGGCCAGGAGGTCGTCGGCTCTCACCGCAATGCCCTCGTAGTCGCTCAGAATCTCCCCTCGCTGCTCCAGTGAGGCGCTTGGTTTGCCGTCCACCAGGATCTGATCCGTACCCTGCTTGTAGCCGTAGCTATTCCGTGGCAGCAGGGCGGCCATGCCAAGAGCGGTGTAGCTGGGCAGGACTCCGAGCTGAGACCTCAGGGCGGCCTTGAACCTGGACTTGGAGTTGATGTCCCTGGTCAGCTCCTCAGCGACTTCATAACGCAGGGCATCGCTGATGATCACGAATACCTTGCTCCTGGAAGATGAAAGCAGCGGCTTGACCTCGTTATAGAAAAAATGCTCCTGCTTGAGGACATCCCGCAAGCTCCAGTCCTTAAGGAGCCCGTCTTCTCCCTGCATAAAGCCGCCCCAGCACAGGGATATCTGGTCCAGATACCAATTGGAGTAGCAGGACTCCACCTCCTTCTGCACCTCTTTGAGCACATCCCAACCCGCCAGCTCCACCGTGTCCGAGGCTTCGTGGAAATGGCGGTAGAGCTGATCAAAGCGGTAGAGCTCCCGGACGTAGGCTTGGTACATCTGCTCGGCATTGGCAAAGCTCAAGCCCTGCCCATGCTCCCGGCGGAGCTCCTGCAGGCTAAGCGCAGCCTCCAGGGCGTTATAAGTGGTGGCGTAGATATTGGAGGTGTGCTCGTATCCCTCCAGATGGATGGTGGCCCAATGGCCGTCCCTCCGGCTGAGAATAAAAGATTTCAGGGCATCGCTTTGCTCCGCCTCATCCATGATGATCTGTGAACGCAGAGAACGGATGATCTGCCGTTCCACTGCCTCAAAGGTCATTACCTCCAAAAGGGAATGGGCGTCATAGGCTGCAAGGTGCTCCTGGAGGCCGAGCTCCTCAGCCACCTGCTTGGAAACAAGCGTGTATTCCCGGTAATGGTTCAAATCCCTTCGCCACTGGGACACAAACACGGACACGTTCGTGCCCATTCCCTGGTTCTGGAGATTGAAGTGCTGCAAAGAGCTGGGAAGCTCTCCTCGCAAGGTGTTGGCCATGTCTCCGACCAAGAGTCGAATGAGCAGATCGGAGAGATTGGGTGATGCTGCGCTGTAGCCAAAGGTCCTGGACATCTCCTGCCAAAAGAAGGCGTCCAGGCCGAACTTCTCAATGTCCGTCCAGGACTTGGGCGGGCTCTTGTAATTACATCCCGCCTCCCCGCACATCTCTCCGAAGAGCTTCATCAGGATATCGAAGGTGCTGGCCAGCTCTGCCCGGGTAAGCACGGCCAGCATCTTGGTGTCCATATCCCGTTCCTGATCTTCCGGGCTGATGATCTTTTTCAGCCGCTGGGTGCGGTCCTGGCTCTTGAAGAACTTCATCCGCTCCCGGATGTGCTCCCGCATGGAGTGCTGGCTGAGGCCCAGCTCGCTGAGGAGCATGGAGGGCCTATCGGCGTGGAAGCTTCGGCTGTAAAGGCGGATATCCAACAGCCAGTCCTGGTCCGGGGTGGGTTCGGGCCGTGGGGAGTAAAGGAGGTATTTGCCGTCGTGGTCCTCAAGCTCCAAACGGACTTTGAGCTCCAGGGTGCTTTCGTCTTCAAGGTGGATGATCTGCACCCCATCCAGCTTGAGCTCGGGCACCAGGTCCACGAACTCCTGATCCGGATCGTGCCAGAAGATGATGTGGTGTCCCTCGGTGTGGAAGAGGTGGCTGAGGTTTTCGGTTATTTGGGCGGTGTTCATGGTTTGTTATAAGCCCCGAAGATTGAAAATGGAGACCTGCCTTAGGGACGTGTTGCTGCTTGCGGCTCCAGCGGTCTCGTTTCTGCAGCAGCAAATGATGGTAGCTATCCTTTCAGCTTTTTTCGTCCTTTTTCCGTCAGCCGGTATTTCTGTTTGCAGCTGCTTGGCTTCTCCGGAATCGTCCGTTGGATATCAAACTCTTTGGCAGTGGCTGTCTGGGTCGGTGACTGGGTCGGCGACTGGGTCGGTACGTCAACATCTTCATTTTGACTCCCGTATCTACCCAGCTAACCGGCCGAGAGTATTGACAGATGAAGAAATACTATAAATTGCGGCTGTGCCAGTTGACAAATACAGCCAACCTGTCTATAAAAAAGTTGGAGGCTTTGATGGCGCAAGCTGTCATTGCCTTTTTTTATGTCTCTTCTCTTGGCCGCAAGTCATCAAGCACGGCAAAGCTCCAGACAGCAAATTCATCCTGATTGTTGATAGTTCGCAATGCCTTGTAACGGAGTTGGCAAACCCTTTCTGCCAAAGGCTCCAGCTCTTTCCTGGCAGGAGCCTGCATACTCCCCACTTGTACCCCCCACGAAGTGATATAGGCCACCAAATCAGCAACTTGGATGGCAGTGGTCAGATCGCTGTGCACAAAAAATGGCTCAGGAACTATTCTTGATGATCGCATTCGCCCTTTCGCCGTTTTCAAGAAGTACTCTTCCATTTGATTGACAAGGAGATGGCAGCGGGATTTTTCCAACTCATCGAAGACTACCACCCCCATGGGTTCAGACGATTTGTCCTCCAGATAGTAGAAAAAACGCTCAAATAAGTAAGCGTAATCCTTCCGTAAAAAATCATCCCTTTCTGGCTTCTCAGCATCTCTGCTTACGATGCTGGCAAAAGCCCTGACGCGGTGCTGAGAGCATACTTCCAGGATCTGGGATACAAAATCGATCTTGGCTTGTCCTAAAGCCGTCAGTTCCCTCTTGGACACACTTTGACGTACAGACGCGTCATCAGACTGTCCTTTCCGCAAACAGGAAGCTGCTAAGTTAGTTCTCTCTGAGGGCTGCAAAGGCTCAAGCTGTCCAGCATGACGAAAAGTTTTCTTCTTTAAGAGCTTCTTTCCTTTAAGCTCCATGTGGCCTTCTGTTATGCGCATACCAAACAGGTCATGCTCGAGGCTGTGGATCCGTTGGATGAGATTCCATAGCTCCGTATCTTGAACCGAGACACCGGCAAGAACTTCGTATGGTGCTTCTCGTCGATCTTGTCCGCTTTCATCAAGAAACAAAAAGTAGCTCAAAATCCCTCCATGGGCACATTATCGCTTCAGGGCTCAATCGCTATTCCGGTTTAAACTCCAACTCCTTATCTGCTTTGATTTTTTCTATCCTAAAAAGCCCATCCTTTGCACTTTTTTGAGGGCTCCAACCATCCCTTTCCTCTTAGACCTGGAAAATCCAAGCTACTCCTTAACCTTTTGTCCAGTCACCGTCTTAACCTCAGCCAGCAGGTTGCCGAACTTGCCGTAGTTGACCTTCACCCCATCGTCAAGATCCAGTCTGATGCGCTTGTCGGCGTAGTGGCGGAGCTGCTCGTCAAACTCCCGCAGCTCCTCCTGCTTCTTGCGCATGGTGTCCAGTTCCTTTTGCATCTTATTCCGGACGCTGCTGGAGCCGGCACTGTCCCGCTCCTGTTCCAGGTACTCGATCCGGGCCTTATACTTACCCTGTAAGGGAGTAACATACATAGCCCGCATTCTGGACAGGGTGGATTCATTGTAGCGGTGGAGGTAGACCAAGCACTGAAAGGCCTTGTGCCTGCCGCTGGAGAACAGCCAGTAGATAGGCCGCTTCTTGTACACCTTGAGGTGGTGCTCCTTGAAGAACTTGTCGCTGATATAGCGGCGGATGGTCTGAATGGGCTCTTCGTTTCGCTTGGAGCCAAGGCTGTCGGCCACAAACTTCAGGTTCTCGTCCAGGGTCTCCGGAGGCCAGGTGACCTTCAAAAACTCCACAAAGCGGTTGGTGGCGTCGTCGGCAAACCAGTCATCATCCATGACAGGGATGATCCCGTCCTCGTCAGCAGAAAATGTCTTGTACCTGCTGGGGTCAAAACCCTCATTGCCGCTGTGGGCGTAGATCAGCCCAGGCTCATCCAGGGAGTAGCGGCCCATCATGCAGCCGATGGTGTAGGAGATAAGCTCCTTCATGGTGTCGGTGCGGAGCAGAGCCTCCAGCTCTTCTTCGGACTTGTCTCCGCCGTAGCGGTAGTAGGGGTTGCAGGTTAGGGTGATCTCTTCCAGGGGGACCTCAGGAGAAAACTCGTTTTGGAGACCATAGGTTTCGATTATGATGCGATTATTCTCTTTCTCAAGATATTGCATTTTACGAGTAAGTTGTTGCCAATGCTTGCGGAGGTTGATATACGAAGAAGGAATAGATTTTGATTTGTGGGAAGGGTCAACAAGAACAAGACTTGTAAATTTCCAAGAAGATTCGTATGAATCCCAATCTGATCTTGCAATATCAATCATTTTAAACTTTCCCCCATTGTCTAGACAAAATTTGGGGCTCGTTAAGGTGATAGACC
>CAZQPF010000109.1:0-9141 GCA_964595165.1 uncultured Desulfohalobiaceae bacterium
CCTGGAAGACAGGCGGCAAGGAGGGGAGCCGGAGAAGGACCTTTCCTGATATGCAGCGTTTTATATTTGACAGGGCACTAGCCTTCACCAAGCCAAGCAACAGATACAAGGAGCGGTAATGATGGAAAACCGGGTTATTCTTCCTCAAAACGAGATCCCCAAGCATTGGTACAATGTTCTGCCCGATCTACCCACTCCCCTGGCTCCGCCGCTGGATCCCTCCACCAAGCAGCCCGTGTCTCCGGATCAGCTCGGGGTGATCTTCCCCCAAGGCCTCATCGAGCAGGAGATGAGCTCGCAGTCCCAGATTCCCATTCCGGAGGAGGTGCTGGAGGTCTATAACCTGTGGCGGCCCACTCCCCTGGTGCGGGCCAGGAAGCTGGAAAAGGCCATCGGCTCCAAATGCAAGATCTACTATAAAGACGAGTCGATCTCGCCCACCGGTTCGCACAAGCCCAACACCGCAGTAGCCCAGGCCTTTTTCAACAAGCGGGAGGGGGTCAAGCGTCTGGCTACCGAGACCGGCGCCGGGCAGTGGGGCACGGCTTTGGCCTTTGCCTGCCGCATGTTCGATCTCAAGTGCACCGTGTACATGGTCAAGGTAAGCTTTGAGCAAAAGCCCTATCGGCAGATACTCATCCGAACCTACGGGGCGGACATCCATCCCTCTCCCTCCAAGGCTACCAAGACCGGTACCGCCATACTGGAAAAGGATCCGGAGTGCCGGGGCAGCCTCGGCCTGGCCATTTCCGAGGCGGTGGAGGACGCGGCCACGAACTCGGATGCCAAGTACACCCTGGGCAGCGTTTTGAACCATGTCCTGCTCCATCAGACGATCACCGGGTTGGAGACCATTCGCCAGCTGGAGCTGATCGGGGAAAAGGCGGATTACGTTATCGGATGCGTGGGCGGAGGCAGCAACTTCGCCGGGCTCATCCTTCCCTTTGTTCCCCGCAAGCTGGCCGGGGAGGAGGTCACCTTCATCGCTGCCGAGCCCACGGCCTGCCCCACGCTGACCCGCGGCTCCTATCGCTATGATTTCGGGGACATGGCCAAGCTGACGCCGCTGATCAAGATGCACACCCTGGGGCACGCCTTTATGCCCCCTCCGATCCACGCCGGCGGGCTGCGCTATCACGGCGACGCCCCCATCCTCTGCAATCTGGTGGCCGAAGGCCTGGTGGAGGCCAAGGCCTACTATCAAAACGACTGCTTTGAGGCGGCGCGAATATTTCAGGCCAGCGAGGGCTTCCTGCCGGCCCCGGAAACCTCGCACGCCATTCACTCCGCCATTCAAACAGCCAAGGAGGCCGAGCCCGGATCGACCATCGTCTTCCTCTACTCCGGACACGGCCTGCTCGATCTGGCCTCCTACGACGCCTATCTCAGAGGCGAGCTCACCAACTACGAGCTGCCGCAGGAGAGCCTGGACGAGGCGCTCAAGGAGTGTCCCGAGGTTTAGGCAGGCATTCTTCCAGCTCGGCAGTGATAGGTTCTTCCGGTGTGCAAAGCAGGGCCTCGGGTGAGGGCGATGGCTGGAGCCGGAGGCCCTGTTTTGCATTGACAAGGGCTATTCGCTCTTCTAGGAATGTTGAGGCGGATGGAAGCACTCCTTCCACGGCAAGCGGCCTGCCTTGCAGGCAGGCCCTGGTTACTGAGCGGAAGGTAAATTCTTTGGGAGGTCTTAAAGTATGCGCGATCCTTTGTTCGAGCCCATTGCCTTGAATCGTCTGGAGCTCAAGAATAGAATCTACATGCCGGCTATGCACCTCAACATGGCCCACAACTTCCAGGTTACCGACCGGATGAAGGCCTTTTACAAGCGAAGAGCCCAGGGCGGAGCCGGCATGATCTGCGTAGGCTATGCCACGGTGGACGAGCTCTCTGGCCCCTCGCTGAACATAGGGGCGCATCGTGATGAGTTCATCCCGGGCTTGCGGGACTTGGCCCAGACGATCTCCCAGTCGGGTGCCAGATCGGCTGTGCAGCTGAACCACGCCGGCAGATACAATTTCTCCTTCTTTTTGGACGGTCAGGCCCCGGTGGCCCCTTCGGCCCTGGCGTCCAGAATGACCAAGGAGACCCCGCGGGCTCTGGAAACCGAGGAGGTGGGCCTGGTTGTAGAGCGCTTTGTCCAAGCCGGAGAACGGGTCAAAGAGGCGGGGTTCGATGCCCTGGAGATCCTCTGCGGCACCGGCTACCTCATCAGCGAGTTCCTCTCGCCGCTCACCAATCAGCGGGCGGATGCCTATGGCGGCTCAGCGGCCAATCGGATGCGTTTCGGCCTGGAGATAATGCAGGGCTTACGCAGGAGATTGGGGACGGACTATCCGCTCCTGGTCCGTTTGAACGGCAACGATCTCATGGAGAACGGGGTAGGCCGGGAGGAGCTGCAGGAGTTTGCTGTTCGGCTGGTGCACGAAGCCCAGATGGACGCTTTGAACGTCAATGTCGGCTGGCACGAGGCCGGGATTCCGCAGATCACCTCCGGAGTCCCCAGAGCGGGATTCGCCTATCTGGCTCGGGAGATGCGCCAGCGCACCCAGGTGCCGGTCATCGCCAGCCACCGAATCAACGATCCCTGGACCGCACGGGAGCTTATCGGGGCCCATATGAGCGATCTCGTCGCTCTGGGCCGCGGGCTGATCGCAGATCCGGACTTTCCCCGCAAGGCCGAGCAGGGCCGGGAAAAGGAGATTGTCCGATGCATCGGGTGCGGCCAGGGGTGTTTTGATCACATCTTTGCCTTGAAACCGGTGGGCTGCCTGGCCAATCCGGAAGCCGGCCACGAGGTTGAGCTCAGGGATGAAGCGAGCGGTCCCGCCAAGCGAGTGCTGGTGGTGGGAGGCGGGCCGGCCGGAATGAGCACGGCTATTGCCGCCCACGACCGGGGACACAGCGTCACTCTTGTGGAGGAGGCGGACCGGCTCGGAGGCCAGCTCCATATTGCGGCCGTCCCGCCGGGAAGGTCGGAGTTCGGATCCCTGGCCGAGGATCTCTCCGCTCAGGTCGCGGCCCGGAACATCGAGCTCGTTCTGGGCTGCAGAGCCTCGGCGGACTGGATCGCTCAGCAGCAGCCAGAGGAGATCGTTCTCTGTACCGGGGCCAAACCGGCTGAGCCCTCCATTCCGGGAGTGGAGTCCGCTTCTGTTTGTCAGGCCTGGGATGTGCTGCTGCGACGGGCTTGGACCGGTAAACGGGTTGTGGTGCTCGGCGGGGGAGCGGTAGGGGTGGAAACCGCCCTGTTTTTGGCTCAAAAGGGTACGCTGGGGGCGGAAGAGCTCAAATTCCTGCTGGTCAACAAGGTCGAGCCATGCGATTATCTGCACTCGCTCTGCCTTGGCGGCAGCAAGGAGGTGGTCCTGGTCGAGATGCTCGAACGCCTGGGACAGGATATCGGCAAGTCGACACGCTGGACCATGCTCCAGGAGCTGAAGCGTTTCGGGGTCCAGGTGCGGACCAAGACCCGGGCCCTGGAGATCGGTGCTCAAGGGGTCAAGGTGGACTGCGGCGGTGAAGAGCAATTCCTTCCGGCCGATTCGGTGGTCCTGGCCGTGGGATCGGATCCTTACAATCCTCTGCAGGCCGAGCTGGAATCCCTGGGCCTGACTTGTCGGGTTGTCGGCGACGCGAGCCAGCCGGCTCAGGCCATGCAAGCCATCCACGCGGGCTACAGCCTGGGCAAAAGTCTATGAAAAGGAGAGGGCTATGAGCGATGTTTTTGAAAGACTGGCCGATCATCTGGACAATCTTCCGGCCGGCTTTCCGCGCACCGATTCCGGGGTGGAGCTGCGCATCCTGCAACGGCTGTTCACTCCGGAGGAGGCGGATCTGGCCACCAAGCTGACCATGATCCCTGAATCGCCCGCCCAGATCGCAGAGAGGCTGGGAACCGAGGTGGAGACCGTGGGCCCGCTTTTGGAGCAGATGGCCTCCAAGGGGCTCATCTTCCGTTCCACCAAGGAAGGCAAGACCACCTACATGGCGGCCCAGTTCATGGTCGGGATCTGGGAGTACCATGTTCAGGATCTCGATGAAGGGCTTATCCGCGACGTGAACCACTATCTGCCCCATCTGATGCAAACTGCCTGGCAGAGCACCCACACCAAGCAGATGCGGGTGGTCCCGGTATTGGAGAGCCTGGAGGACGAGACCGCGGTCATGCCTTACGAGGTGGCGGAAGATATTGTCGCCGCCCAGTCCAAGATCGTGGTGGCTCCCTGCATCTGCCGCAAGGAGCACTCCATGGTGGGAGACGGATGCGACCGGATTTTGGAATCCTGTCTCGTCTTCGGCGGAGCGGCCCATTTTTACGAGGAGAACAAGCTCGGACGAGCCATCTCGGCAGACGAGGCCCTGGACATCCTGTCCAGGGGCAAAAGGGAAGGGCTTGTCCTGCAGCCGGGAAATGCCCAGAAGCCGGCCAGCATGTGCCTCTGCTGCGGCTGTTGCTGTCAGATTCTGAAGAATCTGAAGCGCCTTGAGTCTCCTGCCCAGGCTATCCATTCCAACTTTTACGCTGAGGTGCAGACCGAGGAATGCAACGCGTGCGGCGAGTGCGAGGAGCGTTGCCAGATGGAGGCCATTCGGGTCGAGGACACGGCGGAGGTCGATCTGTCCCGCTGCATCGGCTGCGGGCTTTGCGTGGAGGCCTGCGACTTCGGGGCCGTGCGTCTGGTTCAAAAGGAGGAGCAGTACGAGCCGCCCAAGAACGTGGTCCAGACTTACATGGCCATGGCCAAAGAGCGGGGTCTGCTTTAAATGCATGAGCTGCCGGTCATGGAAAAGATCCTGTCCCTGGTGCTCAAGCATGCCGCCAGAAACAATGTGCAGCGGGTCTATGGCGTCCATATCCAGGTCGGGGCGCTGAGCGACCTGGAGGAAACTTGGATGCAGCGCTACTTCAACGCCTTGAGCAAGGATACTGTGGCCGAGCAGGCTGGTCTCAAGATCGAGAGAGCTCCAGCAGTGCTGCGCTGCACGGAATGCGGCCGCGATTTTTCTGTCAGCTTCGGGGACATCGAGGCCTTTTGCTGTCCGGACTGCGGCTCGGCCAGGGCGGACCTTGTTTCCGGCCGTGGTTATACCATCCTTAGCCTGGAGGCAGCCTGAACATGGGAGACGTTAAGCTTATTCAAGTCAAAGAGGGCATCCTGGAAGAGAACGACAGACAGGCAGCTGCGATTCGGAGCCGACTGGAGCAGTCCGGGACCATGCTGCTCAACCTCATGGCCTCCCCGGGCGGGGGCAAGACGAGCCTTATCCTTCGCACCATCGAGCGTTTGCGTAAGCGGTATCGCATCGGGGTCATCGAGGCGGACATCGACTCCAGCGTGGACGCAGAGAAGGTGGCGGCCTCCGGCATCACGGCCACGCAGCTTCGAACCGGCGGCTTCTGCCATCTCGACTCCTGCATGATGCAGCAGGGCCTGGACTCCTTGGACGCAGAGCAGTTCGATCTCATCATGGTGGAAAATATCGGCAACCTGGTATGTCCGGCCGATTTCGACATCGGGGCCCAGGCCAACGTCATGATTCTCAGCCTGCCGGAGGGCGATGACAAGCCACTCAAGTACCCCCTTATGTTCTCCACTTCCCAGGCCCTGGTGGTCAACAAGATAGACTACCGGGAGCTGGCAGAGTTCGACCTCGAGCTCCTCAAGGAGCGGGTCTACAGGCTGAACTCCAGGATTGCCCTCTTTCCCCTGTCCTGTCGGAGCGGGGAAGGGCTGGAGGCCTGGATTGACTGGCTGGCAGAGCAAGTGGAGCGGGTCAAACGAAAACAACTGTGAACCGTGAACTGAGAACTTTGAACTCTCAAGTTTCCAGGGGATGACCTGCCATGTGCCTCCTTCTGATGGCCCTGGACTGCCACCCCAGCTATCAGCTCCTGGTTGCGGCCAACAGGGACGAGTTTCTGTCCCGGCCCACTGCGGCTGCGGCATTCTGGGAGGATGCGCCCCATGTCCTGGCCGGCCGCGATCTCCAGGAGGGAGGCACCTGGATGGGCGTTACCCGCCGCGGCTGGCTGGCCATGCTGACCAATGTGCGCGATCCTCTTTCCTATCGAGCCGACGCCCCTTCCAGGGGAAGGCTGGTGAGCGACTTTCTCCTAGAGGAGATGCAGCCGGAGGCATATCTGAGCCGCCTTTTGGAGACCGGCCCGGCTTACAACGGCTTCAACCTCGTTTTCGGCACTCCCCGGGAGCTCTTTTGCTACAGCAACCGCAGCAATCAGGGTCAAAGGCTGGAGCCGGGCCTGCACGGCCTGAGCAACGATTCGCTCAACGCCCCCTGGCCCAAGGTAGAGCGGGGCAAGCAGAAGCTGGCTGAAGTGCTGAGGGCGCGGGAGGAAATCAAGGCCGAAGATCTTCTTTCCCTGCTGCAGGATCAACATCAGCCTCGGGACGAGCAGCTGCCGGATACAGGAGTGGGGCTGGAGCTGGAGCGTTTTCTGGCCCCCATCTTTATCTCCGGATCCACCTACGGCACCCGGAGCTCCACCGCACTCCTGGTCACGCGTGCAGGCCGAGTTGCCTTTGCCGAACAAAGCCATCCAAGCGGGAGGAAAAAAAGGGACGCTCCTGAAGAAGGGGCGTCCCTGGTGTATCGAACCTTTCGGCTGCGGGGGTGATCCGGATGCTTACTCTTCCGCAGCCTCTTCCAGCTGGGTGAAAACCTTTCTCTCGGCGTACTCCGCCTGCTTGCCGCGATTCCACATCTTCACCGGCCGGTAATAGCCGACCACCCGGGTGTAGACTTCGGATTCCTCCCCGCAGTGCGGGCATTCCCAGTGCTCGCCGTGGAGGTAGCCGTGCGTCTTGCACACCGAGAAGGTGGGGGTAATGGACAGATAGGGCAGCTTGGTCTGGCCCATGGCCTTGACCATGAAGCTTTTCAGGGCCTGGGGATCGGTGACTGCCTCGCCCAGGAAGGTGTGGAACACGGTGCCTCCGGTGTACAGAGGCTGCAGCAGGTTCTGATGCTCCAGGGCGGCGAAGACGTCCCGGGTCGCGTTGACCGGCAGGGTGGTGGAGTTCGTATAGTAGGGCACCTCCGTGCCGGAGGTCTGAATGTCCTGGTAGAGCTGCTTGTCGATCTTGGCCAGGCGGTAGCTCGTGCCTTCCGCAGGTGTGGCTTCCAGGTTGAATAGATATCCGGTTTGCTCCTGAAACTTCGAGGTCAGCTCGCGCAAGTGGTCCAGGGTCCTGCGCATGAGCCGCACTCCGGCCGGGGTGTCGATCCCTTTGCCCAGCAGGTTGAGGCAGGCCTCGTGGCCGCCGATGAGCCCGATGGTGCTGAAGTGGCCGTTGAGGCCGTTTTTGAGATACCGCCTGGAGAAGGGAAACATGCCCCGCTGCATGTTGTCCGTAACCCACTTGCGCTTGAACTCCAGCGAGCTCTTGGCCAGGGTGGCGTACTCGCTGACCAGATCGAGGAAGTCCTCCTCGTCCTGGGCCAGATAGCCGAGCTTGGGCAGGTTGAGGGTGACCACGCCGATGGATCCGGTGAGGTCCCCGGCCCCAAATAAGCCGCCGGTGCGGCGTTTCAGCTCGCGCAGGTCCATCTGCAGGCGGCAGCACATGGAGCGCACGTCCTCCGGCTTCAGGTCGGAGTTGATGAAGTTCTGAAAGTAGGGCACCCCGTACTTGGCGGTGAGCTGGAGCAGGAGCTCGCCCACCTGGGAGTCCCAGGGAAAGTCCTCGGACACGTTGTAGGTGGGGATGGGAAAGCTGAAGATCCGGCCGTGGTAGTCCCCTTCGAGCATGACCTCCAGGAAGGCCCGGTTGATCATCTCCATCTCCGGAACAAAGTCCCTGTAGCAGACATCCTGGAGCCGGCCGCCCACGATTGCCGCTTCCTCAGCGATGTGCCTGGGGGGCACCAGGTCGAAGGTGAGATTGGTGAACGGGCTCTGCCCGCCCCAGCGGGAGGTGGTGTTCAGATTGAAGACGAACTTCTGGATGGCCTGCTTGACCCTGGGATAGCCCAGATTGTCCTCCCGGACAAAGGGGGCCAGGTAGGTATCCACGTTATTGAAGGCCTGGGCTCCGGCCCATTCATTCTGCAAGGTTCCCAGAAAGTTGACCATCTGGCCCAGGGCGGAGTCAAGATGCTTGGCCGGGCCGGAAGAGCAGCGGCCCTCCAGGTTGAAGCCTTCCAGGAGGAGGTCGCGCAGGCTCCAGCCGGCGCAGTATCCGGCCAGACCGAAGGAGAGGTCGTGGATATGGAAATAGCCGTGCTCGTGGGCCAGACGTATCTCTTCCGGGTACTTCTCCAGGGCGTAGCGGGCCTGGACAGATCCGGAGAGATGGAGCATGAGGCCCTGGAAGGAGTGGGCCATGTTGGCGTTTTCCGCAACCCGCCAGTCCTCTTTGTTTACATAGTTGTCAATGGTGGCCCCGATGTTCAGGAAGGCCTCCTGCTGGGACCGGAGCTGCCTCCGCTGCTCCCGGTAGACGATGTAGCGCTTGGCCACATGGAAAAGGCGGCTTTCCATGAGCACCTGCTCCACCATGTCCTGAACCTGCTCCTGCTCCGGGACCTCCACGCCGTTCAGCTTCTGCTCCACCTTGCGGGCCAGACGCTTGGAAAGGAGCGGATCCTTGATGCCGCTGGCCTGCAAGGCCTTGAGGATGGCTTGGGCGATGCGGTCCAGGGCCCAGGTCTCCAGGCAGCCGTCCCGTTTCCTGATCTGCTTGGGCCGCGCCTGACTGGGCCGGGATCCTGAGATGCGCTCTTCGAGCTCCTCCATGAACATGATGCACTCCTTGTATTATTCGAGAGCTTTTATTTTTGGACTTCAGATCAAGGGCTGCTTTGCTGCGGCGCTCATGCCGCATCGGATTGCGATGCTGGCCGCTGCGATCCCCGGGACGGCGGAATATACTCCTGCCAGGTAATCCGGTGTCCTTGCGGAACCATGGCCTGAACAAGCTCCACATCTTCATGGCTCAAGGCGGGAACTCTGGTACAGCGAAACTGGAAGCGATCCGGATGTTCGGCGGCGAGCCGGAAGATGCGGCTCAGGCAGTGCTCGGCCTGTTCCCGGCTGCAGCGCCTGCCGGTGAGCTCCGGGTATTTGGCCGCTGGTCCCTTGATGTCCACGGCTGCGCAGTGAACTAGATTCCGCACCAGAAG
>CAZQPF010000110.1:0-9128 GCA_964595165.1 uncultured Desulfohalobiaceae bacterium
TGTCTCCCAGGCCGATAAACTGCGCCGCAGTGTTCAGGATGATCCGGATGCGCTCGTCCTCCCAGAAGGGGGCGGTTTCCGGAACCGAGCAGGGCACGCCCTGCTGCTGGAGCCGCTGTTCCAGGATCGGGATGAGCCCTCTGAAGCGGACGAGGACAGCCACATCCCCGGGGGCGAGGCCCTTCCCGCCGTACTGGTCGGCCTCGAGATGTCCGGTCCCGCCGATAAGCTGCCGCACCTGCTCCGCGATCCAGGAGGCCTCCTGCTCCGCGCTGCCGGCCTGATAGAAAACGATTTCCCCAGGTGCGCCGCTTTGGGCCTCCAGCTGCGGGGTATCGGGGAACAGCGGCGAAGCTAGGTTCAGGATGGCCTGATTGGAGCGGTAGTTGTGGTGCAGGGCGATGGTCTCAAGGTCCGGCCAAACCAGGGAGAGCTCCTTGGCGATATTCCCCAGGGCGCCGCGGAAGCCGTAGATGGACTGCTTGGGGTCCCCGATGGCGAAGAAGTTCTCCCCGCTTGCGGAAGCGAGCCGGGTGAGGAGCTCCACCTGGAGCGGGGAGAGATCCTGCACCTCATCCACCAGGATATGGGTATAGGGACCGGATTCCGGATGGGAGCGGAGCTGCTCCAGCCAGGCCTCCAGTAGATCGGTGTAGTCCACGATATTCAGACTCGCCTTGTACTGGAAGTAGTTTTCCGCATACTCCCGCCAGGACTCATCGAGGCTCTTGGTCTCCCGGGCCAGGCAGAAACGGGGCCAGACGTTGCCGAGCTCTTTTTTGGGGCACTCCGGGTTGGCCTGGGCAAAGGCCAGCTTGGCCTCTTCCTCGGAGGCGAGCACCGGGGTTTGACGGTGGGTCCGCACCCATTGCTCAAAGCCGAGGGCGTGGAGGGTGTCCGTGCGGGGCAGGGCCTGATCCGGCCCCAGGGTCTCCAGGAGGCGCTCTCGGAGCTCCCGGGCGGCAGCCCGGGTGAAGGTGACCACCAGGATCCGTCTGGCGCTTACACCACGGGTGATGAGGTGCTCTGCCCGGCCGAGAAGGGTCTTTGTCTTTCCGGTTCCGGGCCCGGCAAGGACGAGCACCGGCTTCGGCCCGGCCTCAATGGCCCTGGTTTGCTCGGGATTGAAACTGCTCCCCACAGGGGCGTTTCCCGCATCCTCCGGCCCTTGCCGGGCTAGCTCCGAATCCGGGGCCGGACCGGGCTGCCCGCCGGCGGAAGGCCGGGAGGAGAAGAAGCGTTTGCCGTGCCGGATCTCGCTTCGCTCCTCCGGGGTGAAGACGTAGATATGGCCGTACTGGCCGTCGAACCCCGGCTCCCGGTAGACCTCCCGCCTTCGCATGCGGCGCAGGGCCTCGGCCAGGGGCTGGGAAAAACGCTTCACCGCATCCAGGGGCTGGCTTTCCAGGATGGAGAGCTCGGATCCGAAACGATGCACCAGGCTGCGATAGGTCTGGTTTACGGTCTTGGTTTTCGGTCCCACCCCCAGTATTTCGGAGAGGACCTCCGGCAGGGGAATGAGGGAGACGAAGCCCGGGCTGGCCTGCGGCTGCTCCGGCCGGCTGCGGTCGGCCAAGGCCTGTACGCGGTTGAGGACGCCTACGGTCAGGGGCTGGCCGCAGACCGGGCAGTCGGTGCTTCTGTCTTGCCTGGGATCGACCATGACACCGCATTTGCGGTGGCCGTCCAGGTGGTACTTTCCCTCTTCGGGAAAGAACTCCACCGTGCCCAGGAACTCGGCCGCGCCGGTTCCGGATTTCAGGGCCTCCTTCATGGCCTGGAAGGAGCATTCCCCGGAAAAGATGTTGGCTTCCCGGGCCAGCTTTTCCCCGGAGTGGGCATCGGAGTTGGAGATGAGGCGGCAGCGGTCCAGAGCGCTCCAGCGCCAGTTCATCTCCGGATCGGAGGACAGCCCGGTCTCCAGGGCGAAGATCTCCCGGGACAGATCCCCGAAGCACTCCTCCAGGCTGTTGAAGCCGGACTTGGAGCCGAACAGGGAGAACCAGGGCGTCCAGATGTGAGCCGGGACGAGAAAGGCCTGCTCGTGGGTTTCCAGAACCATTTCCAGAAGATCCCTGGAATCCAGTCCCAGGATGGGCCGGCCGTCGGAGGCCAGATTGCCGACTTGGGACAGCCGGGCGTTGAAGCGGCGAACGGCATCCAGATCGGGCAGGAAGACGAGATTGTGGATCTTGCGCACCTGCCCGCCGCGTTTGTAGATGGAGCTGATCTCGGTGCAGAGCATGAAGCGGGAGGGTTGGACAGCACCCTGTGCTTCAAGCCAGGGGATTTCCTCCTCCAGCCCTTGAGGCTCCCTGAGGCTTAAAAGCCCGTCTTCATCCTGCTGCAGAGTGGCCTCGATCTCTTCAAGCCATCCGGGATGGGTGAAATCACCGGTGGCCACCACCTGCAATCCCTTGACCCCTCCCCAGGCAGCCAGCTTGCGCAGGGAGAGGCTTTTGCTCGTGGCCCGGGAGTAGCGGGAATGGATGTGCAGATCGGCATAGTACTGGGTCATGAGTTACTCCGCCTCAGAGGTTTGGCTTGGCTCCGGCCCCTGGGCCTGAGCTTCGGCTTGCGGCTCCTGGTAGTGGATTCTGGCTTCCGCACCTTTGCCCGGCCTGTTTTTAAGCTCAATCCAGGAGGAGTTCTGGCTGGCCAGACGCTGGGCAATGGCCAGGCCCAGTCCGGACCCTCCCTTTTTGCTGGTTACAAAGGGATCGAAGATGTGGTTCTGCAGCCTGGGATCGATCCCGGGGCCGTTGTCCGCAATGGAGATGAACTCACCGGAGTCGTTCTGCTGCAGGGAGATGTGGATATTGGGCGACTCCACGTCCCTGGAGGCCTGAATCGCATTCATCAACAGGTTGAGCAGAACCTGATGCAGCTGATCCGAGTCCCAGAACCAGGCCCTTTCGTAAAAGGAGGGATCCAGCTCCATGGCAATCTCCGGATTGTCCTCCTGGAGCCCGAGGATGGTGTTGGAGATTGCTTCCTGAAGCCTGACCTGATGCCGGTTCGCCTTGGCCGGCCTGGCAAAGGCCAGAAAGTCCGTGACCAGGCGGTCCAATCGCTGAATATCCCGTTCCAGAACCTGGTGCAGCCTTTCGCGGTGCGACTCGGACAGGGAGTCGTTCTGCAGGAGCTGCAGGCTGGCCTTGATTCCGGCCAGGGGGTTTTTCAGCTCGTGGGCCAGGCCTGCGGCGAGCTCGCCCAGCCCGGCCAGCTTCTCCATCTGCTTGACCCGGTTCTCCAGCTCCTTGATGCGGGTGATGTCGGAGAACAGGATGAGCGTGCCCTGCTCCTCGGGCAGGGTGGAGAAGGTGGTGCCCAGGATTTTTTCCCCCTGCTCTATCTCCGTGCGCAAGGACTGCCTGCCGTCCCATTCCTCCCAAAGATCGGCCAGGGCAGGAAAGAGCTGGCTCGCGTGGCTGCCGATGGCCTGGGAGTTGGAGCTCAGTCCGGCCCACTCCAGAGCGGTCCGGTTGACCACCGAGACCCGGCCCTGGTTGTCCAGGACGAGCAAAGCGCTGTTCATCCAATCGAAGATGCGCGTTTTGAGGACTTCGGAACGCTGCAGGTTGGATTTCTGTCTCGCCAGCTGGAAAACGAGCTCGTTTTGCTGGGTGGCGCCGAGCTTGAGCAGCAGGAGGACCAGGCTGAGGCCCAGAATCTGGACCGAGTCGTAGTAGGCCATATCCCGCAGGGTGAGCTCGGAGCCTCCCCAGAGAATCGGCCAGGCCCACTGCACGGCCGAGAGCAGAAGGAAAAGGCAGACGATGCCCAAGGTGAGCCAATGGGCTGTTCTCAGCCCGAGAATGCGCCCGTAGAGGAAGATGAGGCCCAGGAAGAGAAAGGAGAAGTTGCTCGTCGGCCCTCCGGTTAGGAGAACCAGAAAGGCGATCAGGATGAAGTCGGCAAAGAGCTGCAGCCGGAAAAAGAGCAGGATGTCCGAAAACCACCTCCAGCCCAGCAGGAAGAAGATGGTCAGGCCGAACCCGGTCACCAGGAAGGCGATGTACTCGGGATGGGTGACCAGGCGGAACATCCATTCCTGTGTCTCGGGGTCGCTCCAGCTGAGCCCCAGGGGTACCAGGAGAAGGATGAGGAACAGGAGGCGGAAAAAGCAGACCTTGGCCACCAGGTGCTCCAGGTGGCCGGCAAGGGTTTTGGATTCCTCGTCGTGGGAGCTAGCTCCGGCCGCACTCAGTGGGGTCATCGCGGATCTTGTCCAGGGCGTGTTTGAAGGCCGGCAGCACGGCGGCCAGGTTTTCCTCCACCGCCTTGCGGCTGCCGGGGAGGTTGACTATGAGGCTGGTGCCCAGGATGCCTGCCTTGGCTCGAGAGATCACGGCGTGGGGCGTCTTGGCCAGCGAGGCCGCGAGCATGGCCTGCTCAAATCCGGGCAGGCGCCGCTCCAAAACGGCCGAGGTCGCTTCCGGGGCCAGGTCGCGGGAAGTGACGCCGGTCCCTCCGGTGGTGAGGATCAGATCGGTCTGAAGCTCCAGGGCGAGATGGCTGAGCAGGGCTTTGCAGCCGCCCAGGTCGTCGGGAAGGACAAAGGCCAGCTCCAGGCATATGGGAAGCGCTTCCTGCACCAGCTCTGAGATGCGCGGCCCGCTCCTGTCCCGGCGCTCGCCCCGGGCCCCGGAGTCGCTCAAGCTTATCCGGGCCAGGGAGTATCCCTCCTTCCAGACCCGGCAGGCCAAGGTCCGGGAGGAGGTCTCCAGCCGGGAGAGCACCCGGAGCCAATAGGCCCTCCGGCAGGAGCCGGAAGCAGGCAGCCAGCAGGCGGATTCCACCTGGAGCAGCGGCCGGTCCGGACCCAGGCCCAGGTAGGAGCCTATCGCAAGGGGCTGGGGGAAATCCTCACAGCAGAAGCAAACCGATTCGCAGACCCTTTGCCCCGGACCGGCGAGGAGCACGAGCTCCTCCGGCTGGAGAGCCCGGGAGGACAAAGGGGTTAGCTGGAGCAGGCCCGCTTCCATCATGCTATGTTTCCACGGGTCTGCTCTGCCTCCAGGGCTTCTCCTCCCCTCTGGCCAAGCGCACTATATTGTCCCGGTGCTTGCCGTAGATAAGGAGCATGACCACCAGGCCCAGGATGAGATAGGGCCAATCCAGGAAGACGATGATGAAGACGGGCAGGGATCCGGCCAGGGTGAGTGAGCCCAGGGAGATGTATCCAGTGGTCCAGATGAGAATGAGGCACAGAATGAGGGACCAGAACAACGGGGCGGGAGCCAGGACGGCGAAGATGCCGATGGTGGTGGCTACCCCCTTGCCGCCTTTGCGGTTCAAGAATACCGAGTACATGTGGCCGATGAGGGCGGCCAGCGCGGTGAGGGTGAGGAAGACCGGGGACATGCTGATGCCCATGGCGAAGACTACCGGGAGCAGCCCCTTGAGCATGTCCAGGATAAAGGTGAGCACCCCGTATCTCGCCCCGCAGGTCCGGGCCACATTGGTGGCTCCGGTGTTGAGGCTCCCATGCTGCCTGGGATCGATCCCTTTGGCTATCCTGGCTATCAAGAGGCCGAAAGGGACGGATCCGATAATATAGACCAGTATCAGCCAGCCGATTTGTGCAATAACTCTTTCCATCATTCCTCCCAGGTGTTCAGGACTTTGATTTGATTGTTCAAGGGGTCGATCTTTCCCAAGCGCAATCTGAGCCTCTGGCCGGGAGTGATCTTCTCCCCGACCAGGGACTTGGGGGCTTTGAGCATGATTTGTTCCCGGGGCAGCATCAAGGTGATCTGGTTCGGCTCTTCGTCGACCACGATACCGGTCCAGCTTTGCAGCTTACACCATCTCTGGAAGTAGAGCAACTTCCAGTAGCGGCACCTGAACTTCTGGATCTTGGTGACGGACTGTGATCTGGCGCTCACATGGGGGAGCATGGACTCCAGCTCTTGCTGGGACCATTGCGGGGAGCCGCTTTGCAGAAAGGAGCTGATCTGCGCCACATTGAGGAAGTCCACGTAACGGCGCAGGGGCGAGCTGATCGGGGTGTAGGCCTGCAGTCCAAGGCTGGCGTGGGGCCGGGGCTGAGTATCCAGTCGCGAGCTGCTCATCTCGCGGATAACCTGATAGATGTTGAAGGGATCGCGCCACACCCCTGCACATTCCCTGGGGAGGGAGATGTCCTGGGTTCGGTGCAGCAACGGGATTCCCCTGTCCCTGGCCCACTGGGAAATCGCCCAGTTGGCCAGGATCATGAACTCGCTGACCAGGATCTGAGCCCTGGGGTAGGTGGGCGGCTCGTCGAGCTGAATATCCAGGCCCTGCTCTTGCTGGAGCAGACGGATGATGGGCTCCTGCTGCTCCAGGATGGCTGCGCCCCAATCGACTCTGCGCTGCCTGAGCTTGGCAGCCAGGTCCAGAGCGTTGGAGAGGAAGGAGTTGCGGCTGAATCCGGAGAGCTCCCGCTCGGTCTGGGCGTAGGTGGAGTTCCGTTGCACCCTGGTCCAGGTGATGCGGGGGGAGCATTGCTGCAGATTGCCCTGGGGGTCCAAAAGGAGATCCAGGAGCAGCACCGGTCTGGTTTGGCCGGCTTGCAGGCTGTACAGGTCGATGCCCAATCGCTCCGGCAGCATGTGCGAGGTGCCCTCGGGGAGGTAGAGGCTGCTGGCCCGATGGGCTACGCTGCTGTCGAGCTCGGATCCGAACTCCCAGAAGAGGACCGGGCAGGCAAAGGCGAGCTGGAGGTGGAAGTGGCCCGCGGCAGTGGTGTGCAGGGCGAAAGCGTCGTCGATGTCCCGGGTGGAGGCGGAGTCGATGCTTAGAAGGGGCAGTCTTTCCGGCTCCCTGGCCTGCTCCTGGAACAGGGCCTCCTGCTGCCGTATTTCGGACTGGAAAGCGGTCGACCATTCATCGCCCCAGCTGTAGCCGTGCAGATCCAGGAGGTGATTGTAGTGCCTGGGAACAAGGCCCCAGGCCTGGGCCAGCTGCAGAGGGAGATGCGGCTGGTCCGGGAGCCCTTGACGCAGCCAGGTCCACAGCTCCAGGAACTCCGTGTCGTCGGGGTTGGCTATTCCCTGCCGCAGCAGGTCCTGCAGCCGGGAGCGGATCTCCGGATGCGGCTGGGGCAGCTCCGGGCTTACGCTGTTGTTGCGCTGCTTCCACAGGGCCTGGAACAGCTCCCGTCCCTGGAGGATGATCTCGTTTTTGCGGCGGGCTTCCTCCTGTTCCTGGAGCTTGGCCTCCACCTTGCTGCGAGGGAGGATGTGAAAGGAAGGTGGGGAGAACCGGAAATGGGTCTTGGCCTGGAGAAGGGCCCTTCCCAGGGCGGCCAAATGATCGCTTTCCGGATCGGACCACATGAGCCCGGCCAGCCAGTGGATGCTGGCAGTCTCCACCTCCTCCTGGGTAAGCTCCCAGAGATCCAGGGGCTCGATCCCTTCCTGCAGAAGGAGCCGGCGCTCCTGATGGCGGCTCAGCAGGTTGAGAATGTCCTCCCGGGAGCTCTCCGGAGCGAAGCTGGGCCCGAACCAGGGGAGCACGCGGGACGGCTGCAGCTTGACCAGCCTCTTGTTGATGTTCAGGACTCGGAGCTGGCTGCCCTGGGATTCGAGGACAAAGCCCAGCACCGGCTGGTTCTCCAGCAGGTACTCCACAAGAGTGCCGCGGGCGATGGTGAGTTCGGCAACAGGCATAGAAAATCAGTGCTTGAACGATCGCTGGCCGGTGAAGGCCATGGCCACTTGGGGATCGGCTTGATTGACCGCTTCGATGACCTCCGCGTCGTTGAGGGAGCCTCCCGGCTGGGCTATGGCGGTGACTCCCTGCTCAATGGCCAGGTCCACTCCATCCCTGAAGGGGAAAAAGCCGTCGGAGACGAGGACGGATCCGGGAAGCCCCCCTCTCGCTTTGTCCGTTCGGGACTCGATGTCCTGCAGAATGCTCTTGTACTGCGGATCCGCCTTCGCCTTTTGCCGCAGCTGATAGATGGAGACCCCGGTCTCCTGGAAGGAGATATGGTCGCTGAACTTGATCCGGGCTTTGTGGATGGTCAGGTCCACACATCCCACCCGGTCCTGCTCCCCGGTGCCAATGGCCACAGTAGCCCCGTCGCGGGCGAAGATCACCGAGTTGGAGGTCACCCCGGCCTCTACGGCCCAGGCGAAAAGGAGATCCTCCCCTTCGCGCTGGTTCGGCCTTCTGGCAGTGACCGTGGTCCCCTCGGCTGAGGCTTGTGCGGTCATCAGATCCTCCGGGGAGAGGATGCGGTTTCGAAAGGAGGCTTGGACCAAGATCCCACCGTCCACCAGGGATTTGATATCCAGGAAAGGCTCGTTGACCAGTCTTTCCAGCTCGGCCAGGCCGGGAAGCTGGAGAATGCGAAGGTTCTTCCTCTGCTTCAGGATGTCCAGGCTCTGGGGTTCGAACTCCGGGGCGGCGACCACTTCGAAATAGGAGCTGTTGATAAACTCGGCCGCTTCCACCGGCAGTGGGCGATTGAGGACCACGGTCCCCCCGAAGGCGGCGATACGATCGCAGAAGTAGGCCTTGTTCAGGGCGCTCAGCAGCCCCTCCTCGCTCCAGCCGGCTCCGCAGGGGTTGTTGTGCTTGAGGATCACCGCGGCCGGCTTGGCGGTCAGGTACTGCAGGATGTTGATCCCGTTGTCCACATCGGTGAGGTTGATCTTGCCCGGATGCTTTCCGGCCTGAACCATCTGCTCCTCGTTCAGGGAAGAGACCAGCCCCGGGCGGGGAGACCTGAAGGGTACTCCTCCGAGCTCCAGGCCGCCTTGCTGGAGCTCGAACAGGGCGGCGGGCTGATCCGGGTTCTCCCCGTAGCGGAGCCCTTTCTGCGTCCCCTGCAGGGTCCAGGTCCGCTTGTTGAAGACGAGCTCCTGATCGCCCAGGCGGAGACGCAGCTCTCCTGGAAAGGGATCTTCCAGGAGGCTGTGGTACATTTTTTTGAGGTCCTTCATACAGGTGCACTCCCGGGATAGAGGTTTGGGCCGGCATCCAGATCCATTTGGCAGATACCATGCCGGCAGCATGGATGACCCGGCACTCAGTTTCGGGATGAATAGCTGGATGTTATACGATCAATCCAATTATAAGCTTCCCTGGCTAGCCTGAGACAATGTCTTCAAAACTGAGTGCCGGGTCAAACT
>CAZQPF010000111.1:0-8175 GCA_964595165.1 uncultured Desulfohalobiaceae bacterium
GGGGTTTGCCGGGCCGAGGCGGACGAGCGGCTGCAGAGGTATCTGACCCAGCTGCAGGTCTTCGATCCCCGGGAAACGCCGCCCTATATCGGCTCCAGCCGCAGGGTGGAGGCGCCGCTCCTGGATCCCGGGGAGCGGATCAAGAGCTTTGCCGAGGTGGAAGGCACCATCTCCCTGCCGCAGGCCTTGTACGAAGCCGGCCGCTGTCTGCGCTGCTATCGCATCGGACTGGCCGCCTTATAGGCTGGAGCGCCGCAAAGGTCCGTAGCGCCTGAAGTTCACCATTCGGCTAGGAAGGAAAGCCATGCAGCTCACCATGAACGGACGCCGGATCTCCTGCGAGCCGGGGCAGACCATTCTGCAAGCCGCCGCAGCGAGCTCCATTGCCATCCCCACCCTTTGCTATCTCAAGCGGGCCTATCCCATCCAGTCCTGCCAGATATGCCTAGTGGAGGTGGCGGGCCGGGATACGCTCCTGCCGGCCTGCGCCACTCCGGCCAATGAGGATATGGATGTCCGGACGGAGTCCCCTGTTGTCCAGGAGGCGAGACGAAGCATCCTGCAAATGCTGGCCGCCTCCATCCGCCATCCGCTGCCGGTTCGCAGCCAGGCTGGAGACGCTTCTTTGCAGCGGCTCCTGGAGCGCTATCAGATCGAGCCTCCCCAAGAGCTGGCCAGCAGGGAGGCCAAGACGGCCCCCTTTGCCACTCCGGATATCGCCTACCGGCCGGAGCACTGCATCCTTTGCCACCGCTGCGTAGTGGCCTGCCGCGAGCTCAAAGGCATCGGAGCCATCGAGATCATAAAAGAGCAGGGCAAAAACCGGGTGGTGCCCTACAGGCCGGAGCTCTGCGAGTCCTGCGGCGAGTGCCTCATGGTCTGCCCCACCATGGCCCTCACAGATGCGGTCAGCCCCCGCAGCGATCAAGCCTGGGACGGGGATCGGACTTTGACCACCTGCGGCTACTGCGGCTGCGGCTGCCAGGTGGAGTGCAACACAGAGCAGGGGCGGGTCCTCGGCATGAGCACCCGGGGCGGCATCGGGGTCAATGCGGGCAGCCTGTGCGCCAAAGGCCGTTTCGGCTACGAGTTCATCAACTCCGGAGAGCGTTTGACAAGGCCGCTCATCCGAAAAAACGGCTCCCTGGAGGAGGCCGGGTGGGAGGAAGCGCTCTCTGTGATTGCAGAGCGCTTTCAAGCCTTGATCGGCTCGGCCGGCCCGGACAGCCTGGGCGGTCTGTGCTCTGCCAAGTGCAGCAACGAGGAGAACTACCTTTTTCAGAAGCTTTTCCGCTCCGTGATCGGCACGAACAACGTGGACCATTGCGCCCGGCTCTGCCATGCCTCTTCGGTGACCGGACTCAAGGCCGCCCTGGGCAGCGGGGCCATGACCAATCCCATCCGCGATGTGCTTCGCTCCAGGGTCATTCTGATCACCGGCTCCAATATCACCGAAAATCATCCCATTTTCGCCAACTACGTTGTGGAGGCGGTGCTCAAGCACGGAGCCAAGCTCATTGTGGCCGATCCGAGACGGATCTGCATCACCCGCTTCGCCGACGTCTGGCTCAGGCCGAGACCGGGCACCAACATCGCCTGGCTGAACGGGATGGTGCACCTCATCCTGCGGCAGGGATGGCAGGCTCCGGAGTACATCAGGGAACGGACCGAGGGGTTCGAGGCCCTGCAGGAGGCCGTGGCGGGCTATACACCGGAGTATGTGGCCGGGATCACCGGCGTTCCCGAGGCGGATCTGCGCAGGGCGGCAGAGCTTTTCGGAACCCTGCATCCGGGAGCCATTCTCTACGCCATGGGCATCACCCAGCACGTGTCCGGTACAGACAACGTCAAGGCCCTGGCCAACCTCTCCCTGCTCACCGGCAACGTGGGCATCGAAGGAGGCGGGATCAATCCGCTCCGGGGGCAGAACAACGTCCAGGGGGCGAGCGACATGGGCGGCCTGCCCGACGTATTTCCCGGCTACCAGCCGGTGAGCGCAGATGAGATCCGCGGGCGCTTCGCTACGGCCTGGGGCGTAGAGAGTATTCCGGCGGAGCCGGGGCTCACCACCAGCGAGATGGTCTCCGGCGGGGGCGGGCGGCCCATACAGGGGCTGTACATCATGGGAGAGAATCCGGTCCTGAGCGACCCCCATCAGGCAAAGGTCATCGAAACCCTGAAAGGTCTCGATTTCCTGGTGGTCCAGGACATCTTCCTCACCGAGACGGCGCGGTTCGCTGATGTGGTTCTGCCCGGGGCCTGCTTTGTGGAGAAGGAGGGGAGCTTCACCAACTCGGAGCGCAGGGTGCAGCGGGTGCGGAAGGCAGTCGATCCGCCGGGAGAGGCCAGGGAGGATCTGTGGATTCTGACCCAGATCGCAAAGCGCATGGGCCGAGCCTGGAGCTACAGCGGTGCGGGCGGGGTCATGGAGGAGATTGCTTCCTTGACGCCCAGCTACAAAGGTATCAGCTACGCTCGGCTGGAAAAGGAGACTTTGGCCTGGCCGTGCCCGAGCTCTGATCATCCCGGAACCCCGCGGCTCCACGAGGGAGGCTTCGCTCGCGGCTTGGGCCGGTTTCATGCGCTGACCCACCGCGGCCCGGTGGAATCGCCGAGCCGGGAGTATCCTTTCCTGCTGACCACGGGCAGAGTCGGAGCCCACTACCACACCGGAACCATGACCCGAAAGGGCATTGGCTTGACCAGCCTCTATCCGGAAGCCCTGGCTGAGATCAATGCCCTGGATGCAGCCGGGACAGGCATCAGCGACGGAGACCTGGTACGGCTCGAGTCGCCTCGGGGGAGTATTACAGCCAAGGCGCGAGTCTCGGACCGCACCGACGAGGGAGTGGTCTTCCTGCCCTTCCATTTCCACGAATCTCCGGTCAACGCGCTCACCGGTTCCAGCCTTGACCCGGAGGCCAAGATCCCGGAGTATAAGGTCACTGCGGTCAGGATGGAAAAGGCGGGCTAAACTGCGATACTGGAGGAAGGGATTATGAGCCAACCGGAAGGGCCTGTAAGCGGACAGCTCATGGATTTGCCCTCGGGAGAGGTTCCCGGACTGCCGGGTATCGAGAAGCGGATCGTTTTTGTCAAGCCTTGTGTCTATGCAGCGACATTTCCCTTCTCAATAAGCCGGAGGGCTCAAGCTGCCCTTGGAGTGATGTATAGGGCTTGCGACTCTTCTTGCTCCTTCATTTTCCCGTGAGAATCTGAGGCCATCCTGCCCGGAGTCTCCGGGCAGGATGGGCCTCAGATTCGATTGACAGGAATGTTGGCCAACAGCTCCTCCCAGGCGTCGTCCAGCTCCTTGGCGTATTCCCTCCAGTCGAACTCCGTACCGCAGAACCTGCAGTAGAGTATGACCGAGCGTCACTTGCGCCTCATATGCAGCTGACGGCCGCAGTTGCGGCAATGAATGTCTTTTGGCTGTCGCTGGTTCGATAAATGCATATTCTTTCCTCTCTAGCCATGTTTTGCTTGTTTTTCAATGCATGCCACGGACTCGAGTGCGGCCGTGCACGCGCTGGCATAGGTGAACCAAGAGGGCATTCATGCCGAAACCCTTGATTCGGGCGAGAGGCTTGAGCCGATGGTATCGCATGGGCGATACGGAGGTCTTCGGCCTCTGCAGCGTCCATCTCGATGTCGCTCCGGACAGCTTCCTGTGGGAAAGATGCCTTAGCTATTGACAGAGCTGCCAAAAGTGCTTTCCTAGCATTCTAGGAGCCATGGAGCCTGCTCCATGGCTCCTAGAATGCTCCCCTCCTTTTTGGAAAAGAGAAAAAGGCGGTCATATACCCCATGCAGAGAGCTCAGTCGCAGAGCCGCAGGTCTCGTTGATCGGAGAAGCGTTCATGCCCCGGCAAAAGGTTATCTCCATCAACTCCAAGCAGCGCATCCAGGACAAGCTCGTCGCAGCAGTAGGGCCGGTGCTGGCCCGGACGGGCTTCAATCGCTTCGATGCCGCCCAGGTGGCCAGGGAAGCCGGGGTTAAGCGGAGCAACGTCTTTCGCTGCTTTGGCGGCCTGCCCGGGCTCGTAGCAGCCTTTGGCGAGTCCACCCATTTCTGGCCTTCGGTGGAAGAGCTCATGGCGGAGACCACGGAGCATTTCAAAGACTTGCCGCCGGAGCAGCAGATCGCCGCCTTTTTCAAGAGCATCCTCATCACCCTTAGGCGCAGGCCGCTTACCCTGGACATCATGGCCTGGGAGGCCCTGGAGCGGAACGAGCTTTCCAAGCGTCTGGAGGATGTCCGGGTCCGCATATTTCTGGAGTACTTCGAAAACCTGCAAGGCGACATCCCGGAGGATATCGATCTTTCGGCCGTTGTGGCCCTGCTGGCCGGGGCCGTGCACTTTTTGACCATCCGCTCCCGAAATACGAGGACCTTCGGCGGAATAGATCTGGAATCCGAAGCCGGCTGGCGAAGGATCGAACAGGCCATCGAGCTCCTGATGCGCGGCTCGCTTTCCGGCAAATAGGATAGCCTCGGCAATGAGATTGATAACTGTATTGCCAGGCGCGGCTCAGTCGGCTCGCCTTGCCGGTTACTTCCAGGCGAAGCGGGGCTGTTCATAGTGGCCCACCCGGGTGCTGCGACCCAGAATGGCCACTTCCCGAAACTGGTAGAGCAAGGCTGCGGTGGGGGCGGCGATACAGCTGCGGCCCACTGGCATGAGCAGGACCGGATGCTGGCTCCCCCGCATGCTTTCCAGGATCGGGGCCTCCGGGCGGAGCAGTTCGGCTATGGGAATGCGGTGCACAGAGCTCACCTCGGCCGGGTCGGGCCGGAGGTTGACCTTGGGTCCTGCCCAGAGGACGATCGGGGTGATGACGAATCCAGAGCGGGAGACGAAGTCGTCCAGGCGCCCCAGCAGGCTCCCGGCATCCAGGTGCAGCCCCACCTCTTCAGCCAGCTCCCTCAAAGCTGCGTCTTCGCCTGTCTCCCCATCATCCAGCCGTCCGCCGGGCAGAGCCCACTGACCGGCGTGGTTGGCCAGTCCAGAGGACCTTCTGGTCAGAACGAGGGCCGCTTCGCTGCTTCGCTCCAGCGGAGCGTCCATCCCAGGCAGATCCGGTCCAAAGGCCAGATCCACGACGGTCAGCGCCACTGCGGCCCGGGATAGCCCGTGGGCCTCTTCATTGCGGACGGAGAAGGAGGCGAGGTTGTTTGCCATATGAGCCCGCAGCTTCTGCGAGCAGGTCAGTTGCGGCATGCAGTGCATGATGTCCGTTTCGTTCTGCAAGTCAGGTTAGCCAGAGGCAAACCTGACTTATTCCTTCCTGTTTGGCAATGCCCACCAGGTCCGTACTTTTTTGTCCAGCACAAGGCGAGAGCACTGTTCCGGCTATAGCCTGGACCGAGGGGCCTGGATTTCCTTGTATCCAATAGGGCTTTGGAGTAGGCTGGGCCATTTGCCAAAGATGCAAGCTCGGAGAAATCCCCTTGAATACTGATGCCCGCAAGACACGGGCCGCCCTGGTCTCGGTGGTCTCCAATACCGGCCTGGTGGTCCTCAAGCTCCTGGTCGGACTGGCTATCGGCTCCGTATCCATCCTTTCCGAGGCCATTCACTCCGGTGTGGACCTCTTGGCCTCCTGCATCGCCTTTATAGCGGTCAAGACCTCGGGACAGCCTGCGGACGAGAAGCATCCCTTCGGCCACGGCAAGATGGAGAACATCTCGGGCACTGTGGAGGCCCTGCTCATCTTCGGGGCGGTGGGCTGGATCGTCTACGAGGCGGTTTCTTCTCTTCTCCATCCGGAGCCGATCCTTTCCGTGGGCTGGGGGGCCGGGGTCATGCTCTTCTCGGCTCTGGCCAATCTGGCCGTGTCCGGCTATCTCTTCCGGGTGGCGAAAGAGACCGACTCCATGGCGCTGGAGGCTGACGCCTGGCACCTGCGTACCGACGTCTATACCTCTGTGGGAGTCATGGCCGGGCTGGCCTGCATCTGGACCGGCACCAGGTTCTTTCCCGAGCTGGACCTGCAATGGATCGATCCCCTGGCAGCCCTGGTGGTGGCTCTGCTCATCGGCCGGGCGGCCTTCAGCCTGACCCTCAGGTCCGGCCGTGACCTCATGGACGCCAGATTGCCGAAGCAGGAAGAGGAGGAGATCAGCTCCATCGTCGAGGCGAAAGCCGCCCGGGCCAGGGGATATCACGGCCTGCGGACCCGCAAGGCAGGATCGCACCGCTTCGTGGAGCTTCATCTCGTGGTGGACCGCTCCATGACCGTGGAGGATTCTCACAGCGTGAGCCAGGACATCGCTTCGGCCATCAAGGCCCGATATCCGGAAACGAGTGTGACCATCCACATCGATCCCTGCGACTGCAGCTGCCTGGAGGAATGCCTGAACGGCTGCCTGCTCAGCCGGGAGGAACGAAGAAAGGTCTGCCCGGAGAACGGGGAATGAAAGAAGCGACTGCAGAAAATCCTTGTTGCAGACGCAATTAACAAGTTGTCAGCGCAGCCGGAGGCTCGCTGAGTTGTTGACAGATCTCCTGATTTTTAGGATTAAGGATCTGTCAGGGTGATTTGATTACCCTAGCCTCATGCCAATCCGCAATAATCTTTCCCTTGCAGTGGCCGTGTTTCAAGATAGCTGGGCAATGTGCTGCCCTGAGTGTGCAGCTTGAATGCGGATTGGTCCAAGCCTTGTTTTCCTCTTCTTTTTCTTTGAGCTGCTCCGGGCAGGCTGCGTTCCGATGAGCGCTGCTGAGCAGAAGGAAATGCAAATCCGGAGGAAGCCATGCGCCATGTCATCATCGGCAGCGGCATCGCCGGCCTTCAAGCGGCCCGATCCCTGCGCTCATCCCAGCCCGATTCCCAGGTAACCATGCTCGGCCGCGAGCCCGAGCCCCCCTACTCCCGGCCCATGATCAGCCAGCTCCTGGAAGGGTCCGTAGCCTCCGGGCACCTGCAGCTCGGGCTCCCCCGGGGCGTGGAGCTGATTTCCGGAGACGAGGCCATAGAGATTGATACCCGGCGCAAGACGGTGAGCACCAAGCAGGGCCGGTCCCTGGCCTATGATCGGCTCCTTGTGGCCACCGGGGCGGATCCCAGAGGTATTCAGGCCGAGCAGTCCGATCTGCAGAACATCTTTTTCATGCGCAGCAAGGACCAGGTGGAAGGCATGCTCCGGGAGCTGCCGCAATGCCGCAGAGCCCTTGTCCTTGGCGGCGGCCTGGTCGGATTTAAGGCCGCTTACGGGCTGCTTCGGCAAGGGCTGGAGGTGACCATGCTCATCCGCTCGGAGTATCCGCTGTCGCAGCAGGTTGATTCCACTGCGGGCCGGCTCATCCAGCACAAGCTGCAGCAAAACGGTCTGGCGGTCCGGGTGGGCCTGGAGGTAATCCGTTTCCAAGGGCAAAACGGAAAGCTGGCCGGTGCGGAGCTGAGCAACGGCACCCATCTAGAGTGCGACCTGGCGGTCATCGGCAAGGGTGTGCTTCCGTCGACCGGATTTCTGGCCGGCTCCGGGGTGGACACGGACCTGGGCGTCCTGGTGGACGACTGGCTGGCCACCTCGGTCCCGGGGGTCTTTGCGGCCGGGGATGTTGCCGAACATATCGATGTGGCCAGGGAGATGCGCTGGGTCAACGCCATCTGGCCCGAGGCAGCGGAGCAGGGGCGCATAGCCGGCCTGAACATGGCCGGTGTGAAAACGCGCTATCCCGGCTCCCTGAGCCGGAATACCATCCGCATCTTCGATATGGACCTAGCCACCTGCGGCCTGGTTGATCCGCCGCAGAGGAGCGGCTACAGCTTTTTGCAGGACTTCGACCCGCGTCTGGGAACCTACAGGCGGGTGGTCTTCTCCGGAGACCGGCTGGTGGGCGCTGTGTGCGTCAACCGCATCGAGCGCGCCGGCTTGCTCATGTCCCTTATCAAGAGCCGAATGGAGATACCCGGTGACAAGGAGGACCTTCTCCGGCCGGACTTTCATCCCGGCCGGCTCGGCCTGCAACCCACCTAGGGCTGGTATTTTGTTGGGATAAGCCTGCCTCTTCAGGCAGCGGCACCTTTCTCCAGCAAGGGAGGTACTGGATATGAAGAAGGTTATCGTCCACCCCGAGCGCTGCGTCGGCTGCATGCAGTGCATGGCGGCCTGCGCGGCAACGCATTCCAAGAGCGGCCATTTGGCCGGAGCGATGCGGGAGCGCCCTC
>CAZQPF010000111.1:8185-9107 GCA_964595165.1 uncultured Desulfohalobiaceae bacterium
GGGGAAGGTTTTCCCAATCGCTGCCGTCACTGCGATCCGGCTCCATGCATGCTGGCCTGCCTTCCGGGGGCCATCTACCGGGACCGCAACTGGCAAACAGTGCTCATTGATCCCGAGAGGTGCATCAACTGCGCTTCCTGCGCCATGGCCTGCCCCTTCGGGGTCATCCGCTACCACCGCGATCCCTGGGTCAGCCCGGAGAGGGAGGTGGCGGTCAAGTGCGACAACTGCCTTCACCGTCAGGCCGAAGGGCTTTTGCCGGCCTGCGTCGAGGTCTGCAAGTCCGGGGCGCTCACCTTTGAGGAGGAGAGCCGGGCTTTGAAGCGAAAGACGGACGAGATGGCAAGGCGAATGGCCGGATACGTTGCGGAGGAGCGCTCAGCTGAAGAGGCTCCCGGCTTCCTGCTGCTGCAGCAGCTGAAGAAGAGGAGCGCTCTGCTCACCCAGCGGGAGGAGCGCTCCCCGGCCAGGTAAGTGCTTCCCGGAAACAGCAGCCGCAGCCAAGGGTGCGGCTGGACCCGGACAAGGAGGGCCTATGAACGACAAGAAGTTTTCCCGTCTGACCATCACCGACGACGGGCGGGTGATGCTGTCCAAGGCGCGGCAGGACAACATCGAGACGGTCTGGGACCGCCACGAGGCGCAGCAGCCCCATTGCGGCTACTGCGAGCTGGGGCTGAGCTGCCGCAACTGCTCCATGGGGCCGTGCCGGGTCGACCCCTTCGGCGAGGGCCCGCAGAAAGGCGTCTGCGGTGCGGACGCCGACATCATCGTGGCCGGCGGAATGGAAAACATGAGCCTGATTCCGTACGCAATGCCGAAACTGCGGGAAGGCGCCCGGATGTTCAACACCGAAGCGGTCGACCTGATGGTCTATGACGGCCTGTGGGAGCTCTATTACGGCTACCATATGGGGATGACC
>CAZQPF010000112.1:0-9097 GCA_964595165.1 uncultured Desulfohalobiaceae bacterium
CGCCGCCGTGGGGGGCGGCAAAGGTTTTGTGCAGGTTGATGTGCAGAATGTCAATCCCCGCCTTGGCAAAGTCCACCACGCCCATAAGGGCGTTCAGGTTGGCCCCGTCGCAGTAGACGAGTCCCCCCTTGTCGTGGACGATGTCGGCTACGGAGCGGATCTCCTCCTCGAACAAGCCCAGGGTATTGGGATTGGTCACCATGATGCCGGCAGTGTCCTGGTCCATGAGCTGAGCCACGTTCTCCGCCGAGAGAACGCCTTGTCGGTTTGAGGCCACAGGAATGGCTTGGAAACCGCACATGGCGGCGCTGGCCGGATTGGTCCCGTGGGCCGTGTCCGGAATGAGAACCTTGTGCCGTTCCCTGCTTTGCTGTTTGTGATAGGCGTAGAATATGCGCATCCCGGCGTACTCTCCGTGGGCGCCGGCTGCCGGCTGCAGGGTCACCGCGCTCAGCCCGGAGATCTCGCCCAGGAACTGCTGCAGCTCGTGCATCAGCCTTAGCTGCCCCTGACAAAGCGTATCCGGAAGCAGAGGGTGGGTTTGGGCCAGCTCCGGACGGGCGGCCTGCTTCTCGTTCGTCTTCGGATTGTACTTCATGGTGCAGGAACCCAGGGGGTAGGTCCCGGTGTCCACCCCGAAGTTCCACTGCGACAGCCTGGTATAGTGCCGGATGACGTCCACTTCGCTCAGATCGGGCAGATTGGGGTCCTCTCCCAGGAGCTCCGATTCCAGCTCGGCCTGGGGCACATCCTGCTGTGGCATGGAAAAGCCGCAGCGTCCCTTTTGCCCTTTTTCCCAGAGCAAGGGCTCGTTCATGGCCAGGCCGGAGGTGCCCGGCGGCATAAAATCCTTCATGATGCGACCTCCTTGGCCAGATTGTCCAGTTCCTGGCGGCTCTTCGTCTCGGTCACGCAGAGCAGATAGTGGTTCTCCAGCTCGGGATAGTATTCTTCCAGGGGAAGGCCGAAGACGATGTTCTTTTCCAGGAGCTCCCGGCGCTTCTGCCGCCCGTTATCCTTGAGCTGAACCACGAACTCGTTGAAGGTCGGGCTGGAGAAGGGAAGGCTCAGCCCGGCCCGGCGCAAAGACTGCTTGAGGTATTCGGCCTTGTCGCGGTTCAAGCGGGCCAATTGCCTCAGTCCGGTACCTCCCAGGGAGGCGAGATACATGCCGGCCATAGTAGCGCACAGGCCTTGGTTGGAGCAGATGTTGGAGGTGGCCCTTTCCCTGCGGATGTGCTGCTCCCGGGTGGCCAGGGTGAGCACAAAGCCTCGCTGCCCGTGCTTGTCCTTGGTTTCGCCCACCAGGCGGCCGGGGAGATTGCGAACGTATTGCTTTTTGGAGCAGAAAACCCCCAGCCCGGGACCGCCGAAGGATTGCGGCAGCCCGAAGCTCTGTCCCTCGCCGCACACGATGTCCGCACCGAAGCTGCCGGGATTTTTCAGCAGGCCATAGGCCAGCGGCTCGGTGAATACAACAATGAGCAGGGCCTGTTTCTTGCGGGCCAGCTCGGCCCAGGCGGAAAGATTCTCTATGCAGCCGAAGAAGTTGGGGGATTGGACAGCCACCGCCGCGAGATCGTCGACTCCTTCGAAGGCGGAGGGGTCGCTGCGTCCATTGGCCAGGTAGGGCTGTTCCACAACCCGGAACGTATTGGGCTCGAAGTAGGAGGCTACCACCTTGCGGTAGTGGGGATGAATGGCCGCGGAAAGGCCGACGCTGCTTTTTTTCTTCTGGATCCGCAAGCTCATGAGCAGAGCTTCGGCCAAGGCCGAGGCCCCGTCGTAGAGCGAGGCGTTGGACACCTCCATGCCCATGAGGCGGCTGATGAGAGACTGGTACTCGAACATGGCCTGCAGGGTGCCCTGGCTGATCTCCGGCTGATACGGGGTATAGGCCGTATAGAACTCGGAGCGTCCGATGAGGTTGGATATGGAGGCCGGGATATAATGCTCGTAGCTTCCTGCGCCCAGATAGACCTGGTAGTTGGCCGCATTTCCGGTTTCCTGGGCCAGGCGGGCCATGTGCCGATCCAGCCCCCATTCGGTCAGCGGTTCGGGTAGATCCAGAGGGCGCTCGCGGCGGCAGCTATCCGGAATGGTGCTGAACAGCTCTTCCAGATCAAAGAGCCCCAAGCGCTTCAGCATGGCAGCGACATCTTCCTGGGTGTGAGGCAGGTAGCGCATCATTCCTCTCCTTGCAGGAGCTGCAGATACGCGTCCTTGTCCAGGAGCTCCTCCAGCTCGGAAGCATCGCTGGGCTTGATGTCCATAAGCCAGCCTTGGCCGTAGGGATCCTGGTTCACCAGCTCCGGGGACTGCTCCAGGGACTCGTTGACGGCCAGGATCTCTCCGGAAACAGGGATGTAGACCTCGGAGACCGCCTTGACCGACTCGATGGTGGCGCACTCCTGGTTTCTGCTGAAGGAGCTCCCCACCTCGGGAAGCTCAACAAATACGATATCCCCGAGCTGGTCTTGAGCGTAATCCGTGATGCCCACCCGCAGGATTTTGTCGCTTAGCCGGGCCCACTCGTGCTCCTTGGAGTACTTCAGATCCTGGGGCAGATTGAGTTCGCTGATCTCCTTCATGGTCCCCTCCTTGGTCGGGTTGGCGTTGGTCTCTGCAAGTCTAGGGTTTGTGGTTTAGAGCTCACGGGTTCAAAGTTCCAAGTTCACGGTTGAAAAAAATGATTTTTTTTCTTCAATAAGTTGCCATTACGTCAGCGCAACCGGGGGTTGCGCTCGTATGAACTCCACTTTCCAACCCCTCACCCCTCACTCAGTTTGATTGCATTTTTCTTCGATTTGAGGTTGATAACACTAAAGCTACAGCTTTTCTTCAAACTCGAACTGAAACTGAGCAAACTGAGTGAGGGGAGCTCCCCTTGGGAAGGGGAGCAGCCTTGAAGAGTTTCTTGCTTGATCAACCCGGCACTCAGTTTGACTGCAACCTTATTTCATTGGGTGATTTACATATGAGTAGTAGCTCTTATTTAAGCTCGAGCTGAGATTGGGCAAACTGAGTGCCGGGTGAACTCCGGTTGCAATCTCGTTCAATAAGCTATTGAAAAATATTAATTTTCTTTTCTTCGATAATTGCCAATGAGTCAGCGCAGCCGGAGGCTGCGCTGACTAGAGCATGGAGCGCAGGGGAGCTCTGGCCGTGCGGTCCGGCCGAATGTCCCTGGTTATGTACACCGGCAGCTTGCGCCGGGAGTCCCGGAGCAGTATTTCCCGGCCGCAGCCCAGGGGGCTGTCCAGCAGGACAAAGCCGCAGCATAGGCCTTTGGGCTGGAAGCCCTCCGGTCTTTCCGGGCTCGTCAGGCTGAGTATCCGGTTTCCGTGCCATCCGATCCCCATATCCGTGACGCAGGAGAGCACCTTCCCCAGCTCCTTGCCGTCAAGGTCTGCGGCCCGCGTGGCTTCGCCCTGGCTCACCTTGCGCGGATCGAGGCCTACAAAAGGATAGGTGTAGCCCGGGTTGCCGGCCTTAAGCAGGGCCTCTCCGCCTACGAAGTCCTTGCTGAATCCGGTTCCCTCCTGGTTCCAGGGCAGGCAGAAGGTCCAGGGATTGTTCACAAACGGCCAGTCGCCGATGTCTTGATGCGACAAGGGGAGAACGGCCCCGGCCCGCAGCGAGTCCCGGGCAGCCAGACCGCAGGCGCAGAGGCCCCGTGATTGTCCCCGGTCCATGATTTCTTCCCAGAGCCGTTGGGTGTGCTCGGCCCGGCAAAAGATTTCGAAGCCGAACTCGCCGGTGTATCCGGAGCGGGACAGCAGGAGGGGAGTATTGTCCTCCAGCCGGACCGAGCCGGTTTGATGCTCCTGCCAATCGAAGCATCCCTTGAAGGAGAAGTAGGGGAGGCGATCGAACACCTCTTTGCTCTCGGCGAGCATGGGGGCGAAAATCTTTGCGGCTGCAGGACCCTGCAGGTCGATCTTTCCCAGCTGGCCGGTGAGATCCGTGATCTTCACTTCCAGGCCCTGACAATGGTTGCCCAGATGCTCGGCAATTGTGCCTCCCATGCCGGCATTGATAACAAGCATATATTTTTGGGGCGTGATTTGGTAGGCTATGGCATCGTCGATGACGTGGCCCTTGGCATTGAGAAAAACTCCGTATACCAAGCGGCCGTTATGCAGAGCAGAGCTCCCCGCAGAGAGGCAGGCTTCCAGATCTCTGGAAAAGCATGTCTGGAGCAGGGATCTCGCGTCTTGGCCCTCCACGATGAGAGCGGCCATGTGGCTGGTATCGAACAGCCCGGCCCGGGTCAGCACTGCCAGGTGCTCGCCTTTGGCCGAGGAGTACCACAAGGGCATGTGGTAGCCTCCGAACTCGGCCATCTGAGCCCCATGCCCTGTATGCCAGGAATGCAGGGGGGTGAGGTTCAAGTTAGGGGCCATGGGGCTTTCTCCTCCCCTGACTCAGTTTCGACAAAATAGTTGGAGCCTCTGGAATGAACTGTGTATTCGCTTACCTGGACGCTCGGGGATCATTTCAACAAAACTGAGTGAGGGGTCGCTGCTATCCGGAGCTTCATACAAGTAAAAAATGTTCTTTTCTTCAATAAAATGAGCCTTAAGTCAGATTTGCCAGAGGCCACGCTGACTCCCGGGCGGCTTGATCCTGGATCGGCAAATATACCAACCAGGCTTCCCCAGTTTTCAAGTTTTGTCAAGACGACGATTTGAATTCTGAACAATATGGTTACGGTAAATTTACAAGAAACAAAAATTTCTCTAGAAAAAATTTTGTATTGGTCAAATTTTTCCCCAGTAAAAAGTACATTTTTTTGAAAACGAGCTGCTGGAGAGAGAAATGAGCTTGCATCTTGTAGTCATAGGTGCCGGGCCCGGAGGATACACTGCTGCAGTTCGGGCCGCCCAGATGGGCAGCAGGGTCACGGTTGTGGAGCAGGAGCATCTCGGCGGTGTATGCCTCAACTGGGGATGCATCCCGACCAAGGCCCTGCTGCAGAGCACAGAGGTGCTAAGCCTTATCAGAAGGGCGAATGCCTTCGGGCTTGAGCTTCAGGGAAGCCTGCAGCCGAATCTGGACGCCATGCGCTCCAGAAAGGAGGAAGTGATCTCCAGGCAGCGCAAGGGCATTGAGCAGCTGCTGAGAAAGAACAGGGTGCAGACGGTCTACGGCCGGGCCGAGCTCGCTGGGCACGGCAAACTGATCGTGCATACTAGGGAGGGAGAAGAGCATCTCCTCTGGGACGGTCTCATTCTGGCCACCGGGAGCTCGCCCCTGGAGCTTCCCGGAATCCCCTTTGACGGAAAAACGGTCTGGAACAGCAATCAGGCCCTGAACCTCCAAGAGCTCCCCGAATCGCTGCTCATTGTTGGGGGCGGAGTTATCGGGTGCGAGTTTGCCTTCATGTATCATCGTCTCGGCGTGGAGGTGACCGTGGTGGAAATGATGGACCGCCTCCTGCCTCTCCCAGGGGTGGACAGCGACTGTTCCAAGCTTTTGCAAAGGGAGATGAAGAAGGAGAGAATCGGCTTTCAGCTCGGGAAGAGCGTCGCCTCTTGCCGGGCCGAGGGTTCCGGCCTGGAGGTGGAGCTTGCCCCGGCGGGCCATAGGGAAGGCGCCGGCAAGGCAAGCCTGGAGACCCGCTTTGCAGACAGGATGCTCGTTTGCATCGGGAGGCGTCCCAACACGGCAGAAATCGGGCTGGAGCGCATCGGTGTGCAGACCGATGAACGGGGCTGGGTTATCGCGGATGAACGGATGCGGACCAGCGCTGCCAACGTATATGCCATCGGCGACGCCCTGGGTCCGGCCAGGGTCATGCTGGCCCACGCGGCTTCAGCCGAGGGAGTGGTGGCGGCGGAGAACCTTTGCGGCGCAGACAGGGCCATGGACTACGGCCTGATTCCCGGGGCCATCTTCACCCATCCCGAGGTGGGCCATGTCGGCCTCAGCGAGGCGCAGGCCAAGGAGCAGGGGTGGGATTATCGAGCCGATACCGTGCTCTATCGGAGCCTGGGCAAGGCGCAGGCCAGCGGGGAGCTGGCCGGCCAGGCCAAGCTCATTTCGGAAAAGGGCAGCGGGCGCATTCTCGGGGTGCACATCATCGGCGCCCAGGCCACGGAGCTCATAGCCGAGGCAGTATTGGCCCTCAAGGCCAGCTGTAGGGTGCAGGATGTGGCCCAGACCATTCACGCCCATCCGACATTGGCCGAGATCATGGCTGAGGCTGCGGCCAAGGCGTCCGGCCGGGGGATGCATTCCTGAGGGCTTGGCCTGGAACACTCTAGCGTTCCATCCGGCAAGCCTTCTTCCCGGCTGCAGCCCGGCTAGAGGACGTAGGGGACCTTGAGGTTGTAGGCCTTGTAGATAACAAAGGTCTCCAGGGATTGAACGTCCTCTATCCGGGAGATCTCCTGGGCGTAGAACTCCTTGAGGCCGTATTCCTCATTGAAGGTCACGATGAGGATGAGGTCGTAGCGGCCGGTGACCACGCTGACGGAGACCACGCCCCGCACTCGGCTGAACTCTTCGCCCTTTTGGAACATGTCCGTGGTTTTGAGCTTGACTCCGATGATGACCAGCTGGTGATGCTCGACCTGCTCCATATCAACCAAGCCGGTTATGTCCAGGAACCCCGCTTCCTGCATTTTATGCACCCGGCTCCGGACAGTGTTTTCGGTAATGGCCAGGCGCTGGGCGATTTGCTTGTACGGCTTGCGCCCATGACGCAGCTCCTTGATGATGGCCAGGTTGGTAGCGTCGATCTTGATGGGCTTCATGGCAACCTCGAAAGTTTTCGGGTTTATGGTTCGCAACGGCTGTTGAATAAGCAGCTCTGTCCCAAAGGAGTATTCCGGTGAGGGCGAAAATCCGTTCAGCTACGGGCCTTTTTTTCGGTTGGTTCAAGCTGGTCTACGCCTCCTTCCAGTCGGACCAGTGCCTGCTTCGGGCTTCGGCCTTGACCTATGTGACGGCTCTTTCCATTGTTCCCTTCCTGGCCGTGGCCTTTTCCATCTCCAAAGGCCTGGGGTTTCAAAATACTCCCTTAATCAAGAATTTCCTGCTCAAGCTCAGTGCCGGAAGGGAAACCATTGCGGCCTATATCATCGAGTACATCAACAACACCAATGTGAGCACCCTGGGCGCCGTGGGGGTGGGCGTGCTGCTGGTGACCGTCTTTTCCTTGCTGGGAGCTATTGAGCAGAGCCTGAATACCATCTGGGGGGTCAAGTCGCAGCGAACCCTGGGGCGGAAGTTTTCGGATTATCTGTCCGTCACCCTGGTGGCTCCGCTGCTCATTATCATGGCCACCAGCTTTACCGCTTCGCTGCAGAGCATCACCCTGGTGCAGAAGATTCTCTCCATATCCGTCTTCAGCTATATCTACCTCGCGGTTCTGCAGGCCATGCCCTATCTCCTCGTTTGCCTGGCCATCTTTTTCATCTACAAGTTCATGCCTAATGTACGGGTAAACACCGTGGGCTGCATAATAGGCAGCATCTTTGCCGGAGTTCTCTGGCAGGGCTTGCAGAAGCTGTTCATTACCTATCAGATAGGCGTCAGCAAGTACAACGCCATTTACGGGAGCTTTGCCCAGCTGCCCCTCTTTCTGGTCTGGCTCTACCTGAGCTGGGTAATTGTCCTTTTGGGAGCGGAGATCTGCTTCTGCTGGGAGCACTATCGGATGGGCCTCAAGGAGAGCAATCTGGGAGAGTTCAATCTGCAGAGCAAAGAAGCCTTCGCTTTGGCCTCTCTGGGTCTCATCGCCAAGGGGTTCGAACAGCGGAAGGGCCTCATCGAGACCAGCACCTTGGCTTGGGAGCTCGGCATGCCGGTGAAGCTGGTCAATAAGCTCCTCTACGTGCTCTCCAGCCTCGGATTGGTGGTACGCTCGGAGCGAGGGGAAAGGGAAGGGTATACTTTGAACGTTTGTCCCCATTCCTACACCGTCCTCGAGTTCCTGCAAGCCTTCCGGTCCTACGCCGATGAGCATAGTGTGGTCTACAGGGACGTTTCAGGAGCGGTAACCGGGCTTTTCGAGCGCATCTACGCAGATAAGGCAGATCGCGGCCTGGATATGAACCTGGCCGAGTTCTCGGAGCGCATCGAGTTCAGCTCTCTTGAGGAGCAGCCCGGAGTGCAAGGACAAGCACTCCACTGATGCATGGCCTTTATCCGCGCATAGGACAGTGGGTGTTTCTACAAAGGACTCGCCCGGGCCGAGCTTTCGACCCGCTGTGTCAGGTGTGTGCTTTGCTCATCCACTGAGGGGGGCGAGGCGTGCAGGCTCCGATTGACGGAATATGCAAGCCAAGCTAGATTTCATCGAATTTCGGTTTCGTGAGTGATGCTTTCAATTGCACGAATGGGTGGTGAATAATTATAAAAATCAAAGAGATAGGCCAAAACATTCACAGTCAGACCAGTTAGTCAATATCAGCAAGAGAAACAATGTGTTACTCAAAAACTTTAAGCTATCGAGTAGACAGGCACACAGGGGTATAGCCGCTCATGCCTTGGAAGTTTCGCCGCGAACATCTGCTGCAGATCTTTCTCCTTGTCTGCGCCCTGGCCCTTAGCCTGGAGTACGTGCTTCTTTTCCAGGGACAGCCCGGCCTCTGCCAGGCCGAGTCCTGCCAGGTGGTGGGGCGCTCGGTTCGTTTCGGAGAGATATTCTTCGTCATGCTCGGGGCCTTGTTCTTCTGGCTCCTCTGGCTCCTTGCCTTTTTCGCCACCCGCTACAACAAGCGGCTTTTGTGGCACGGGCTCCTGATGATCCTGGCCGGGGGGCTGGCTTTCGACGGCGCGATCATGGGCTATCAGGTTTTCGGGCTAGAAGAGCTCTGCTGGCTGTGCATCGGAGTTGCCGGGGGCTTGGGCCTGGCTCTCGGGCTGGCCGCCCTGTCCCGGCGCAGCCTGTCCGTTCTTCTGGCCGGCTTGGCCGTATGGTCTGCAGCCTTCGCCCCGGCCAGCCTGCTCCAGTTCCACCCCCGCACTCCGAAGCTTGAGGACACAGCCTTCCTGAGCCTGGCGGACTCCGGGAAGCAGCAGAAGTCCTACTTCTTGTTCTTCAGCCTGGACTGCGGCCACTGCAGCGAGGTGCTGCTCAATCTCG
>CAZQPF010000113.1:0-9045 GCA_964595165.1 uncultured Desulfohalobiaceae bacterium
CCGCCTGTCTTTCAGGCGGGAGGGAGGGGTCAGGGGAGGGTTCTTTATTGCGACAATTGAGCTATGCAGCAACTCTAGCAATGCCAAACTGGAGACAACATTTCTGCGACGCAGTACTAGACTGCTAGGCCTGAATCCCGCGGCTTTCTTGCTGCTTGAGGAGCAGTATCCCCAGCGGGGGCAGGGTGAGAACCACGGATTGGTAAAAGCCGTGGCAGGGCACGGGAGCGGTTTCCGCCCGCCCGAGGTTTCCGTGGCCGCTGCCTCCGTACTCCGCGGCGTCGCTGTTCAGGGCCTCGATCCAGGTGCCGGACTCCGGAACGCCGACCCGGTAGTTGCTGCGGGGCACCGGAGTGAAGTTGCAGACCACGAGAAAGGTTTCCCGGGTATAGGGATTGCGGCGCAAGTAGCATATCACGGACTGCTCCCAATCCGAGAAGTCCACCCAGCTAAAGCCCTGGGGATCGAAGTCTCCGGCGTGAAGGGCCGACTCGTGCTTGTAGATGAGGTTCAGCTCCTTGGCCCACCTGGAGAGGCCGAAATGGTAGTGATCCTCAAGCAGATCCCAGTGCAGGCCCTCCTCATGGTACCATTCCTGCCGCTGCCCGAGCTCTCCCCCCATGAACAGGAGCTTCTTCCCGGGATGGGTGAACATGTAGCCCAGCAAAAGGCGCAGGTTGGCGAACTTCTGCCACTCGTCTCCCGGCATCTTGCTCAGCAAGGAGCCTTTGCCGTAGACCACCTCGTCGTGGGACAAGGGCAGCAGGAAGTTCTCGGAAAAGGCGTACCAGATGCTGAAGGTGAGCTTGTCGTGGCTGTACTTGCGGAAAACCGGATCCTGGGAGAAGTACTCCAGGCTGTCGTGCATCCAGCCCATGTTCCACTTCATTCCGAAACCCAGCCCGCCGGCGTAGGTGGGGCTGGTGACCATAGGCCAGGCCGTGGACTCCTCGGCGATGGTCTGGGTGTCCGGATAGCTGGTGTACACCGCCTCGTTAAAGGTGCGCAGGAAATGAATGGCCTCCAGGTTCTCCCGGCCTCCGTACTCGTTGGGAATCCAGTCTCCGTCCTCGCGACCGTAATCCAGATAGAGCATGGAGGCCACAGCATCCACCCGCAGCCCGTCGGCATGGTACTTGTCCAGCCAGAACAGGCCGCTGCTGATGAGAAAGGAGCGGACCTCATTGCGGCCGTAGTTGAAGATATAGCTCTTCCAGTCCGGATGGAATCCCTTGCGCGGATCCTGGTGCTCGAAGAGATGGGTGCCGTCGAAGTAGACCAGGCCGGACTCGTCGCTCGGGAAGTGGGAGGGTACCCAGTCCAGAATGACCCCGATGCCCTGCTGATGGAGGTAGTCCACCAGGTACATGAAGTCCTGAGGCGATCCGTATCTGGAGGTGGGGGCAAAGTAGCCCAGGGTCTGATAGCCCCAGGAGCCGTAAAAGGGGTGCTCCATGACCGGCAGGAGCTCCACATGGGTATATCCCATCTCCCGGCAGTAATCTCCCAGCTCCCGGGCCAGCTCCCGGTAGGAGAGAAAGCGGCTCCCTTCCTCCAGCCTGCGCTGCCAGGAGCCGAGATGCACCTCGTATACGGAAAAAGGGGCATGGCGGTGATTGCTCTTCCACCGCTGCCGCATCCAGAAATCGTCCTCCCAGGCATAGTCCAGATCCCAGACCACGGAGGCCATGTTGGGCGGACCCTCGCAGCAGAAAGAGAAGGGGTCGGTCTTGTCCACTTTGTAGCCGTTGTACCTGGACTCGATGTGGTACTTGTACAGGCTGCCGGTGGGCATATCAGTAATGAACCCCTCCCATATCCCGGAGCCGTCCTCCCGGGCCTTCAAGGGATGCTCTTCCTCGCTCCAGGCGTTGAAATCGGATGTAACCGAGACAAAGGCTGCGTTCGGGGCCCAGACTGCGAAGTAGGTCCCCTGGCTGCCGTTTCGCTCCATGGGGTGCGGACCCAGCTTGTCGTAAAGCCGGAAATGGTTGCCCTGGCGGAAGAGATAGATATCCAGCTCCTCAAAGCGGGTCAGATCGTAGTGAATGGCTGCGCTCATGCGGATACAACTCCCTTGGTTCAGACCTCTTTCCAGGATTCCAACATCTAAATGGAGTTTTCGAGGGGAGGAGGTCTGAATTAGATTTTTCCGCTCAGAATCTGCTTCACCCCGCGAAGCGGGATTTGCAGCCAGTCCGGGCGGTTGTTCATCTCATACCCCAGCTCATAGATCGCCTTTTCCAGGAGAAAGGTCTGGAGCATGGCTTCCTGGGTTTCCTTGTCCTCCGGAACAAGCGGCGTTCCGGCCACGGTCTTCAAATAGGAGGAGAGATAGACTCCGCTCACGGCCCGGTACCAGGGATCGATCCAGCCCTTGAGGCTCGGCACGTCGTCCGGGCGCAGCGATCCCTGCTTGAACAGGGCAGCAAAGGCCGCATAGTGGAAGGAGCGGATCATGCCGGCCACATCCTTGAAACAGGACCGCTTGAGCCTCCTTTCGCTCAGCGGTCTGGCCGGCTCGCCCTCGAAGTCCAGGATGATGAAGTTGTTCCCGGTAAACAGCACCTGGCCCAGATGGTAGTCGCCGTGGATGCGGATCTTCACCGCCTGGATCCGCTGCTCGGTGATCCTGGCCAGGAGATCCAGGATGGGGCGCTCCGATCGGGCCACCTCCTTGGCTTCCAGGCGCACGGAGTCCGGCAGCCGGGGCAGAATCTTCTCCAGACTGGAAAGGTTTCGCCGGCAGAGGCTGCGCATGGATTGGTACAGGGAGCGCTGGTAGAGCTTGGAGAAAGGCTCGGCAACAAAGGCCGGATCCTCTTTTTCCAGGGACAGGGCCAGATGGAGCTGCCCAGTGACCCTGCCCAGGAGATGAATCATCTCCAGATAGTAGCTGCCGATGCAATCCTGGATGAGCTGCGGAATGCTGGAAAAGCCAGTGGACAGGAGCGGAGGGCTCCATTTCTGCTCCTCCCGGGGTTCGGCTCCCTGGATGAGCACCCGCTCGAAGTACTGCTCCAGGTTGTCCAGGGTAAAGGCCCAGGCATCGGACTGGCTGGCCACAAAGGACTGCAGCATGGCCAGGGTGACCGGCTGCTGTCCGGGAGCCCGGTACTCGATGCGGCCGATGTAGGGGGGCACGTTCTGAAAATCCCGTTTGTCCGTCAGATAGGAGATGATCTCCGAGTCCGGATTAATGCCTTCCTCCAGCTTGCGGTACAGCTTGAGAAAGTACTTCCTTTCAAAGAGCACCGAGGTGTTGCTCTGCTCAGCCTTGAGCACCTGGGAGGACAGGCTTTCCGGATCCGAATCGGAGAACAGCTCCCGGTAGCGCTTGCCGGGAAAGGCGGCCAAGGTTCCCTTGCTGCCCTGGATCTGCTTTTGCCGGTCAATCATCTGCAGAATATGGGACCGGAAGGGCTCGGCGTGCACCGCGTCGAATAGAATGCCCGAGAGCCGGCCGATCTTTATTCTGCAGACCACGCTTTGCGGCGCGTTTTGCTCCATGGCTCCGGCCTCTTCCTGCTCGGCAAAGCCCAGGGGCAGCAGGTAGAGCTCGGAGTCCCCTTCGGTGTAGTCCACCTCCAGGTAGAGAAGATGGTAGGCAGCCTCCTTCTCCTGAACCGGCATATCGTCCACGATCCGCACCTGGCGGATCTGGCGAGCTTTGGCCCGGAACCAGCGCCGCGATTGGAGATATCTGGGAAGCACCTCGGTAACCAGACGCTCGGCGGGCTCTCCCTGGAAGACCTCTTCCCAGGCCCTGTCCAGGCCGATCTCCGGGGGGCTCCATTCCGAGAACTCGGTCTCGGCCTTTTGCCTGCGCAAGACGAACCAGAAGTAGTCGTGGATGCCCAGGGTGAAGACGTAGGGCGATTCTTCAATAACCGGAAAGGCGTTGCCGCTGAAGACCTCCACCGGAACGCTTCCGGCGAACTCGGACAGATCGAGGCTGGCCACCTGGGCGAAGCGGGACAGATTGATGACCACCAGAATCGCCTCCTCGCCGTAGGTTCGGATAAAGGCCAGCACCTTGGGATTGTCCGGCAGAAGGAACTCTATGCCTCCCCGGCCGAAGGCCTTGAACTTCTTGCGCATGGAGATGACCCGGCGCATCCACCACAGCAGAGAAGAGGGGTTCTTGGCCTGGTTCTCCACATTGAGCACCTCGAAATGGTACTCCGGGTCCATAATGATGGGCAGGTAGAGCTGCTGCGGGTTGGTTTGCGAAAAACCGGCGTTGCGGTCCGGGCTCCATTGCATCGGCGTCCGGACCCCGTTGCGGTCTCCCAGGAAGTAGTTGTCCCCCATGCCGATCTCATCGCCGTAGTAAACAATGGGCGTGCCGGGAAGGGAAAAGAGCAGGAAGTTGAGCAGCTCGATCTTGCGGCGGTTGTTGTTCAGGAGCGGGGCCAGGCGGCGGCGGATGCCGAGGTTGATGCGGGCCCTGGGGTCCTTGGCGTAGATCCGGTACATGTAGTCCCGTTCCTCATCGGTGACCATCTCCAGGGTAAGCTCGTCGTGATTGCGCAGAAACATGCCCCATTGGCAGTTTTCCGGTATGGAGGGGGTTTGCTCCAGAATGTCGATGATGGGAAAGCGGTCCTCCATCCACAGGGCCATGAACAGCCGGGGCATGATGGGGAAGTGAAAGGCCATGTGGCATTCATCTCCGTCCCCGAAATAGGCCACCGCGTCCTCAGGCCACTGATTGGCCTCGGCCAGGAGCATGCGGTTTTGGTAGTGGGCGTCCACATGGCGGCGCAGGCTTTTGAGGAACTCGTGGGTCTCGGGCAGGTTCTCGCAGTTGGTCCCCTCGCGCTCATAGAGGTAGGGGACCGCGTCCAGCCGGACCCCGTCCACACCCATGTCGAACCAGAAGTCGATCACCTTGAACAGCGCTTTGTGCACCTCCGGGTTGTCGAAGTTGAGATCGGGCTGGTGGGAGTAGAAGCGGTGCCAGAAGTAGGCCCGAGCCACTGAATCCCAGGTCCAGTTGGAGGACTCGAAGTCCTTGAAGATGATCCGGGCGTCCTGGTAGCGATCCGGAGTATCGCTCCAGACGTAGTAGCTGCGAAACGGAGAGTCCGGCCCGGAACGTCGGGCCAGCTGAAACCAGCGGTGCTGGTCCGAGGTGTGGTTGAGCACCAGCTCGGTGATGACCCGGATGCCCCGGTAGTGGGCCGATTTGAGGAACTCCTTGAAGTCGCGGAGCGTGCCGTAATCCTGATGCACGTCGAAGTAGTCCGCGATGTCGTAGCCGTCATCCCGCAGCGGAGAAGGGTAGAAGGGGAGCAGCCAGATAGCGGTGACCCCCAGGTCCTGGAGGTAGTCCAGCTTCTTGAGCAGGCCCCGGAAGTCGCCCACGCCGTTGCCGTCAGCATCGAAAAAGGCCTTGACATGGACCTGGTAGATAACCGCATCCTTGAACCAGTGCGGGTCCTCCTTAAGGGGAATGGATCGATGCACCATAATAAGTTCAGTTCATAGTTCAGAGTTCAAAGTTGGAAGAAGCAGAGGGCACGGGAAAATATAAACCATCCGTTGCCAATAGAGATCCGGGGCAGAGGTACCTCTGCCCCGGATCTCTATTGGAAGTAGTCGAAGTCGTTCTCCCGGCGCATCCGGGCGTGGATCCGGAAGATTCTGGCCGGCAGTACATAGGGATTGAGATCAATCCGGTTCCATTCGCCGATCCAGACATGCTTCTCCTGTCCCAGGAGATCGTGGAGCAAGTAGGTCTGCCCTTCAGGGATGCCCAGCTTTTCGATGGGCACTCGGATGGAGGCCCTCTGAGGCTGGAAGGGGTCCAGGCTTACGGTGATGAACAGCACGTTGTCCAGCTCTGGAGTCCGCTTGGCAAAGAACAGGACCTGCTCGTTGTCCGATTCCAGAAATTCCAGGTTGTCCGTGCGCTGCAGGGCCTTGTTCTCCCTTCTGATGCAGTTGATCTGAGCCATGAGGTCCTTGAGGTTCCCGGGCTCATCCCAGTTCCAGTCCTTGATCTCGTACTTCTCGGAGTTGAGGTACTCCTCTTTGCCCGGCACTGCCTCGGATACGCAGAGCTCAAAGGCCGGACCGTAGATCCCGTAGCTCGAGGACAGGGTGGCGGCGAGCACCAGGCGGATGATAAAGGCCGGACGCCCGCCGAACTGAAGAAACTCCGGGAGGATGTCCGGGGTATTGGGCCAGAAGTTGGGCCGGAAGAAATGCCGCGGCTGGTTTTGGGTCAGCTCCTGGAGATAGCTTTCCAGTTCCGGCTTGGAGTTGCGCCAGGTAAAATAGGTATAGGACTGGGAAAAGCCGAGCTTGGCCAGCCGATACATGACCTTGGGCCGGGTGAAGGCCTCGGCCAGGAAGATGACCTCGGGGTGCTGGTCCTTGACCTCGCGGATGAGCCACTCCCAGAAGCTGAAAGGCTTGGTGTGCGGGTTGTCCACCCGGAAGATGCGCACTCCCTGCTCGATCCAGTAGTCGACCACGCTCTTGAGCTCCTGCCAGAGCTCCGGCCAGCTCTCGGTCTCAAAGTTGAAGGGCACCACATCCTGGTACTTCTTGGGCGGGTTCTCGGCGTACTGGATGCTCCCGTCCGGCCTCCAGACGAACCATTCCGGATGCCGGGAAACATAGGGGTGATCCATGGAGCATTGGTAGGCCAGATCCAGCGCCACCTCCAGCCCCTGCTCTTCAGCGCGGCGGAGAAAGCGGTGAAAATCCTCCAGGGTTCCCAGCTCTGGGTGCACGGACTTGTGGCCGCCTTCCGCAGCTCCGATGGCCCAGGGGCTTCCCGGCTCGCCCGGTTCGGCCTGAGGGCTGTTGTTCTTTCCTTTGCGATGGGAGCGACCGATGGGATGGATGGGCGGCAGATACACGGTGTCGAATCCCAGGCGCGCGATCTCCGGAAGCAGCCGTTCGCAATCCCGGAAGGTCCCGTGACGGCCGGGCTCCCGGCTCCAGGAGCGGGGAAAGAACTCGTACCAGGCGCTGAAAACCGCCTTTTCCCGGTCCACCTCCACAGGCAGCTCCAGGGAGTAGCTGGTCACCAGATCCGCTCCGGGAGAGCCGGACATGAGATCGGCCAGCTCCGGGCTGAGGGCGAGATGCACGGCCCGCTCCGGGTCTTTCTCCTCCTCGATGGCCCGGCTCCAGTCCTCGAGGCGTTTTCGATCCTCAAAGGCCAGGCCTTGCTCGAGCCTGGAACGGATGCGTTCCAGCCCTATCCGGAGCTCCAGCTCCGATTCCTGGCCGGCGAGAAACTTCTTGCGCAGGTCCTCCTGCCAGGTGAGAAAGGAATCCACCCAGGCCTGCAGCGTATAGCGATAGAACCCTGGCCGGGAAACCTGGAAGCATCCCTCCCAGCGGTCATTGGCCAGGTGCTGCATGGGGCGGCTCTCCCACCGAGCGGCGTCTTCCCCCCGGAACAAGAGCAGGGCGCGGATCTTATCGTGGCCGTCGGTGAAGACGTCAGCCCGCACCCGGACCCGGTCTCCGAGGACCTTCTTCACCGGAAACCGCCCGGAGTCTATTTCCGGATCCACGTTTTCTATGACCACTCGCTGCCGGCCAGACTTGTGAAGCATCGATCCTCCTCTGCCCGGTTCCTGCTCCCGGCATGAAGCAATGAGGCTATTCTCCTTTTGATTGAATAAAAAATCTTCCCCTTATCGTCAACACAAAAAGGCGAGTCCTTCATAGCTTTAGAGCTCACAGTTTACGGTTAGAAGAAGCTGAAACTCATGACTGTCGAGTTAAGGGGTGAGCTTTCGGATTCCGCGTTGCTATTTTTTCAAATTTGCCGCATCATTTCAAAAACTTTTGACTGTCGAGCCGGAGGAAGTGATCATGAAAATGCAGGCTGTTCGAGCCCTGGGCAGGGCTCTGGGGCTCAGCTTTCCCGTAGGCACCACCAAGATGGAAGCCATTCGGGCCATACAAAGGGCCGAAGGAAATTTCGACTGCTACGGCCGGGCCAATGAGGCCTATTGCGATCAGGCGGGCTGCTTGTTCCGCGAGGAGTGCCTGCGCGTCTCTGGAAAGCCGGGCCCGGGCGTTGTCGTGCCAGGCGTGCGCAGCCGCCGGGAAAGCAGGATCGAGTAAGGCGATAAGAGAATCTTTGCGACAGGGACAGCATGAACGGCAAGCCCTCCAACGTGAGCCCTTGCGAGGTGGAGCATTTCAGCGGGCTCTCCGGGCAGTGGTGGAACCGGGACGGCGAGCTGCGGGCCCTGCACGACATCAACCCGCTGCGTCTGCGCTATGTGGAGCGCGGCATGAACCTGTCCGGCTCCAGGGTTCTGGATGTGGGCTGCGGCGGCGGCATATTTGCTGAAGCCGCAGCCGTGCGCGGGGCCCGGGTTACCGGAATCGACACCTCCCGGACCCAGATCGAAGCCGCCAGGGAGCATGCAGCCGCCGCGAACCTGGACCTGGAGTATCGCCTGGCCGCCATAGAAGAGTTGCTTCCCTCCCGGCAGGGGTACTATGATGCCATTTTCTGCCTGGAGCTTTTGGAGCACGTGCCGGACCCCGGGGCCATACTGAGGGCTGCAAGCGGATTGCTCCGGCCAGGGGGCCACATGTTCTGCGCCACTCTCAACAGGAACCGGTTGGCCTCCTTTCTGGCTATTGTCCTGGCCGAAAGGGTGCTTGGCATCCTGACCCCGGGAACCCACGATCCGGAGAAGTTCATCACCCCGCGGGAAATGCGCTGTTTTGCCTTGCAGGCCGGTCTCCGGGTTCTGGATATCTCCGGGTTTGCCTATATCCCTTTTTTGCGGCGGGCCTATCTGGTCCCAGAGCCGTGGGTCAACTACCTGGTTCACCTGCGCCGACCGCACAGAACGGAGCTTTGATGTCCAAGATGGATTGGCTTTCCGGAGCTAAGAGACAGGAGCATCTGGATGAGCATATCGACCTCACCGGACGGGCCGCTTTCGGCGAGCTCGAGGTGCCTGCAGCGGAGAAACGGCGGCGCGTTCAGGAGCATTTCGAGACGGTGGCTGCCAGGTACGATCTGCTGAATACCCTGCTCAGCGGCGGGCT
>CAZQPF010000114.1:0-233 GCA_964595165.1 uncultured Desulfohalobiaceae bacterium
GGACTGAATGCCATGTTCCCAATTTCGTGTCCAAGGAGAGTGTAGCCCGGACCAGATGGTTATGAACCGGGTCTGAGCCAGGGCGCGGCTGCTGAAAAAGTAGACTGTAGGGTAATACTCCTGCAAAAGCTCCCATTCCTCCGACTTGGCCACAGGGGATAGCTGATGCAGATCTCCGATCATGAGCAGCTGCACTCCGCCAAAGGGTTGGGAGCTGCGGCGGTGCCGCCGCA
>CAZQPF010000114.1:243-8951 GCA_964595165.1 uncultured Desulfohalobiaceae bacterium
GCAAGTCGGCCCGGACCATGCTGATCTCATCGATAACCAGGAGATCCAGGCTCTGAATGATGTTCTTTTTCTCTTTGCTGATCCTGAAGCGGCGCTCCTGGTCCCGCTCATAGGCCTCGCTTCCGGGCACAAAAGGACCGAGGGGCAGCTGGAAGAAGGAATGCAGGGTTACTCCTCCGGCATTCAAGGCAGCCACCCCGGTGGGAGCGGTGGTGATCATCCGCTTACTGGAAGAATCCTGCAGCCTTTTGAGAAAGGTGGTCTTGCCTGTGCCTGCTTTCCCGGTCAAAAAGACATGCTGCTCGGTCCGCTCCACATAGCCTTCAGCCAACTCCAGTTTCCGATTGGTCACCCACTCCATGGACATCGGCATCCACCCCCATAATTACGAGTACATCCCAAATTGATCAGGACTCTTTCGGCTTGCTTACATCCCCCGGACCATGATCACCCGGCCCTGGTATTCCTGCTCCCGCCGGAAGATCTTCTCCTCCGAGAACACATCTTTCAGGCAGCTGGCCTTGCCCGTCTGCCTGGGGGCATGGAGGACAAAATACCTCTGCTGTCCAATGAGCATCTCCACCTCGGAGAGATCAAAACGCTCCAAGGCGGCAGGCAATAGTGTCTGTGGCAGTCAACTGGACCGGCAGTGTTGAAAAAACGCATGGCAGTGCTCCATGATCGCATAATGATCTTTGGCCCGCTATCGATAGCAAGGCCTCAGTCCCTCATAAAGGCCTTCTTCCACCGGGCCGTTGGATTGGAAAAGCGGACCTTTTCCGGTTCAAACGCTTCAGGATCATACGGGTAGTAGTTTTTGATAGGTATCCGGGGTCTGGATCCTTCGCCAAATGGGCGGTTCAATCTCCTGCAGTCTGATGTAGAATTGATAAATCAGTTGGTTCATGACTAGAAGTTCTTATCTATTTTAATCCTTATTGGTTGGAGGAATATTGCTCTTCTTGGCTTTCTTCAAATCAGCAAGTCGATCCTTAATATGTTCTCGATTATTTACCTTGGGGACTTTAAGGCCTTCTTTTAAGATTTTTTCAGCCTTTTTAAATTCTTTTTCGATGCCAAAATTCCATAGCCAGTATAAATCAGACCATCCAATCCATCCGAATCCCCAATCTGGTTCAGCACTGAGCCATTCTCTGAACAGATCATCTGTTTTTTCGAATTTGCCCAGTTTGAAGTAGCATTCAGCCAATGAAGTACGAATGTTGCCAAGATTTCTAACATCTTTGTGAAGCATGCCGCGGTGCATATCCACATATGCTTCGCAAAAAGAAAATTTGTGCTGCTCAAATGATTTATCCATTATACTTGCATTATGGAGGTTTTCTACAAAAGTAGCCGCCCAATAAAGCAAATCGTATATTGTCGCACCCTCAACTTCTAACTCGTAAATAGATTGAGCTTCAGTCATTTTCATTAACTTCAAAAGGTGATTCCATATTTTTAGACCATGTTTGCTGGCTGCAATTGGGTCGCCTGATCTCTCTGCTATTTCCTCCTGTCTTAGTTCGCTTCCGATTTTTTCTAATAAAGTTCGATATCGGTCCGAATTGAAATAAAGTTCGTTAAGGTCAAGCATAGTCTTTCCTTTTTTTGGGTCCAACGTTTCAACGCTGCCAGAAAATCGCATACAGGGCAAATGTGAGGAGCTTTATCTGCTTGGAATGGCTGCCCATAGCCATGGAGCATCACCATTTGGGTTTTTCGGTGGCCAAGAGGGTATAGGTATCGCAGCGAAAGTGGAATAGAGGGGAGTGGTGATTCTACTGAGGGGGATGAAATCTGGCTTAGGGACAGATTAGGGACAAAACTGGTAGGGACAACAAAAAAAGGGGCCAAGCTTGCCGCCTAACCCCTTGAAATCTTAGATGGGCCACCAAGGAGTCGAACCTTGAACCTCCGGATTAAGAGTCTGTTTTTATGGGTCATAGAAGGTAAAAGATAGAAAAATAAAGTAGGCCAAAAATGCTTGACAGACAAGGGTTTGCAGGCTATTTTAGCTTTACCTTTTTCAACCTTCTTGCCTTTCATTTTACCTCAAATGGTGACCCAGGAGTGACCCAGATTTTCAGGAGCCAAGGCCATGTCTAATTGGATTAAGAGCAAATTGCCCTATGTGGAGTACCGGATCGACAAGTCCAGACCCAAGGTTGGAGTGAACTTTGACCGCTACTACCGGCTGCGCTTCAAGGCCTTGGGCAAAACCCACGTCATAGTGCTGGGGTATTGGGGCTCGGGCTGGACCGAGCAAGAAGCCTATAACAAAGCCGAGGCATACAAGTCCAATATCAAGTCCGGTCAGCATCCGCAGAACTGGAAGGAAGAGCAGGAGATGCAGCGGGCCGAGGCCGAGGCTGAAGAACGGCGTAAAGAGGAAGAGGCGATCAACAACATCACCTTTGGCGACTTCTGGGAGACATATAAGGGGCAGCAGCACAAGACTCCAAGGACATTGGGTTCTGAGCAGGGGCACTTTGATCGGTGGCTCAAGCCAGTTGTGGGCCACTTACCGCTCAGAAAGATCAAGCCTTTTCACCTGGAGAGGGTCAAGAAGAATATGCTCGATGCTGGGAAGAGTCCCCGCACGGTGCAATACTGCTTCGCCACCTTTAGGCAGGTGTGGAACACGGCCAGGGTCAAGGATCTGGTCAGTGGAGACACGCCTACCAGGAAAGTGAAGCTACCCAAGTTCGACAACAAGCGGCTGCGCTTCCTGACCCCCGATGAGGCCGACAACCTCTTGAAGGCTCTTGCCGAGAAAAGCCAGCAAATCCACGACATAGCGCTTCTGTCTCTGCACTGTGGGCTGAGGGCCGGGGAGATATTCAGGCTAACCTGGGGGGATGTGGACCTCTGCAATGAGACTCTGACCATCCGCGACAGTAAGTCGGGCAAAACCCGGTACGCATATTTGACTGAAGCCACCAAGGGCATGCTGCAAGGCCTGTATCACGACCAGGGGACCGACCAGACTGTTTTCACCTCAAGGAAAGGATCTCCTGTCTCGGAAGTCAGCAATAGCTTTGAAAGCGTTGCAAAGGATATTGGCTTAAACAATGGCGTAACAGACCGGCGGCAAAAGGTTACCTTCCACACTCTGCGCCACACCTTCGCAAGCTGGCTTGTCCAGGACGGCATTGACCTCTATGTGGTCAAGGAGCTTCTGGGCCACCACAGCATCCAACTCACGGAGCGTTACAGCCACCTCCAGCCGGACGGACCTAAGAAGGCAGTCAAGCTTTTCGATCAAAGACGGAATCAGGAGCAGGTCCAAGATAAGGGCAAGGTGCTCAACCTGCAGCAAGGATAGCCGGAAGCGTGAAGGTCAGAGAGGTTATAGAGCTCCTGGAGCAGGACGGGTGGTATCTGGTCCGAACCAGGGGGAGTCACAGACAGTACAAGCATACCACGAAAAAGGGGAAGGTGACTGTGGCCGGAAAACCCAATGATGATCTAGGCCCGGGTACCTTGAACAGCATCCTCAAACAGGGAGGACTGAAAGAATGAAATACCTAGTTGTTATAGAGGCAACTGAAACCGGCTTTTCAGCCTATTCACCCGACTTGCCTGGCTGTATTGCCACCGGCGGTACGAGGGAAGAAGTTGAAAAGAACATTGGGGAAGGCATTGCTTTTCATCTGGAGGGCATGCGGGAGGACGGAGAAAAGATCCCGGAGCCCAAGAGCTATTCGCGTACCTTTGACGTGGCTGTATAAAGATTTCCCCGGCCTAGGCTTGGTCTGATCAACCAATGCCGAAAAGCCCGATTCCCTGGTCGGGCTTGGCCAGGGATAATAACACAGGGGGCAGCAGGGAGTTTGCTTTGAAAATATCACTTAAGGATTGGTTTTATGCTGTTTGCTATTCTCCGCTTTATGCAGAAGATTACAAAGAATATCAGAACAATCGTTCGCAAGATTTTGATGAGATTCTCTTAGATGAAGGAATTTATCGGCAATCAAGACTGAGCACGCCAGCAAATAAGCTATGCGAAAAATGGGGGATTGACTTTCCTGTTGATCCCATCAAGAAGGGAGATGCTTTTCCTAAAGAGGATGACTTTCTATCTTTTTTTATAAATCCAGTAAAACCACTGCCTGCGCCTCGAAAATGGAGGGGATATCACATCTATCGTTTGCATAATGAGGACACTGAAGTAATATATGTTAACGGGAGAATAGTTATTTCTATTGACCCTCGATTTCCTTTAGATATTATTATTAAAGAATTAGAAAAATATTTAAAACCAGAAGTTGCCAAAATTAAATTTGAACAGCCATCAACAAAAACCAAAACTGACCATTGGTATATTTACCATAAACACATTGTTGAAGAAAAAAGTATAGCAGACATTGCAGTTGAGTTGTTTAATGTATCAAGAAGTCCAGGTATTGATACAGATACCGGGAATGCCCAAAAAAATGTTTCTCGCTTGATAAAAAAGCAAGACTCGTCAGCAAAATCTGTGGGTATCCTCCGGTTCCGGGAGATGCCCAAGTGTATGATATAAAGCAACTTTCAAGACTTCATAGTTCCTAAAGCCATACGATCTTCTGCATGTGACTTTGGCTTTGTTGTTGAGGCCTTCGACGGCACCAAGCGCTATCTTCTCCCGAGCACGAAACCAGTTCAATAAGAGGCCCTTATGAGCGCGGAGCACCTTGGCCACCTTTTTCATTGGGGGAAGGCGAGAGCGCATAGTTCGTTTGCACCACTCATTCAGGAACTTTTCGGCCCAGGCAGCTCTTTTGTACTGCCAGAAACGCTGGAAATCCTCTTTGAGGAGGTATGCACGAATCGTCTTGAGATTACAGGCCAAGAGCTCCTTGAGTTTGACGGTTTGTTTTTCAGTCAGCTTGTTCGGCCGCTTCAGGAGACACCATCGACTCTTGGCTAATATTGGCTGTTTGCCATCGGCTTTAAGGGCCCGAGTTTCCTGAGCCCTTACTTTATCGATGGCCTTGTTCATCTGGCTCATGATGTGGAAGCGATCCAATATGTTCAGAGCATTACCGGCCATCTTGGCTATGATACGAAGATAGGGCTTCCACATATCGCTACAGACGAATTGAAGCTGAGCAGTTCGTTCCGTACCGAACTCATTGAAGAATTGGCGCAGGGTCTTCTGGGTACGGTCTTTGCCGACCCACAGCAGACGTCGGCAGCCATCATCGATCTGATAGACCATAGTCAAGTATTTGTGCCTCTTTTTGTAGGCAATCTCATCAATGCCGATGGCGGTTATATTCTCCAGAGTGCGATGCGCAAGTCCCCAGGAAACAGCCATTTTCACCGAGCGAAAGACATTGTCCCAGGAGGTATGAAACGCTTCTGCGACCTCCTTCCAGGAAAGGCGCCGAGCCCAACGAGCCAGAAACCATGCATAGGTTGTTGTCAGATGATTTTTCCCTTCAGCCCAAGGAACCAGCTCTACCTTCACCCCGCAACACGGACAATCAACTCGGCGCATGGAGTAGAGAAAGAACACGGCGATACCCCAAAGGGGGACGAAATCGAAACAGCGCTGGACCAGGGTGTCGTATCCTGGACCGCGTCTGTGGCAACCGGAGCACACGGGTCGGCTTCCGCGACGGGGAGATATTTCGACATCCAGGGCGAGCTTACCTCGATGTTCCCGCCATTGGATGTTTCCATAGACAAAACCCCTTTGCGATTGAATGCGATTCAGGATAGACTTGACCAGCATCCCGTTCTCCTTTGTCTGGATGGTTTTTGTGGTTGAAACCCATCATGTCAGACATGGAGGCGGGATGCACCTTTTTTATGGAACTTCAGCCCCTTGAAAGGCGCTCAAATTGAGGTTGGAGTACCCACAAATTCTGCGGAAGACCCAAAAAGCAAAAGGATTGATTCAAAAGGTAGAGGAAATCGTTCAAACACCAAACACTTCCGCATATCCCACCTAAAAATCTACTTTCATTCCAGATGGTTCGCTTCTAAAAAAAATCTAAAAGCGGCTTTTTCCTTCTGTATCTAGATATTACTCTTCGTGCATCAACGCATGGAGGGTAACGCCATGATGCATTTTGCGTCGAGGACCTACTTCGAGAGGCTGGAGAAAAGGCTGGAAGAACGGTTCGGGAATTTCGGAGCTATTCCAAGATACGCTTCAAATGAAGCCATAAACTACAGCCCTCGCTACCTAGCCAAGTTAGATTGCCTCGGCCTTGGTCCGCCGTCGTTCAAGCGCGGGAATAGGGTCTTTTATCCGATCCCGGAGTTGATAGGCTGGCTGAAGGCCAGGACGAGATAAGGAGGGGCCATGGCCGGACAAAAAAAGGCCCCTCCAAAGCCTGGGCCGGGCCGAGGGGAGGGGCAAGCAAAAAATGCGCAAGGCGGCGCAGCTGATTGTTATACCTTAGCACACCCTGCCTCTGCTGTCAATCCTCAAGACCTTCTTCCCGGAATGGCTTCCTATCCTCAATGGATAGTGTGGCGAAAAGGGCCGGTCAACAAGCAAGGCAAGTTCGACAAGATTCCTATTTCACCCCGCACCGGCAAAGCAATCTCTGGGACTCACGATAGTGGAGTTTATCTCCAGAGGGCCGGTACCTTCCAAGAAGCCCTCGATGCACAAAAAAGACTGAAGGCGAGCGGCCTGGGCTTCGTTCTATCCAAGAATGACCCCTTCGTGGGGGTGGACATTGACAACTGCTTGGGGAATGGCGGCGACCCCGGAGCTGTTGTTGAAATCGTTGAGCAGTTCGACTCTTACACGGAAGTGACGCCAAGTGGTAAGGGACTGCGCATTTTCTGCAAGGGGAAGCTGCCAGAGGGGGCAAAGACCAACCCTGAAGGTAACGAGTACGAGATCTATGACTGCAAAAAGTTCCTGACCATTACAGGCCAACCTTGGGGCGAAAAACGGCCTTTGCGCGAGGCGCAAAAAGCTATCCAGTGGTACTGCGAGAACAAAACTGGAATACGTGAACCGAAAAAAGAGCCCCAGGAGAAGCCGGACAAAAGCCTTTCGGAGGTTGCCAAGGACCTGGAGCGGGCCAAAGAGGCCCTGCAAAGCGTACCGGCTGACAATTATGACCTGTGGCTCCGTATTGGGTTTGCCCTGCACAGCACCGGGGCCGGTAGATGGGCCTACCAGGTTTGGGACGAATGGAGCCGGACAAGCGACAAGTACGACGAGCGGGACCAGGAGAAAACCTGGCAAAGTTTCAAGGGACGTGAGGGCGGTATAACTCTCGGAACCCTGTTTGAGACAGCCAAAGAGCATGGATGGAGCTCAGGGAAAGAAACCCAGCTTTCCATCCTCTGTCTGGCCGAGATTGCCGAAGAGCAGCATCCCGAGAACCCGCTCATAGACGGACTGCTCGACGAACTGGAAAGTCTCATCATATGCGGACAGTCCGGGATCGGAAAAAGCCTCCTAGCCCTTTTCCTGTCCGCCAGTCTTGGCGACCCCCCACTGAACGGGATTTGGGGAAAGTTTCAGATACCGAACCCCGTCAACACCCTCGTCGTCCAATCAGAGAACTCCCGAAAGGCTACCTCGAAGCGCCTCCGGGCAATGATAAAGAACAACCCTACCCTACAGCGCGGCTTTGAACGGGTGTTCATCCCCGAGGTGCGAAACGATGTCCGTTATGTAGGGGAGTTCCGGGAGAAGAAGTTCCAAAACGACATGGCCGCCTTGATCGAGGCGACCCAAGCAGGCTGTCTCATCCTTGACCCGCTTATCAGCTACCACGGCGGGGATGAGAACGACAACAGCGAGATGCGCCGCTCCCTGGACGCCTTGACCGAGCTTCAGGACCGCACCGGTGTTGCGACTATCCTCTTCCACCACCTCGGCAAGGCCGCGAATAGCAACGAGTTCAACAAGATATTCTCGGGGCGGGGAGCATCCGCAATCGGAGACTGGGCGGCGAACATCTTGACCCTCGGGATAATCAAGAAGGAAGGCCCCGAGGCAATCATTGGATGTACTCACCATAAAGCCCGCAACTTTCCAACAGTCCCGCCTTTTTATCTTCGAAGGACCGATGACCTGCAGTTCCACCTTTCGGACAAGCCTGGCGGCGAGAAGGAACAGTCCGAAGTCATAGCCGTGGTGCAGGCGCTCAAAAGTATGGCCGGGCAGCAGGCCGAATCCCAGGCGCAGCTATGCAGCGCAATCTCAGCGGCAACGGACTGGTCAGACAAGAAGGCGCAGAGGGCCATTCAGAAGGCGGTCAACACCGGAAGAGTGGCAAAGACTCAGCACCCGACCCACAAAAAGCGACAGTGCTATACCCTGACATCCGAGGGTCAACTCTTTGGACATCAAGTGGACCCAGACAACGATCCAACCCAAGTTGGGACAGTTGGGACAAAATAAAGTTTGTCTTACCTTATATTCTAATAAGATATTGAAATATATGAAAAATCAAAAGTTAAGACAGATGGGACAGGGGGGTAGAGGGACAAAGGCTTTTTGTCCTATCTTAAAATACTGTTTTTATTGTTCTTTTAAAAGTTGGGACATGGGACAGATGACCCCATAAAGGGTATGTGTCCTGTCCTAAAAGATGGGACAGGACACTTCATACCCATTCATGCTTTGGAGGCTAAAAGATGGTGAAGCTATCCCCAAGGGCGCAGCAAGCCGTGGAGCGGACAAATAGTTATGACAACCCAAAATTGACCACCTGTGATAACGCAAAATTGACCACCCC
>CAZQPF010000115.1:0-8942 GCA_964595165.1 uncultured Desulfohalobiaceae bacterium
AGAAAGTGTTACCCTGATTGAAGCTATTTTGTCCGGATTTTTATTATCAGAAACAATTAATTAGACAATGTCAACACAATAAAGCATTCCTCTGCGATCAAAAATGCATCAAATCCTGTAGCTGTGGGCATAACAACCTCTAAATGGATGGGCAGGGCATTCCTGTTTTGTGAATGATAGGCTGCCAGGAATGGCTTGCTCTCTATTGACGTTAAGACGTTATAACGCTATAGTGCTTTTATTTAGAGGAGGAGGCATGATGGCAACAGACTCTAAGCGGGTCACTGTTTACTTCAACCCAGATCTCCACAAGGCATTGAAGCTCAAATCCGTCGAAACCTCTCGATCTTTGTCCGATCTGGTCAATGAAGCCGTCCGAGAAGCCCTGGCAGAGGATGCGGAGGATTTAAGCGCCTTTGAGGAACGGGCTGATGAGCCTTTGATCAGCTATGAAGAGATGATCAAGGAGCTCAAGCAAGATGGCCGGATATAGGGTATTATTCAAAAAGTCGGTTGGCAAAGATCTTTCCGTCATTCCGAAAAATGATCTGAAGAAAATCCTGGAGCGAATACAAGGCCTGGAAGAGGACCCACGCCCGACGGGCTGTGAAAAGTTAACCGGCCAAGAGCGCTATCGCCTGCGGCAGGGGAGATACCGTATCTTATACTCGATTCAGGACGATGAGCTCACCATATGGATTGTGAAGATCGGCCACCGAAAGGATATCTATCGCTGAAGCGAACATCAATGTGGAGCAGGCAGTAGAGATTCTCCCTTCTCCTGCCTTCGCGTCTATTCGCGGCCCTTCGCGGGCAATGGTCTTGGCTCCGGGATTTTGAAGGAAAGAGGAAGAGATTGGCCCGCTAAGGGCCGCCAAGTACCGCGAAAGGGAGAGCCTGAGCGCGCCAGGCTTGACTTATCTGGCTAGACAGTCTAGACTGTTACAACAGTCCCCAGGAGGTTAGAGTATGCGCCAATGGCAGCTTCAAGAGGCCAAAAACCGATTAAGCGAGCTGATCCAAGCCTGTCTCCAGAACGGTCCACAGATAGTCACCAAGCGAGGCAAGGAAACAGCGGTCTTGTTATCCATCGAGGAATATCGACGTCTTACCCAGCCTAAGGAAAACCTGGCCGACTTTCTGCAAAATTCACCCTTGAAGGATGGAGATCTTGATCTCAAACGAAATAAGGACCTCCCCCGGGAGGCCGGGCTGTGAAGTACCTATTGGATACCTGCGTTATTTCAGAGCTTGCTAAAACCTCTCCAGACGATAATGTTTTCTCTTGGGTAAGATCCTGCCCGGAAGAGCAGCTCTTCCTGAGCGTATTGACCATAGGCGAGCTTCAAAAAGGCATATCCAAGCTTCGGACAGGCAAGAAACGCCTCGAATTGCAACTATGGGTGGATGAGGAATTGGCTGCCCGCTTTGCTGGCAGATTGATCCCCATTGACTTCTCGGTAGCTCAAAAGTGGGGGGAGATGCAAGCCAAAGCCGAAAAGCAAGGGCTACCCATCCCGGCAATCGATGGCCTTATTGCCGCCAGCGGACTCGCCTACAACATGACCGTGGTGACAAGGAACGTTCAGGATATGACCCCCAGTGGCGTTCAGCTCATCAATCCGTGGGAATAAAGGAAGGGATTCTCTATATTGGAAGAAGGGCTTAGACCCCAATGAACTAGCAGAGGGTTCATGGGGCAGGCACGATTGACAGGATGAACAGGATTTTTCACCGCGCCTCCGGCACGGTGAAAAGGTATCCATGCCCGGAAACAAGCATTCTTCCTTGGCGTGACTTCGTGGTCCTTAGCGGAGCGACTCCGGAAGCAGCTTGCCCGGCACTCACTTTACTGCTATCCGAGTGTATCAGCTCCATTGATACTTCAACCTCACCACACGGGCATAGCTGCTTATGGGCACTTGTGAGTGCCGGGGGGGCGCGAGGAAGATCGATTTTTTTGAGCCACCCCCGGCACCTATTTTGAATAAAGTCATCGGTTATCAAAGATTTGACATCCGACATTACTTACAGCATAATTTATTGTCACAGATCAGTATAAAAGGAAGTTATAATTGACTACTTTTACTGTTGTCGAACGTAATCATCATGCAAAAGGTGTCTTGTTCACCTTCAAGATCAAGGACTATCAAGTAAAAATCCTTTTTACTTTCCATGCCTTAAGCAGGATGAAGAAGTGGCAAATTACTCTTGAAATAACTGCAGAAGCTTTGTTGTATCCTGAGGAAGTCTTGACTGGACACAACAAAAGATTTATAGCTCATAAATGTTTCGATGATCATGTGTTAAGAGCAGTTTATGAATATGATGATTCTATACCAACATTGATCACGGTATATTTTCCATATAAAGGGCGGTATTTCCAGGGAGGTGTGAGTTTTGAAGATAGAATATTCCCAAGAAACTGATATTCTTTTGGTTGAATTCAAGAAAGGAGTACCTGTTGATTCCATAGATATGAAGGAGGGAGTCGTCCTTCATTTGGATAAGGATGGCGCTCCGATTGAAATGGAGATATTTGACGCATCAAATGTCGTGTCAATGGATGAATTCAATATCCTAGTTCCTATGAGGAGGGACAAAAATATACCGATGCATGCATAGCATGACTCAAGTCAGATTCTCTGCTCCTCCCATCAACCCAGGGAAAAGCTCTTATGCCGCAAGGCGGCAGGGGAAGGCCTCCCCACGCCGGCGGAGCCATCTATTTGCCAAGGCTTTGGGGGAATTTTCTTTCTCCTACTTCGCGTCTATTCGCGGCCCTTCGCGGGCAATAAGAAAAGAGGAAGAGATTGGCCCGCTAAGGGCCGCTAAGCACCGCTAAGGGAAGAGGTTATTAGCTGCGGCGACGAACTGATGAAAATGCTATACCACTTCTTGCTCGATATTCTTGATCGCAGGCTTCCGGCATGCGATCAAAATCCATCCAATCCTGTAAATCCTGTCTAAAGCCTTCTTGGGATATGGAGGATCCCTTCCCTTAAAAGAAAAAGCCCGAAGAGTTTTGTTGACAGGATCAACAGGATTAACTGGATAAGAGATGTGCAAAGATTTTTCCGGCGTGCCGGAGGCCCGCCGGAAAGGTCTTCACCGCCCTTCGGGCGGATAATCCTCTCCGCCGCCAGGGGCTTCGCGTCTATTCGCGGCCCTTCGCGGGCGATATTCTTTTTTCTGGGGTTTGCCGGATGCGTGGAGCTCATATTGACTTGCATTTTTGATATCAATATGGTGATATCACATATGGAGTAATCATGAGCAGCCAGCGAACCATCATAACACTTCCCGACGAGGAAAAAACGTGGCTCAAGGGGTACAGCAAGGCCCACAACATCTCGATGGCCGAGACCGTTCGCAGGGCGCTGATCCTCTTGCGCGAGATCGAAGGGCACTCGACCTATACATCGTTGCTCGAGCGAACAAGAGGCATCTGGGATCGCCAAGACGGGCTCCGGCACCAGGAAGAGCTCCGATCGGAATGGGAGCATCGTGCCTGAGCTGCTTCTCGACTCGGTCATCCTCATAGATCACCTCAACGACCTTGACCAAGCCACCCGCTACATCTCACGGCTCAACCCAGCTGATACAGCCATATCTGTCATCACTCGGGCCGAGATCCTTACCGGAACCTCTGCAAGCGACCTCGAGGCTGTGGTTGCTTTGCTCAATCAGTATCAGCTGCTTGGGATTGATATCAAAGCTGCAGACAAGGCAGCTGAGCTGAGAAAGGAGCATGGGTGGAAGCTTCCGGATGCCTTTCAGGCAGCCTTGGCTCTCAACGCCGGCCTGAAGCTCGTGACCAGAAATACCAAGGACTTCGACCCCCTCAAGCATTTCTTCGTCCTTGTACCCTATGAAATCTGATGCAGCTTCCGGCTAGCGCCGCAGGCGAGATCCTTTGCCCCGGGTAGACCCTCCTCTGCCTTCGCGCCTATTCGTGGCCCTTCGCGGGCAATGTTCTTCTCTCGGCGGGTTTGAAGAGGATGACAGGAGCTCCTCATTAGAGAGGCGCTGAGGGCGCTGAGTGGTTTTCCCAGCGGCTGAGCCTGCCGCAGGGAAAAGTCGCTCGCCTGCAGCGATTGGAAAAAACGTCTACTCCTGCGGGCTGTTGGCAATGCGATAAATCCCATCCTTGACCAATTCCACATTGAAATTGATCAGCAGCCCCAGCTCCTTCTTTGCCAGCCGGAGATACGACAGCAGCTGCTTCTTGTGCACCGCTTCTATGGCCTACACATTTCGTGCATGGCACAAAATGTGTAACAGAGAGAGGTAATGCGACCAGGATAATACGTTCGGTGCCGGGGCGCTCATTTTGTTTATGGGCGGCAAGGAGGTGCGCAAGCTGATGCGCCACAACTGGGCTGCTGTTGACACTGCAGAGGCCTTGGCCTATGCTCCATCATATGACAAAGCTGGAAGCATAAGGAGCATGGGGCATGCAAAACGAACGTCGGGTGCGGCTATTCAGGAATGGTCGCAGCCAAGCCATCAGGATACCCAAGGAGTTTGAGCTGGAAGGCAAGGAAGCCATTGTGCGCAAGAAAGGAGATCAGCTGATCATTGAGCCAGCTCACCGCAAGGGGCTGCTTGAGACCCTGGCTGAGCTGGAAAACCTGGACCAGGATTTTCCCGATATTGACCAGGACCTTGGCGCTCCAGATAGTGTGGAATTGTGAGCATGCCTTGGCAATATCTCCTGGATACCAATGTGCTGTCTGAATTGGTGCGCCGCCCTCGTGGAACCGTTGCGCAAAAGATTGCTGAGGTCGGCGAGGAGACGGTGTGCACCAGCATTATGGTCAGCTCCGAGCTCCGCTTTGGGGCCATGAAGAGTCGATCGGCAAAGCTGAGGCACCAGGTCGAAGCAGTCCTCTCAGCACTCAACGTACTTCCGCTCAGCCCTCCTGCAGACTGCCATTACGCAGAGCTGCGTCATGTTTTGGAAACAGCAGGCACGCCTATAGGTCCCAACGACATGCTCATTGCGGCCCAGGCCAGATCCCTGGATTTAAGCCTTGTTACGGCCAATGTTGACGAGTTTCAGCGAGTGCCCAAGCTGAGAGTCGTTAATTGGTTGCATGGATAGGCCCTTCGCAGGCAATGGTCTTGGCTCCGGGATTTTAATATGGTAAGCATCGCAAGAATGAACTATCGAGAGCTCTGGATAAAATAATGGGGTTAAGCTACGTAATTCCTTTTTCTTATGTAGGACAAAATCTCTATTATGCCTTGGCAGGTTGACGACCGTTTGGAAAATACGCTTGCAACCAGCCTCTTGGCTTGAGGCACTGTGAGCTGAACTCTAAACTTGTTTGGAAAACCCTAGAAAAGACCATACGGATCGAAGCACCTCCAGCATATCATCTACATGGCCCCTCGCATACTCAAGCACACGCTGGTCATCCACTTCCCAATACCGGTGAACCAAGATGTTTCTGGAACGAATCATTTTTCGAAGCTTTTTCGAGAGATCGGCAGAAAGTACGCCTTTTTTCTCCAGCTCCTCAAAGCAGGTTGCGTAGTTGGAAACCGCTACTTGGAAGCGTTTGGCCAATACATGAACACAGATGCTCCCCAAAGCCTCCATGGCCTGCAACAGAAGATACTTGATCGCGTAGAGGTTGCGTTCATCGGCCCAAAAATCGCTGTCCGGAAGCGCTGCATAGGTTTGAATCTTCTCTATCGACTCCCGTATATCAGCCGCTCTGGCTTTAAGCTTTTCTGGATTGATCTCGTTCATGAAACGATCTCTTCCAGGGATTGCCTGGACAAGGCTTCATTGGCTATTCGCTCCAGGGAGCAGGCTTCGATCAAACCGCTCAGAAGGTCCTCATCCTTGCAGAAGAGGAGCCGACCTTCCCGGAACACTGAACAAAGAAGCGAATAAGGCGCCTTGTTGATGATCAGGATATCGAAAAGCTCTCCGAAGGCATCATCCAAAAGCGAGGCATAGTGCTCTTCAAGATTTTGAGCGTTTTCTCTCTGTTGAAGATCAAGATACAGAGCCAGATCGATATCTTGAAAAGGGAAGCCGGAGAGGAACGACCCGAAAACATAGGCGTATACGATCTCCGGCCTTGGCTCCAAGATCTGACGCAAGGCCTTGAGATGCGACTCCCTCATCTCTTTATCAAGGCCTTTGAAAAAGGTACCTAGATGATCCATTGTCTTGTGCCTTGCGAACAAGAAGAGCTCACAGCTCACAGCTGACAGCTGATAGCAAGAGCCTGAAGCATCAAATCGAAATACGTATGCCTTTTGGCTTGTATGTTGTAAGCTATAGGTGCATATGTAACAGATGATTTATTTCTTGTGCCTCCTGCCTACAACATACCCCCTACAACCACTATGCTCCCAGCAGCCTCCAAGTCTTGCTATGAGCTATGAGCCGTGAGCTTCTTCTCGCTATGAGCTTCTTCAAGGCCTTCTGTTCTTGAGCCCGATGCCGAACTTCTTGACCTTGTAGTGCATGGCCCGGCGGCTGATGCCCAGGAGCTCGGCCGCCCTGGCCTGCACCCATCCGGTCTGCTCCAGGGCACGCACTATGGTCCTGCGTTCGCTGTCCTCCAGGGACAAGGAGCTGTTGTGGCTTTCCCCCAGCCCGCCCGGGTGGGTCTCGCACTCCAGCTGCAGATGCTCCGGCTGGATGACGGAGTCGGAGCTGAGGATCATGGCCGTGCGGAGCACCTGCTTGAGCTCCCGCACGTTTCCCGGCCAGTGGTACTCCTTCAAGCAGCGCATGGTCTCCTGGGAAAGGTGCATTGCAGGGCGGTTGTCCGCACGGCACATCTGAACCAGGAAGCGCTCGGCCAGCAGGGGAATGTCCTCCGGCCGCTTCCGCAGCGGCGGGATCTCGATGCTGATGCCCTTGAGCCTAAAGTAGAGATCCTCCCGGAACTCCTCATGCTGGATCATGGCCGGCAAATCAGCATTGGTGGCTGCAATGATCCGGCAGTCCACGGAAAGCTGCCGGCTCTCCCCCACCCGGCGGATGGTCCGCTCCTGCAGCACCCGCAGCAGCTTGGCCTGCATATCCAGGGGGATGGTGGCGATCTCGTCCAGAAAAAGGGTGCCTTTGTGCGCTTCCTCGATGAGCCCTTTGCGATCCTGGACTGCAGAGGTGAAAGCCCCTTTCTTGTGGCCGAAGAGCTCGCTCTCGAGCAGGGTCTGCGTGGTAGCGCCGCAGTCCACAATGGTGAACGGACCCAGGGACCTGGAGCTCAAGTCGTGCAGAATACGGGCGGCCAGCTCCTTCCCGGTACCGCTTTCACCCAGCAGGAGGACGTCTGCGTCGGAAGGCCCGACGCGCTGGATGAGATCGTAGACCCGCTGCATAGCCGGGCTGCGTCCGCCCCACAGCCTCTCGGAGATGGTGGCGTCATTGGTGGAGCGGCGTCTGGGGCGGCCTTCGCTGAGGTTCTCCCGAACCAGCTTGATGAGCTCCCGGCCCTGGAAGGGCTTCTCCACATAGTTCACCGCGCCCTGCTTTACGGCCTGCACCGCATCCGGAACCGAGGCATAGGCGGTGAGCACGATCACCGGAAGGCCGGTCCATCTGGACTGGATCTCCCGCAGAAGCTGCTTGCCGTCCATCCCGGGCATCTTGACGTCCGAGATCACGAGGTCCACCTCGTGCTGCTGCAAAAGCTGCAGCGCGGAGGAGGCCTCCCTGGCGAGCAGGGCACTGAAGCCGGCTGCTTCCAGCCTGGCCTCCAGGACATTGAGGATGCTTTCGTCGTCGTCGACAACCAGAATGGTCTGAGGGGTATGTTCAGCTTGACTCATGGTGGCTCAATATATGGTTTCCCTGCGTAGTGCAGCGAATAAGATGCGTGGAAGCAAAGTATTTGGCAAAGTGTTTTTAGTTGCAATCTATAAGCTGTATGTTCTGCTTGGAAAGAACAACAGACAACTGGCCAAGGATACCTGAACACTGCTACTGCAAAATATCTGACAGCTCACACCGATAACAGAAAAAAAGCTTAAAAGGCTAAGGCCACTTCATGGCTTGATGGAGCACACGCAGAAAAATTACCTGTTCATTCTCTATAAATCAAACCCAAAGCGCAGCGGCAAAGCTTGTAGGAATAGATTACAGGCTCTTCCTCCGCTGCTGCAGGTCCTGATAGAGCTTTTCCAAAGCCTTGAGCTGCTTTTCGAGCCTTCTATTCTCTTGCTGCAGCTTATTGATCTTTTTTTGCAATTTTATGACCTCAGCCTGCTCCGTTTTTTGTCTGGCCTGCTCTGACTGCTTGGACTTCTCCCAGGTGACTTGTTTAAGGTAGTAATCCTTTAACACCGGATAGACAAGATGCGGGTTCTCGTAGAGAAAGGTCTCCGGTGCATCCAGGGCCCATTCCTCCCACAAGCGCATTCCTTGGCCCTGCACCTTAGCAGAGTCGGCGCCGGCCAGGACGGAGCAGGCCCTGGCAAACTCCGCCTTGCGCTTGAGAAGCGGGTCGTTCGTCTGCTGCAGCAGCTTCTCGAACTCCTTCCGGGCCTGTGTGTAGTCCCCGTTTTTGTAGCTCTGCAGACCCTCCTTGTAGATCTCCAGATGCGGATGCTGATCCTTGTGCGGCAGGGGAATCTCATGCCTGCAGCCCAGCCCGGGGCTGAAGAGAAGCATAAGGCACATAAGGCCCAGTAGGGTTCGAGGGGAGAGAAGGCGAGAGATCATTTTATGCGCTTCTTGTATGCCATGCTGCGTTAATTTCCTCTTCGTTCCCCGGGTCCTCCCTGGGGACGTCTTTCTCTTATGGCTCCTGCCATCCACTTAGCATTCCAACACATTATGTCTTTAGAGTTCAAAGTTCACCATATCAGTTCACGGTTCACAGTTAAGACAAAGAAATCAAAGAGATAAGTTAAAAGCATTCACAGTCAAATCAACTCGTCAATATCAGCAATCAAAGCAATATGTT
>CAZQPF010000116.1:0-8891 GCA_964595165.1 uncultured Desulfohalobiaceae bacterium
CCACGGCAGCTCGGCCCCCAGGCTCGGGCAGGGATTCAAAGATGACCGCCTTGCAGCCCAGCAGCTGAAGGTAGTAGGCGCAGGAAAGCCCGGCCGGACCGGCGCCGATAATCGCCACCCGAGAGCCTGGACCGGGCTTGCCCTCCGGAGGCCTGAAGGTGCCGGTGGCCCGAATGCGATCGTCGGCAAAGCGCTTCAGGGCGTTGATGGCGATGGGCTCGTCCACAATGCTCCGGCGGCAATGGTACTCGCAGGGGCGCAGGCAGGTTCGGCCGATGCTCCCCGGCAGGGGGCAGTCCCGCCGAACGATCTGCATCGCCTCCTCGAACCGGCCCATGCGAATCAGATCCACATAGGCCGGAATATCCAGATGGGAGGGGCAGGCCTCGGTGCAGGGTGCGCTCACCTTGCTCACATAATCCCCGCGCACCGCTCCCCCCTGATCGATGGCCTCTTGAAGCGTCTCCGGGCGATGCTCCAGAACATCGAGAACTGGCCGGGGGGAAGTCAGTCCGATGCCGCACTTGGAGGTATCCTTGATGAGTGCTCCCAGGAAGCGCAGCCGCTCCAGATCTTCTCCGGAGCCTTCGCCGGCGCAGATGTCCTCCAGAATGCGCCACATCTGCTCCATTCCCAGGCGGCAGGGATAGCACTGGCCGCAGGACTCCTCCTTGGCCCGCTCCATGTAGGCCCGGCACATGTCGGCGAGGTGCACCGACTCATCGGCCACCATGACGCCGTCCCAGCCCATGAAGGCCTTGAAGCCGTGCCTCGAAGGGTTGAGCTCCTCTTGGTTTTCCTGCTCCGTCTGGGACCAGCTGCCCCAGGTGGAAAAAAGGAGATCTTCTGACATAGGCGGAGACCCTCCGGGCTGCGGAAGCTTCGGATGACCCTGATTTCTTGGCCTTAACTGTGAACCGTGAACTCTATAGTACAAGTATACAGAATAAGCTAATTGGCAGGGTCCAAAAGTGTCAAGGCAAGGAAACAGTGAGAAAAAGGGGAAAGAGGCTGTGCACAGGCTCCGTCGATGGGCGATGGCTGCCTGCCGCGAGGCTCATTCTGGCAGCTCATCTTCTGGCATGCCGCAGAAAGGCATAGCGCGTCAGAGGTATACGTCGGCGTGGCGCCGTCTCCAGCAGGCCGGCGGCGATAACCAGCAGCCCCCCCAGCGCCATGAAGCCGTCAAAGGGCTCGCCGGCAAACAGAACCGAGGTCGCGGCCCCGACGAGAACTTCACTCATGAGCAAAATGCCGATCCTGGCCGGCTCCATTTGCCGGGTGGCCCACATGAAGCCCGAAAGCGACGCGGCCCACCAGCCTCCGCCGAGCAGCAGCGTCCAGCCCAGAGCGGGCAGGGCAAGATCCAGCCCCTGTGGCTGTGGCGTATGTCCCAGAAGCAGGGCCAGAAACAGGGCCATGGCCGTACCTCCGGCGCAAAAAATGAAGTTGGTTTCCGCGGCCTTGGTTCGGGCGTGAACGTGGATGCCCGTAGAGGCCACCGACCAGAGGATCCCGGAGGAAAGGCCCAGCCAATCGCCCAATGACTGGGGCAGCGGCAGCAGGGAGTGATCGGAGCGCAGCACGAGCCCGATGCCCGCCAAGCCGGCGACAATGGCGCAGTAGCGCCACCGGGAAACCGGCCAGCGCAGCCAGAAACGAACAATGAGCGTGCTCCAGATCGGGGTCAGGTAAAAGAGAAGAATGACCACGGCCACACGGCCATAGAGCAGGCCGTTGGAGTAGAGCACGAAGGAAGCCCCGCCCAGGGCGATGCTCATCAGGGCCCGGTTGTTGGAGACGGCCAGGCGGTGCCTTCCCTTCCAGCCAAAAGGGGCCAGGCAGAGACATCCGGTAGCCACTGCGGCAAAGGTCACCCAGGGTCCGGCTCCGATGAGGGCTTCCAACTGCCTGAGCGGCGCCCAGTAAAGCCCCCACAGCGCGCCCACGCTGACTACCAGAAACGGGGGGAGCATGGTGGCCGGCATAATGACACTTTCATCGTTTCCTGCTACTTTATCAGCTCGGAATACCCGTTTCAGGGAGCGGTTCCAAGCTACCTTCTACCAGGAGAAAAAGAGCATGCAACGCCTTATACTGCTTATTTGCCTCACAGCGTTTTGCGGTGCGGCCCTTTCCGGCTGCACCTCCTACAAAAGCCGGGAGGTGCCCTTCCGTTCGCCGCAGGCATACGAAAATGCTCAGTCCGCCTCCGAAGCAACCCTGGCCGCAGAGGGCTATGCCGAGGCAGACAAGGCCAAAAAGGCCTTCGGCTTTAATATTCTCAAGGCCGGGCTCTTGCCGGTACAGGTCGTCATCGACAATCAGGGATCGCAAACGCTGTCCATCGTTCCCGGGCAGACCTTTCTGCTGGACAAAGACGGAAACTACTGGAATCTGCTGGACAGCCGCACGGCCTACGAGCGGGTTCAAAAGAGCTCCGAGTACTCCCGCCTGGCCAAAAGCGCCGGCAAGGGCTCTCTGCTCGGTGGCGCCGGAGGCGCTTTGGTGGGAGCGGCCATCGGCATCCTGACCGGGGAGAACGTTGCCCAGGCAGCCGGCAAAGGCGCCGCAGTCGGGGCCGCCGGGGGAGCGATCGTCGGCGGAGGCAAGGAATCCCTGGACCGGGACCCGGAACGACGAATCGCATCCGAGCTTGCCGCTAAGAATCTGGAGAACAAACCCATTGAACCGGGCATGCTCGGCAGGGGGTTCCTCTTCTTTCCTGCCGAGGCGGAGTCTGCGGCCAAGCTTCGTCTCCAGATCAAGCTGGAGAATGCTCAGCGGCCGCAAAACCTGGTCTTCGATCTTTCCGCCCACTAGCCGAACCGGTCCCTGTCACAGCCGGTCAAGAAAATCGAGGATCGCCCGGTCCCTTTCCGGGTTGGGCTGAAAGAGGATAGAGTAATGGTCCGTACCCTCGAGCTCGACGCATTCAGCCCGGGGCATCTCCTGCTGCATGCGCCGGACCGCGTTTTGGGGCAGCAGCAAGCCCTGATCGCCGCCAAGAAGGCCTTTCCTGGCCCGCAGAATGAGAACCGGAGCATAAATGCGGCCGTAGTATTCTGAGATGTCCACCTGGCGCAGATTTTCCACCTCCTCCCGGATGTGATCCGGCTGAATCCGGCAGCTGACCCCGCCTTCCACCTCCTGGAGCTCGTAGCGGAAATAGGCCTCACAGACCTCGTTCCAGGGCTCAAAGTGCGGGGAGCGCTTCATCTCGGCCAGATAATCCTGGATGGAGGAGTAGATGCGGCCCAGCCGCTCCAACGAGGGAGAAATGCCCTGGAGAACGGTCTCCATCTGCTCCTCCTCCAGCTTGCCTCCCCCGTCGACCAAGATAAGCCCCCGAGCCATGTCCGGGCAGGAGGCTGCAAAGGCAAGAGCAACTGCAGCTCCCAGGGAGTGCCCCATGAGGACGATCGGGCTCACGCTCCGGCTCTCCAGAACCCGGCGGATGTCCCGGCAATGCTGCTCCAGGGAGTAGCCGGTATCCGGGGCATCGGAACGCCCTCTTCCCCGGAGATCTATCCCCAGAACGCGGTGCCGGGGAGACAGGGAACCGGCCACGCCGTCCCAGCAACGGCAGTTGGCCGTAAGTCCGTGCACGCAGAGCACAGCGGGCTCCTGCCCCTGCCACTCGGCCAGAGCAATCCGGATCCCGTAGCCGGGGGCCATTTGATACCGCGGTTCCTGAGTCATGGTCACCTCCTGGTGCAGGGCAAACACCTCCTAGTCCTGTAGCCCTTTTTCCCCCGATCATTACCCGGAGTGAGGCGCTCGGATTGTATTGACAGCTTCCCCACAGGCATTATGGTTTCCTCATTGAAAGATGCAGCTGGAGATGAGTCTTTGTCAACGCAGAAATCAAGGAGGGAATGTTTATGCGCATGGGCGAACTCTTTCAAACCGAGGATTGGAAAAAGGAAAAGCACGTTCCGGTGATCGAAGCCCCGGACAAGGTATCCAAGGACCAAAGCTTCCAGGTTCAGGTCTCCATTGGCAAGGAGATCGCTCACCCCAACACCACCGAGCACCACATCCGCTGGCTCCGCGTCTACTTCAAGCCCGAGGGCGGAAAGTTCGCCTACGAGGTCGGCAACTTCGAGTTCGCCGCCCACGGAGAGTCAGTTGAAGGGGCCAACCAGGGGCCGGTGTACACCGATCACACCGTCACCCTGTCCATGAAGGTCAATCAGCCCGGAGAGATCGTAGCCGCCGGCTATTGCAACATCCACGGGCTGTGGGAGAACAGCAAGCAGATCTCCCTCTAAGCGGCTGATCCTCCTTTTCCAGCCCCGAAGGCTGCAAGGGATTACTCCGAGGCTCGGCGGCTCGAACCCCATTCCCCGCCGGGCCTCGGATGCTTCACGCCTGAAACGGCAATAAGCTTTCGACCGTACCCCAACGCAGGTACAAAGGCGGTGTAGGCGCCATGACCCGTTTACTGTACATCCAGGCCTCTCCACGCTATGAACGCTCCCACGCCAAAAGCGTGGCCGACATCTTTGTGCAGACCTATCTGGAGGCCAACCCCTCCCATGAAGTGAGCACCCTGCACCTGTTCCAGCGCTCCCTGCCCGTACTCGACGCGGATACCCTCCAGGGCAAGTACAACATCATGCACGGCCAGAGCCACAGCAAAGAGGACAAGGCGAGGTGGCGCAATGTGGAGGAGGTGATCCAGGAGTTCACCGCCGCGGACAAGTATGTCTTTGCCGTGCCCATGTGGAACTTCAGCATACCCTACCGCCTCAAGCACTACATCGACGTCATTGTGCAGCCCAGCTATACCTTCGCAGTCACCGAGCAGGGATACCGGGGCCTGGTGCAAGGCAGGGCGTACCTATCCTATGCCCGGGGCGGGGCGTATTATCCCGGCTCCGGTGCGGAGCACATGAATTACCAGTCCAGCTACCTGGAGATGATTCTGGGCTTCATGGGTATCGGGGAGCTGGTGAGCACCGTGGTGGAGCCTACGCTTGGAGATCCCGAAAATAGAGACCAGTCCAGGCGAAAGGCAATGGAGCGAGCCAAGGAGCTGGCAACACGGTTTTAAGATGCCTATTCCTTAAGCCTCATTCCGGCCTCGGGTCTATTCGTTCTCCAGCCGAACCCGCTGTCCATAGTAGGCCGCTCCCACTCCGAGATCCGTGAGCCTTGGCTCGATGAGCTGATTCACTCCTCCGCCCAGGCGCATCCAATCGCCCCGCCGGTAGATCACCGCCTCAGGGTGGAGGCTGGAATCGAGGATAAGGTCCACCTCGAGCCGGCCCAGGGGCGAAACCAGGCTCACAGGCCGATCGAGGTCGATGCGGCTCATCCCGGAAGCCTTCGGGTTTACTGCCACCGGCGGCGGAATCTGGTGCTCCTCCGGAAGAAGCTGCGAGTGGATGGCCTCCTTGCGGATGAGGCTCAGCAAGGTGAGCGGATAGCTCGGATCCGGTTCCGGCTCTGGGCTCAGGCGGTCCAGCAGATAAAACAGCCCGTCCTGATGAGCCGTCCTGGGGCCGGAAAACACTACCGGATCCCGCTGTATCCGGACAAAGCCCCGCTGTCGCAGCTGGTCCACGTCGATGTCGGGCCAGGGAGGGCCCAGGGTTTGCCGGAAGCAGTAATCCCGGGAGGGAAAGCGAAACCCTGATCCCAGCCTGCGGCCCAGCTCCTCGGCTATCCAGTAATCGGAGCGAACCCCCGGCGGGGGAGAGAAAACCCCGGAGGCGAGCTGCAGGCAATCGTGCATGCAGGATCCAACCACATCCTCCTCCTCCCACATCAAGGTGCAGGGCAGCACCAGATCGGCGCAGGCTGCGCTATCGGTCAGGAAAGCGTCGACCACGACCATGAAATCCAGGCCGGAAAAGACGTTCGCTAGTCTGCGGCTCTCCGGGGCCTGATTTACGATGTTGGTGCCGTTCAGCCAGGCGGCTCGGAGGGCTGGATTCTTTGCCGCTTCCATCTCGCGTCCGATGCGGGGCAGGTTGAGGCTTCTGTTGCTTGGCTCCGGGAGCCAGGACAGATTGAAGAAGCGCTGCGAGGAGAGGTTGAAGTAGACCCCGGATCCCGGGCGGCCCACATTGCCCGAAAGCCAGGACAAGGCGTTGATGAGGCGAACCGCCTCGCCCCCGCAAGGATGCCGCTGCACGCCCCAGCCTATGAGGGTTGAAACCCCCTCTTCCGCATAGATCTCGGCCAGGCCGCGAATGATCTCTTGAGACACGTCGCATCTGGAGGCCAGCTCCGGCAGCGACCATTGCTGCAGGATATCCAAAAATGCCCGGCTGTTGGCGCACCGCTCCAGCCTGGAACCATCCAAGCCCCCCCTCCCCAGGAGCTCCTTGAGCACAGCCAGGGCCAGGAACCGGTCCGTCCCCGGCCGGATGCGGATGGCTTCCTCGGCCAGCCGCTCATAGCCTTTGCCCCCGGGCCAGATCACAAGGTGCCTGGTTCCTTGCTTCCTGGCACGGCCGACAATCCGCCCCAGATGCATGGCGGAGCGCTGCAGATCCTTGCCCCAGTTGACGATATACTTGGCTTGCAGAAGATCGTGGATCGCGTTGTGCTCCAGGGACCCGAAATCCAGGATGCTGGCCTGAATGCCGGTCTCATCGCACAGCGAGCCCTGTGTCCTGGTGCAGCCCAGGCTGCTGAAGAAACGCTGCACCACGGATTTGACAATCCCCCGCGCCCCCTGGCCCTGGATATGAAGCAGTGCTCTTGGATCCTCCTCCAGGACTGGACCCAGCCTATCGGCGCAGAGATCCAGGGCCTCCTCCCAGGATAGCTCCCGCCAGCCGTTCTTGGTTTTCCGCAACGGAGCCCGAAGCCGCTGCGGGCTGGCCAGCCTTTTGAGATGGCGCTGAATCTTGCCGCAGGCAACTCCCTGAGTAACCGGATGCTCCGGGTTGCCCCGGACCTTGGCCTTGTCCCGGCTCCCCCCTATGATCAGGGAACAGGCGTCGGGGCAATCCCAGGTACAGGCCGTAGTTAGTTCCTTAGGCTCGCCCATGGTGGCAATCTCCCTCTAAAAGATGCGACTGCAAAAAATCCTCCCCCTCGCCTATTATACTCCAGCCCAAGTGGCTACTCTGCTGACCGTTCTTCAAGAGCACCCCTAAGGGAGCCTCATCTCAAACCAGGAGGGCCTCCTGTCCGGCCGGAGGCTGCCGTCCCATGTATCAACAATGATACACCTTCCTTACTGGCTTTCCTCCAGCGGAAGCTTGTGCTTGCGCATCTTTTTGTAGAGCAGGGTACGGTGAATGCCGAGCTCGGCTGCTGCCCTGGCCTTGTTGTTCCTGTTTCGGGCCAGGGCCTGGGCTATGACTTCCTTCTCGGTTTGGTTAAGGGCGTCCTGCAGCCTTGTTCCCGGCGGAGCCGGGCTCGGGCCCCGCTCTTGCCGAAGATGAAAGGGCAGATCCTGCTTCCGGATGAGGTCCCCGTCCAAAGAGGCAAGCGTGCGCTCCAGCACGTTGGTCAGCTCCCGGACGTTACCCGGCCAGTCGTAACTCTGCAGAACCTCGGCCGCCTCCGGATCGATGCCTATGGCCGAGAAGGCCGCCTCCCGGGCCATGAGGTCGATGAAATGGCGCACCAGAGGCAGTATATCCTCCCTTCTCTCCCGCAGCGGGGGGATGTGCAAGGGGATGACGTTGAGTCGGTAGAAGAGGTCGGTGCGGAACCGGCCCTCGGCGACCATGCGCGAGAGATCCTGATTGGTTGCGGCAATGACCCGAAAATCGGAGCGGATGACCTTGGTCCCCCCCAAGCGCTCGAGCTCCTTGTCCTCGATGATCCGCAGCAGCTTGGGCTGCATGTCCAGGGACAGGTCGCCGATCTCGTCCAGGAAGGCCGTTCCCTGATCGGCCAGCTCGAACTTGCCCGGCTTGCCGCCGCTCAGCGCTCCGGTAAAAGCACCCTTGGCGTAGCCGAAAAGCTCGGATTCCATGAGATCCCTGGGGATAGCGGCGCAATTGATACGCACAAAGGGATAGACCTTTCTCAGGCTGGCCTGGTGGATGGCCTGGGCAAAGATCTCCTTTCCCGTGCCGCTCTCTCCGGTAATCAGCACCGGGGAATCGTTGCCCGCGGCTTTTACCGCCTCCTGCTTCAAGGATTGGATGTCCCAGCTGCTGCCGATGATGCTCTCGAAGGTATACCGGGTGGAGCGCAGATTCATAAGCTCCTCCTCGTAGAGCCGGACCTTGGATTCCAGCATGGAGAGCCGCTGGGCCAGTCGGCTGACATCCTTGACATCCTTGAACATGACCTGGCCGTAAACCGCGATGATCCTGCCGTTCTTGCGGATGGGAATGCGCTGGACCACCATGTTCTGACCCCTGATGTGCTGGGTCCTGTTGATCTCGGGCTTTCCGGTCTGGGCCACGATGTGCATTCGGGTGTTCTCCACCACCTCAGTGCAATGCTTGCCGATCTGCTGACCGGGATCCAGGTTGAGAAACTCTCCGTAGGGGGCGTTCATATGGGTAACATAGCCCTGGGGGTCGGTGACCATAACCCCATTGTGGATGGCATCGAAGATGAAGCGATACATCTCCAGCTTGGCTTTCGCATCCGAGGGACATGCTTCCCGGGCTTGTCCGCCCTTGCGGATGGAGGGCTTGCTGTCTTCAGGCATAGCGGCTGTTCTCCTGGAGCTCGCTTCTTCTGCGGCGGTAACCGTTACCGACCCCGGACTTGGCGCTTCGGTCAAATCCACCCGTCCGCGCTATCGTGCTGTGGTGTGAAATGTCTTCCTAGATCAACCCGGCACTCGGTTTGAATGCAACCTTCTTCCCAAGGTGATATACGTAAGTCAGCGCAGCCGGAGGCTGCGCTCGTATGAAACTCGACTTCCAACCCCTCACCCGGCACTCAGTTTTGCAGAAATA
>CAZQPF010000117.1:0-7460 GCA_964595165.1 uncultured Desulfohalobiaceae bacterium
TTCCTCCCGCTCCGTGCTGGTGGACGGCAAGGGGGTCGGGGATGTGGGCAACGCTATCCTTCGCGAAAGGCAGCTGCTGGCTGACGAAGGGATGGTGATCGTGCTCCTGGTGCTCGATACCGAGACCGGGGATATTATTATGGGCCCGCGCATCGAGTCCAAGGGCTTCATTTTCCAGCAGGAGTACGCCCACATTCTGGAGGATGCAGAGTCTGTGGTTATGGATGTATACAATCAGATCCAGGCGGGGGCCTGGAAAAAGCTGCGGCAGCGGATCAAGGCGGCCTTGCGGCGCCATTTCCGCAAGACCCTGGAGCGGGATCCGGTCATCGTGCCGCTGGTGATCAATGTATGAGCTGTCAGCTGAGCTTCTTCCAACTGTGAACTCCATTGAAAACTCAACCTTCTTTCATGCTTCGCCATGCGCTTTGCGCTATGCGCTTCAACTCTCTTCAAGAGGTAGGACATGCGAGTCATCAGGGTTCGACATCAGAGGAGGGCCTTTTACGCGGCCCTGCTGGACAACGAGGTGCAGCCGCTGGACCAGCGGCTGGATAGCCAGGAGACCATACCGCTCAAGGAGGTGACCGTACTTCCCCTGGTGGTTCCCACCAAGGTGGTCTGCGTCGGCCTGAACTACCACGCACACGCCGAGGAGCTGGGCAAGAAGGTTCCGGCGGAGCCCCTGCTCTTTCTCAAGCCTCCCTCCTCGGTTATCGGAACCGGGCAGTCCATTGTCTACCCGGCGCAGTCCAAGAATGTGCACTACGAAGGGGAGCTGGGCGTGGTCATCGGCCGTCAATGCCGCAAGGTACCCGTATCCCAGGCCCCGGAGTACATCTTCGGGTTTTGCTGCGGCAACGATCTGACGGCCAGAGATCTGCAGAATGCGGATATCCAGTACACTAGGGCCAAAGGCTTCGATACCTTCTGCCCGCTGGGACCGTGGATCGAGACCGATTTCAAGGGCAAGGACGATCTGACCATCCATACCTACCTGAACGATGAGCTGCGCCAGGAGGGCAGAACCTCGGATATGATCGCCACGCCTTTTGAGCTGGTGAGCTTCATCTCCGGGATCATGACCCTCATGCCGGGGGATGTGGTGCTCACCGGAACGCCTCCGGGGGTGGGATCGCTCCAGCCGGGAGACGAGGTCAAGGTGGAGATCGAGTCCGTGGGCCTGCTCATGAACAGCGTCTCGGGCGAAAGCCCTTCCTGACCCCTTGCCAGCAAGAAGCATTTATCTTATATTTGATCTTTTGTGATTCACTACACACGCTTCCGGAGAGGCCCTCAGGGTCCCTGCAATCCCGGATTTTCGGGCTTGATCCCTTGTCCCCCTCTGTACCCAGATGGGGCGGTCAAGCCGGGCATCATCCAGGACCATGCAGGGTGAGGGGCTCAAGAATCCGGAGCGGCGGTCGAAAACCCTTACAAGGAGAGACGTATGCCCTTTATCCACATGAAGCAGATGCTGGAGACGGGAGTCCACTTCGGTCATCAGACCAGGCGCTGGAATCCCAAGATGAAGCCGTTTATTTTCGGCTCCCGCAAGGGGATCCATATTATCGATCTCCAACAGACGATCCCCCTCTTTGACAAGGCCTACAACTTTATTGTCGACACCGTGGCCAACAAAGGCAAGGTTCTTTTTGTGGGCACCAAGCGGCAGGCCCAGGACATCATCCAGGAAGAGGCCGAGCGGGCCGGAATGTTTCACATCACCGAACGTTGGATGGGCGGAACGCTGACCAACTTTCGGACCATAAAGCACAGCATCGACCGGCTCAAGAAGCTGGAGTCCATGTTCGAGGACGGCACAGTGCACAAGTTCCCCAAAAAAGAGGTCGTAGGGATGCAGCGGGAGCTGGACAAGCTCCAGAAGACCCTCGGCGGCATCAAGGACATGGACGACTTTCCGCAGGCAGGGTTTATCGTCGATCCCAAGCGCGAAGAGATCGCCGTCCGGGAGTTCAACCGGCTGGGTATCCCCATTGTGGCCATTACCGATACCAACTGCGATCCGGATGTGATCGACTACATCATCCCGGGGAACGACGACGCCATCAGGGCGATCAAGCTTTTCACCTCCCGCATTGCGGACGCCTGCCTCGAAGGTGCTGCCAGGCAGGAAGAAGAGCCGGAGGAAGCGGCAGCGGCTGCTCAGGCACCGGAAGAAGCATTGAGCCAGGAAGCCGAACCATCCCCTGAAGTACCGACCGAAGAACCGACCCAAGAACAGGCATAGGAGGCTTGAGCATGGAAGTCAGCGCCAAGATGGTAAAAGACCTGCGCGAAAAGACCGGCGCGGGTATGATGGATTGCAAGAAGGCTCTCAAGGAGTCCGACGGAGGCGAGCAGAAGGCCATAACCTGGCTTCGGGAAAAGGGCCTGTCCAAGGCCCAGAAGCGATCCGACAGAACGGCCAAGGAAGGGATCATCGGGTCCTACGTTCATTCCAACGGCAAGATCGGGGTCCTGGTGGAGGTCAACTGCGAGACCGATTTTGTGGCCAAGAACGAAAAGTTCAAGGAGTTCGCCAAGAACGTAGCCATGCAGATCGCCGCGGCCAACCCGCTCTGCGTCTGGCCGGAGAACCTTCCCCAGGAAGCCCTGGAGCAGGAGAAAGCCATTTTCAAGAAGCAGGCCCAGGATGAAGGCAAGCCGGATCATGTGGTGGAAAAGATCGTCGAGGGCCGCATGAAGAAGTATTACAAGGAAGCCTGCCTCATGGAGCAGCCCTATATCAAGGACGATTCCATCACCGTCCAGGACTTGCTCAATGAGCTCGTAGCCTCGCTGGGGGAAAAGATAGAGATCAATCGCTTCGACCGAATGGAGGTCGGAGAGACCAAGGAAGGCTAAGCAAAAAAACGGGCCCACCAGGGCCCGTTTTTTTGTTTCACGGCAAGGAATGCTAGCTTTCAAAGGCGGTTCTGGCACAGATGGAAGCGTTCAAGTACCAACGGGTTTTGCTCAAGCTGAGCGGGGAGGCCTTAGCCGGCCAGCAAAAGTACGGCATCGATATCTCGAATATCGATTCCATCTGTGGGGACATCGCTGAGGTGGCCGGCCAGGGGCTGGAGGTGGCCCTGGTCATCGGGGGCGGCAACATCTTCCGCGGCGTTTCCTCTTCAGCCAAGGGAATGGACCGGGCCTCTGCGGACTATATGGGCATGCTGGCCACGGTGATGAACGGCCTCGCCCTCCAGGACCGCCTGGAGAAGCAGGGCCTGGTGACCCGCCTGATGACCGCCATCACCATGCAGGAGGTGGCCGAGCCCTACATCCGGCGGCGGGCTATACGACACCTGGAAAAGAAACGGGTGGTCATCTGTGCGGCTGGTACCGGCAATCCCTACTTCACCACCGATACGGCTGCCTCCCTCCGGGCCATGGAGCTCAAGGCCGAGGCCCTGCTCAAGGCCACCCGGGTGGCCGGGGTGTACGACAAGAACCCGGAAGAGGATCCGGAAGCAACCCTCTATCCCCGGCTGACCTATCTTGATGTCCTGCAGAAAGGCCTCAAGGTTATGGATTCCGCAGCCATCTCCCTGTGCATGGACAACAAGCTCCCGGTGGTAGTCTTCAATCTTCTGGAAAAGGGAAACATCAGGCGGGTCGTGAGCGGAGAACTCGTTGGAACCGTAGTGCAAGGAGAGTAAGCTATGGATATGAAAGACGTTTTCAATGATTGCCGCGATCGGATGGACAAAGCGGTGCAAACCTTGAAAAAGGATTTCAGCCGCTTGCGCACCGGGCGGGCCTCGAGCACCCTGGTGGAGGATGTGGTTGTCAACTACTACGATACCCCGACACCTCTTAAGCAGCTCGCTTCCATCTCTGTTCCGGACAGCCGAACCATCAATATTCAGCCCTGGGACCGCAACGCCATGGGCAATGTGGAAAAGGCCATCATGAAGTCCGATCTGGGGCTCAACCCGATCAACGACGGCAAGATCATCCGGATTAATATACCGGCCCTCACCGAGGAGCGTCGCAAGGAGCTCGTCAAGGTGGCCAAGAAGTATACCGAGGACACGAAGATCGCCATCCGTAACATACGCCGCGAGGCCAACGACACCCTGAAGAAGATGAAGAACAGCAAGGATATTTCCGAGGACGACATGTTCTCCGGCCAGGAGGACATCCAGAAGATGACCGACGAGTTCGTGGCCAAGGCGGACAAGATGCTGGAGGACAAGGAGAAGGAGATCATGGAAATATAGAATGCTAACGCATTCTATATTCATTAGCCTTGACTAAAGCGGAAGAAAGCAAAGCTCTATCCAAGCTCTCCTCCTTCGCAAGGAGGGGTAAGCGTGGTTGATTCTTTGATCTTCGCTCTGAAACTTCATGCTTCGCCATGCGCTATGCGCTATGCGCCATGCGATATTTTCAAGCGTGACAGGTGCTCTGCTTTTTTCTTGTGACCACTGACAACAGACCACTGACCACGGTCTGCCTGCTGTCAGCTGTGAGCTTCTTCCAACTCTGAACTTTGAACCGTAACGGCCTGGGTAAGGCATTCCCACCGGCGGATGTCCTGAAGCGGGCCAGAGCGAGGACTCAGCTTGACGGAAGAAACAAGCCCCAGCCCTCCAGTTACCCATCTGGCCATCATTATGGACGGCAACGGCAGGTGGGCCAAAGAGCGCGGGCTTCCCCGGAGCGAGGGGCACAAAGCCGGCACGGAAACTGCCAAGAAGATCGTGACCGAGTGCCGCAGGCTGGGGGTGGAGTATCTCACGCTGTACGCCTTTTCCAAGGAGAACTGGCGCCGCCCCAAGGAAGAGGTGAACTTCCTCTTCGACCTGCTCATCCGCTTTCTGCGCCAGGAGCAGAAAACCCTCCTGGACAATTCCATCCGGCTGAACATCCTGGGGGCCTGGGAGGAGCTTCCTTTTGCCGTGCGGCGCATCATCAAGCACACCATGGACATGAGCGCCTCCTGCGACCGGATGGTTCTCAACTTCGCCCTCAACTACTCCGGGCGGGACGAGATCCTGCGTGCCGTGCAGCAGCTTCTCCAGGACCGGGTTTCGCCGCAGGAGCTCGATGAGCCGCGGTTACGCCGCTATCTGTACACTGCAGAGCAGCCGGATCCGGATCTCATCATCCGCACCAGCGGGGAGCACCGCCTGAGCAACTACCTCGTCTTCCAATCGGCCTACTCCGAGCTCTACTTCACTCCCACCTACTGGCCCGACTTCGATGAGCAGGCCCTGCAGCAGGCCTTTGAGGACTTTCAGAACCGGGAACGGCGATTCGGCGGCATCGGGGTCAAATGACGTCGCATCAGAAGCGGATTATTACCGGCATCGCCCTGCTGGGGCTGTTTGTCTATTTCATTTTCTGGGCCCCGCCGCTTGTCTTCAGCTGCGGCGTTTTTGTGCTGAGCGCTTTGGGGCTGCTGGAGTTCTACTCCCTCTTTTGGCCGCAGAAGCAGGGGCTTGGGTGGAAGGCTCTTGGCCTGGCCCTGGCCGGGCTGCTCGTATTCCACGCACCCTTGGGCATTTCTCCGCTCGCGGTTTTGCTGCTTTGCTTCTGGGTTCTCAATCTCGTTTTTCTCTGGCGCTACGGTCAGGGCCGGGCCGAGTCCTGGGCCTCGCTTGCGGTTATCCTGGCCGGGCTGCTTTATATTCCGCTCGCTTTGCAGTTTCTCGTGTGGCTCAGCCCGGTGGAGATGGTCCTCATCCTCCTGGCCTCCTTTGTGTCCGATATCGGGGCCTATTATATCGGCCTCTGGCGGGGGAGGCATCCCTTGTGGCTCAGCGTCAGCCCCAAGAAGACCTGGGAGGGCTCCCTGGGAGGGCTGGCCTCCTGTATGGCCATTACCCTGACTGTCGGCTTGGGCTTCGGCGCAGTAGCCTGGTATCACTGGCTGTGGATCGGGCTGCTCCTGAACGTTGCGGCCCAGCTCGGCGATCTCTTCGAGTCGGCCCTGAAGCGGCAGCTGGCGATCAAGGACTCGGGAAGGATGCTCCCGGGGCACGGCGGCATTCTGGACCGCTTCGACAGCGTGCTCTTCGTGCTTCCGGTGTATATGGCCCTGCAACACTTATATCCCCTGTTTTAGGCATAAGCTATGCTCTCCTATATCTCCCCGCTATTCCGGGCCCGGAACCTTGCCGCCTATCGCCGGCACATTGTGGTCCTGGGCAGCACCGGGTCCATCGGCCGGAACGTGCTCCAGGTGGTGGGCCAGTCGCCGGAAGCTTTTCGGCTCGTCGGGCTGGCCGCCGGCCGCAATGTGCGCCTTCTGGCTGAGCAGGCCCGGCAGTGGCGGCCCTCCTGTCTGGCGGTCTACTCCGAGGAGCACCGCCGGGAGCTGCAGGAGATCCTCCCTGAGGGATACCGCCCGCACATCTACGTCGGTCAGGAGGGCTATGAGGCGCTGGCCTCCCTGGCCGAGGCCGATATTGTGGTTTCCTCGCTTGTGGGGGCAGCCGGCCTGGCCCCGACCATGCGGGCTGTAAAATGCGGCAAGGTTGTGGCCCTGGCCAATAAGGAGTCCCTCGTTCTGGCCGGGCCTTTGTTGCGCGAGGCCTGTCATCGTTACGGAGCCGCCATACTGCCGGTGGACTCGGAGCACAACGCTTTGTTTCAGGGCCTGGCCGGGCACGACTGGGACGAGGCGACGAATCTCGTGCTCACCGCCTCCGGCGGTCCTTTCCGCGACAAAGGGGCCTCCTTTCTGGAGTCTGCGACCCCGGAGCAGGCCTTGGATCATCCCAACTGGTCCATGGGGGCCAAGATCAGCATCGATTCTGCCACCCTGATGAACAAGGGGCTGGAGATCATCGAGGCCCGGCATCTCTTCGGGATCGATCAGGAGCGGATTGAGGTGCTCGTGCATCCGGAGTCCATTGTCCACTCCCTTGTGGAGTACTGCGACGGCTCGGTCCTGGCCCATCTGGGCATCCCGGACATGCGCATTCCCATCGCCTACTGCCTGAGCTACCCGCAGCGCCTGAGCCTCGATTTGCCGCGCCTGGATCTGAAAGCCATCGGGCGGCTCAGCTTTGAAGAGCCGGATACCAAAAGCTTCCCCTGCCTCGATCTGGCCAGGCAGGCGCTTCGCTCCGGGCCCAGCCATCCGGTGGTGCTCAATGCGGCCAATGAGGTGGCGGTGCAGCAGTTTCTGGATAAGTGTATCGCCTTTCAGGACATCGCCCGGATCAACCGCGAGGCCCTGGAAGGGCACAGCGTGGTGCCCATCCGGACCATCGGGGACATCTTCGAGGTGGACCGCCAGGTGAGGGAGAGATTGGGGGGAAGCTCACAGCTCACAGCTGATGGCAGGCATAACTGGGGTCGATACCGGTAGTCAGTGGTCGGAGGTCTGTGGTCAGGAAGAGCTGGAGCCTCACACTAAGAGTGGTCAGTGGTGGGTAGCCCCTTTCGATATATTCTGAACAGCTCCCCTCCTTCGCAAGGAGGGGCAGGGGTGGTTG
>CAZQPF010000117.1:7560-8887 GCA_964595165.1 uncultured Desulfohalobiaceae bacterium
AGGGGCAGGGGTGGTTGTATGGCTCTTCAGATACCTCCATCAGCAAGCTTAAATGGGCAGAACACTCTACGCAGTGGAGTCTCGTTGAACCTCTCACAATGAAGTAACGTATGCTCAGCGCCATAGCCATTGTCCTGGTCCTCGGAATCCTCATCTTCTTTCATGAGTTCGGCCACTTCAGCGTGGCCAAGGCCTTCGGGATGGGGGTGCGGACCTTCTCCCTGGGCTTCGGCAAGAAGATTGCCGGATTCAAGCGGGGGCAGACGGAGTACAAGATCTCGGCCGTTCCTTTGGGCGGCTACGTCCATCTTGTGGGCGAAAATCCGGACGACGAGTTGCCGGAAGGGTTCAGGCCGGAAGAGAGCTTTTCCCGGCGGCCGCCCTGGCAGCGGATGCTCGTTGTCGCAGCCGGGCCGATCTTCAACTTCCTCCTGGCCTGGATCATCTATCTGGGCATCTTCCTGGTGGTCGGCCAGCAGGCGCTTCTGCCTCAGATTGGGCAGGTGCAGAAGGAAACTCCGGCAAAGGAGGCCGGTCTTCAGGCCGGGGACCGGATCGTGGAGATCAACGGCGCGAAGATCGACTACTGGCACGAGCTGGCGGAGCATATTCGACAGAACAAGGGCCAGGTTCTCAGTCTCACTGTGAGCCGGGACAATAGCCTGATTGACATCCGGGTCAAGCCCGAGGTGCAGAGCACGGAGAACATCTTCGGCGAGACGATCCAGGTCCCGCGCATCGGCATTGTGGCCGCCCAGGAGACGGTCTACATAAGCATGGGGCCGCTTGATGCGGCCTGGTCCTCCCTGGCGCAGACCTGGAACCTCATCAAGCTCACCTTCGAGGGTCTGATCAAGATCATCGAGCGGGTGGTGCCGCTGAAGACCATCGGCGGGCCGATCATGATCGCCCAGCTGGTGAGCAGCCAGGCCGAGCAGGGACTGGTGGACGTCCTGGCCCTCACCGCGCTCATCAGCATCAACCTGGGGCTGCTCAACCTGCTGCCTATCCCGGTTCTCGACGGCGGCCACATCATCTTCTTCGGGCTGGAGACCATTCTCCGGCGGCCGCTGGATCCCAAGTGGCGCGATATCGCCATCCGCGTCGGCCTCACCCTGCTCATCGCGCTCATGGCCCTGGCCGTGTACAACGATCTCTACCGCATCATGCACACCAACTAAGACAGCATTCCCAGCGGCTTTCAAGCCGCTGGGAATGCTGGCTTCAAGGGTAGTTATCCAGAGAAGCAATCCAGGAAGCTCAGCCGGGTTTCCCCCCTGGGACCGCCGCGGGCCGCCGCGGCTTCTGGAGCGGAGCTTTGCCGTCA
>CAZQPF010000118.1:0-8872 GCA_964595165.1 uncultured Desulfohalobiaceae bacterium
TGCCGGTCCATGCCTACGAGCCGGCCTTGATCAAGAAGAATCTGGTGGGGGCCGGTCGGGCGGAGAAAGGCCAAGTGGCTTTCATGGTGGGCCGGATTCTGGGCGTGCAGCCCAATTGGCCCCGCGACTGCAGCGACGCTTTGGCGGCTGCGGTGTGCCACCTCAATCAGCAGCGCTTCCAAGCCTCCCTGGCCAAGGCGGCAAGGCCATGATCGGCTACATCAGGGGAGAGATCCAGGATATCGACGCCGAGAGCTGCACTGTGCTCACGCCCGGCGGAGTGGGCTACGTTCTTCATCTGCCTGGATCGGCCCTGGAACGGCTGCCCAGCCCGGGCCAGGAGATCGGTTTCTACGTCAAGACCGTGCTCCGTGAGGAGGCCATCGAGCTCTACGGCTTCTCCACCAAGCAGGAGCGGCAGGTTTTCACCCTCCTGGTCTCCATCTCCAAGCTGGGGCCCAAAACCGCTCTGGCCATTCTGTCCACCTTCAGTCCGGATACCTTGTCCGACATCGTTCTGCGCGAGGACTCCAAGGCCCTGACCCGGGTGCAGGGCATAGGCCCCAAGTCTGCCAAGCGCATCCTGTGGGAGCTCAAGGAGAAGCTCGGCGCGGAGCGAATAGCTCCGGAATCCGGTGAGCGCGCGCCGGTGCAGCAGGGCTCGGTGTACCACGACGCCCTGTCCGGGCTGCTCAACCTGGGATACGCCGAGGAGGAGGTGGGTCCGACCCTGAGACAGGCTCTGGAGGAGGATCCGGATCTCATGGTCGAGGAGGCCATCAGGCAGGCCTTGAAAAGGCTTTCCCGGCAACGCGCCTTGTAGGGTTCGGAACAAGATGAATGGCACAAGATAAACCTCTATCCACGAATCTTCACCAATCTTTACTCCTTGCTTTGCGACAGATCCTAAGGTCCGGGAAGCAGGTATGGAGCCCATGAGTAAACAAGGCGGCCCGCAGCCCGAAGAACAGATCCGGCCCTACAAGCTGGACGATTTCGTCGGTCAAAACGACGTGCGCTCCAACCTCAAGGTCTTTCTCCGCTCCGCTCTGGAGCGGGGGCAGGCCATGGACCACACCCTGTTCTACGGCAACCCCGGCCTGGGCAAGACCACCATGGCCCGCATCATCGCCAGCGAGCTCGGCGTGAACCTCATTAGCACCTCGGGGCCGGTTTTGGAAAAGAGCGGCGATCTGGCGGCCATACTGACCAACCTGCAGCGGCACGACGTCCTGTTTGTGGATGAGATCCACCGCATGCCGGCCACGGTGGAGGAGATCCTCTATCCGGCCCTGGAGGACTTCAAGCTCGATCTGGTCATCGGACAAGGGCCGGGAGCCCGGACGGTGAAGATCGACCTGGAGCCCTTCACCCTGGTGGGTGCCACCACGCGCATCGGTCTGCTCAGCTCCCCGCTGCGGGACCGCTTCGGGGTCATCTTCCGCCTCGACTTCTATGCTCCGGAGGAGCTGGCCAGCATAGTGAGCCGCTCGGCCAGGATCCTGAAGATTCAGGTCCAGCCCGAAGGTGCCCTGGAGATCGGCCGCCGCTCCCGGGGAACGCCTCGGGTGGCCAATCGACTCCTGCGCCGGGTGCGGGATTTCGCCATGGTAGACGGAGAGGAGAGCATCAGCGGCAAGCAGGCCAGGGCGGCCCTGGACCGTCTGGACGTCGATCCCCTGGGCCTGGATCAGATGGACCGCAAGATCTTGCTTTCCCTGATCAAGCATTTCGGGGGCGGGCCTGTGGGCGTGAAAACCATCGCCACGGCCTGCGCCGAAGAGGTGCGCACCCTGGAGGAGATCTACGAGCCCTATCTTATCCAGTGCGGCTTTCTGAAGCGGACCGCCAGGGGGCGGATGGCCACAGGCAAAGCCTACCGGCATCTCAAGATCATGGAGTGAACCAGCAGACCGGCGGCAGCCACAGCCGGAGATCAAGGGAGCAGCTATGCGCGTTATTCCTCCCTCGCACGAGATCCTGTTTCTGCCTTCAGCCGAGGAGGCCCTGCGCCTCATCGAGCTCGCCGGGCGGACCTGCTACAAGTCGGAGCACCGTATCGGCGAGGGATCCGCCGCGGACTTCATCGGCCGGATCCTGAGATCCGGTCACGAGAGCGTCATTGAGCACGCCAATATGACGGTCAAGTTCATCTGCGACCGCGGCGTGTCCCACGAGCTGGTGCGACACCGGCTGGCCGCCTACTCCCAGGAATCCACCCGCTACGCCAACTACGCCCAGGATCGTTTCGGCAGCGAGATCACCGTGATCAAGCCCTGCTTCTGGGAAGAGGGCTCGGAGGCCTACCGGGTTTGGCAGGAGAGCATGGAGCAGGCCGAGAGGGCCTATATGCGGCTTCTGGATATCGGGGCCAGGCCCCAGGAGGCAAGAAGCGTGCTCCCCAACTCGCTGAAGACGGAAGTAGTCATGACGGCCAACTTTCGGGAATGGCGGCACGTCTTCCGCATGCGCTGCCAGAAGCGGGCCCATCCGCAGATACGGGAGGTGACCCTGGGGCTGCTCAAAGAGGTGAAGGAGCGAATCCCGGTGCTTTTTGACGACCTCTACGAGGAGTTTAAGGAAGAAGTGAAGGTATTCGGACTATAGATTTCCGGCATTTCATTATTTCCTCGACAGTCAAACTTTTTGAGTAACATATTGCTTTGATTGCTGATATTGACGAGTTGATTTGACTGTGAATGCTTTTGACTTATCTCTTTGATTTCTTTGTCTTAACCGTGAACTCTAAAGTTATTTCCAAAAAATGAGGATCTTGATCCGGAGACTAGTGAGGCCGTCCATGTAGCGCACTTTCTCATCCCCTTTGTCTGGGGTGACAACGTTTATTCCCACGAGCACCTGAAAGGTCCAGCGCAGAGTGAACTGCTGTGTCAGCTGAATGATCTGATTGGGAAGCGCCTCATTCTGCCGCCAGAGCTGCTGCCGCAGCCTCCTTTGAGTCCCCGAATACACCAGAAGGGCCAGCGTCATGATGATGAGCGCTTCGATTCTCGAGGGCTTCTCCACATACAAGGAGGAAAAGAAGAGCGCGTTTTCCTTGAGAAAGCGAAAGCCTCGCTCCTCCTTGGGTTGCCCCTGGTAGCCGGCCAGGATCTGGGGATCGGACAGCTTGTCCGTATCAACATTGACGCCAAGAACAAAGCAGGCTTCTAGGATGATTATTGTCGGCTTGACACCTACGACTAAATAAAATAAAAAACAATTTTCTTGAGTATCTCAGTCTCAAGACAATCAAAAAAAAGGAGGTAGTTATGCGAAAAGCGATGACTTTGCTCTTGGCCATGGTGTTCCTTTTGGGAACAGCGGGGCTGGCCACGGCTGCGGGGAATCAGCTGAAAGAGAACGAATCCAAGGTCCGTCAGGAATTCAAGGACGAGATCCCTGAGGATGCCTGGCGGAACGTCAAACAGCTCCACGAGGAGTGGCAGAAGAAACAGAAGGGAGAGAGCGACGCCTTCCTCCTCGACGTGCGAACAGACAGTGAATTTAATGCCTTCCATATCGAGGGCGCCGATCACGTCCAGGCTGGCCACATGTATACCATCCCGAGATTTATCAAGGATCCCAATGCGAATATCTGGGTATACTGCAGGACCTCGGCTCGAGCCACCTACGTGGGGGGGTTCCTGTACAAGTACGGCTACAAGAACGTAAAGGTGGTCGACGGCGGCATAGTAGGTTGGTGCGCGGAACGCTACCCCGTGGTCAATCAGTTCACCGGCCAGTTTAAGGTAACCAAATACCGGAAGTGGCCTTCCCAGACGGAAACTGACATGTATAACTTTAGAATGTGGAACGTCTATAAGAAGTCCGATGTGCATTCATGGATCTGGGAGTAGCCCTTAAGTAGCCCTTAAGTAGCCCTTAAGTAGCCCTTAAGTAGCCCTTAAGTAGCTCTTTTTATCCATAAGCCCCTCAAGTGATCCTGTTCCTTGGGGGGCTACTTATTTTTGCCCCCATCACCAATGGGATAAGAGACCACCAATGGCTTTTTGAGAGGAGGCAATGATGAAGCCACGATCAGCCATTAGCGTGGTTTGCTTTTTGTTTTTGAGTCATTTGGTATTGTTTCCAAATACGATATTCGGATTTCCGGGTATCCATGAGGCCGATGAGATACCAAAGGCACATTGCAGCAGCGGCACGGCCTCATGGAGAACCGGCTTTAGTGCTCCAGATACCTCGTCTCCTGGGCGATGAGATCCTCGTAGGTCTCTCTGTCCCGGATGAGCCGGGCCTGGTCTCCATCCACAAGCACCTCTGCGGCCCGGGGGCGGGCGTTGTACTGCGAGGACATGGCGAAGCCGTAGGCCCCGGCTGAGAAGGCCGCCAGGAGCTCCCCGGGCTCGGGACGGGGCATTGTGCGGTCCTGGGCCAGAAAGTCTCCGGTTTCGCAGATGGGGCCGACCACGTCGAGAGGGATCTCCTCCCTCCCTTGCGGAGTCACTTCGCAGATCCGATGAAAGGCATCGTAGAAGGACGGCCGGATGAGGTCGTTCATGGCCGCATCCACCACGGCGAAGCTCTTGATCTCCGTCTGCTTGGTGTACAGGATCCTGGTGGCCAGGATGCCGGCGTTTCCGGCGATCACCCGGCCCGGCTCCAGGATGAGGTGCACGTCCCAGTCGGCCAGGGCCTGGGTCAAAGCCTGACCAAACTCCCTGGGATGGGGAGGCTCCTCCTCCCCGTACGTGATGCCCAGTCCGCCCCCCAGATCCAGGTAGCGGATGGAAAGTCCCCGCTTCTGCAGACGACCGTTCAGGGCCTTGAGGCGGTCCAGGGCCTCCAGAAAGGGGGAGATCTCGGTTAGCTGGGATCCGATGTGGCAATCGATGCCCACCGGCTCGATCCCCGGGAGGTTTTGCGCTTCGCTATAGAGCTCTTCTGCCTGGCGGATATCGATCCCGAACTTGTTCTTCTTCAAGCCGGTGGAGATGTAGGGATGGGTTTTGGGGTCCACATCCGGGTTGATGCGCAGGCTGATGCGGGCGGTCCGGCCGGTGTGCTGGGCAACCCGGCTGAGAACCCGCAGCTCCTGGTCCGACTCCACGTTGAACATCAAAATGTCCACTTCCAGGGCCGCAGCCATTTCTTCAGGCCGCTTGCCCACCCCGGAAAAGACGATCTTCCCGGGCTCCATCCCGGCTCGCAAGGCCCGGTACAGCTCGCCTCCGGAGACGATGTCCGCTCCGGCCCCCATGTCCTTGAGGAGCTTGAGCACGCTCAGGTTGCCGTTGCACTTCATGGAGAAGCAGGTCAGATGGGGGATGGACTTGAAGGCCGAGTCAAAGGCCTGGAAGTGACGCCGCAGCGTGGCTGCGGAGTAGATGTACAGCGGAGTCCCGAACCGTTCCGCCAGCTCGCTCACCGGTATGTCCTCAGCAAAAAGCTGACCCTGCTCAACTTGAAAATGGTGCATAGCTGCTCCTTGAGAGGCGCTCCAGAAGGGCGCGTTGTTATTGTAGGTTCATTGTTTTATGGGATGAACGGGTAAGTTCTTGCAGAGCGCATGGCGCATAGCGCATAGCGCAGAGCGCATAGCGCAGAGCGCATAGCGAAGAGTGGAGCGAAGATCATTCGCCTTCATTGTACGTTTGTCCAAAGTTGTTTTGGGAAGGCAAAGCAGCCTCGGCCCCCCATTGCCGGAACCTTCTCTTTTCCAATCAGCACGGTTCAAATGCAGAGAGCCCTCGTTTCAGGAGGGCTCTCTGCATTTGAGGCTCACATCTCCAGCTGAGACCGTCACCTCCTGCCCATGGTCGGTACGAACCACCAGGCAGCCGCTGGCGTCGATATCCAGGGCCAAGCCCTCGATGGTTCGAGTTGGAAGCTCGACCCGGACCCTGCGCCCCAGGGTGTGGCTCATCTCCCGCCAAAGCGCTTGCACCGGAGCGAACCCTCTTTCCAGATAGACCAGATAGAGGCTTTCCAGCTCCAGCAGCAGGCTCCGGACCAGCTCCACCCTGGAGAAGGACCGGTTTGCCTCCCGTCGCAGCGAGGTGGCCGTTTCCCGGATATCCGAAGGAAAATCCTTGGCGGCGGCGTTTACGTTCAGCCCCAGGCCCAGGAGAATGTAGGCTATGGACTCCGCATCCGCGCTCATCTCCGCGAGGATGCCCACAGCCTTTCTATCATTGATGAGCACGTCGTTGGGCCACTTGAGGAGCGGGCGCAGCCCGGTGGAGGCCGAAACCGCCCTGGCCGCAGCCACTCCGGCCAAAAGCGGAAAATGGGAGACCCGCCAGGGCTCGAGCGGTGGCCGGAAGATAACCGACATGGCGATGGATCCCGGCAGGGAAGCCCAGGACCGGCCGCGCCTGCCCCGCCCCTGACTCTGCCGCTCCGCAACAACCAGGCATCCTTCGGGCTCTTTTTTTTCAGCCAGCTCCCGGGCCAGCTCCTGGGTGGATACCACCTTGGAGCGGGAGACGATGTTCCGGCCCAGGAGCTTGGTTTGGAGCCCGGAAGCGATGAGCCTGGGGTGAAGCCTGTCCGGCGCTTCTTGCAGTCGATAGCCCCGGCCCGGCTCGGAGACGATAGCGTAGCCTTCCCGACGCAGGGCCTGGATGTGCTTCCAGACCGCAGTGCGCGAGATGGAGGCGGTCTCGGCCAATCGCTGCCCGGAAACCCGCTCCTGCTCCAAAAGGGCCTGGATGATGAGCTCCTGTGAGGATGCCATAGCGTTCGTCCTGATTTATCCAGCGGGCTTGACCTGTTTGCTAAAAGCTCAGAACTAGCAGACAAGACAGGGACTGACAATTCATTCTCTGCTGTTAACCTTCAGTTTGCTTTTGGTTGACAAGGCGGCTGTTGCAGCGTATGCAATGGCTGATTGAAAGCATGATGCGCTGTCGCTATGCGCCTTCCGGATGCCGCGGTGGCCCGCGGCGGTCCCAGGGGCGCATGCAGCATGAACGCTCAATATCAATGGCTTGGAAGCAAAGGGTTGGTTCTATGTCCCAAAAGGCCGCGATCAGCGACCTGCACTCCCTGCACCGGCTGGTGTGGATATCCCTTATTGCCGCGCTCATCGTCATCGGGGCCTACGCCCACTTCCCTCTGGGTCCGGTTCCGATGAGCCTGCAATGCCTCTTCGTGCTTCTGGCCGGCTTCATCCTGGGGCCTGTGGGAGGCCTGCTCGCTGTGGGCCTCTACGTTGCCTCCGGGCTGGCCGGTCTGCCGGTGTTCCACGGCGGGCACAGCGGCCTGGGGCACCTGCTCGGGCCGACTGGAGGCTACATTCTGGGGTTTCTTTTCGTGCCGCTCATCACCGGCCTGGGCCGCCGGGCCGCACAGGCCGGCCGTCTTGGATGGCTGCGCGGGCTCGGCCTGGCTGTGCTCGGCTACCTGCCGATATACATCTTCGGCCTGTCCTGGCTCAAAACCTCTCTGGACGTAGCCTGGCTGCATGCGGCCGGAGTCGGGATGCTGCCCTTCCTCCCTTCTGATGTATTGCAGATCCTGGGCAGCGTGGCCGTGCTCAGAGGTCTGTCCAGGCAGGGACTCCTTCCGCCGTCATGATCCGGGTTCAAAGCCTTTCTTTCGCCTATCGCCGGGACTTCGTGCTCCGCGATCTTTGCTTTGAGCTTCGTCCTGGAAGCCTAACCGTCCTGGCCGGGTCCAACGGGAGCGGCAAATCCACGCTCCTCTCCCTGTTGGCCGGTATCTACAGGCCATCGCGGGGATCCATCTCCTGGAACGAGCTCCAGAGCCCGGGGGGAGAGAGGGAGCTGCGCCGATGGACCGGGCTTTTGCTCCAGGAGTCCGAGCTGCAGATCCTGGGGGCCACAGTGGAAGAGGACCTCTGCCTGGGATGCAAGCCCGGTACAGAAAAAGCGGAGCTGGCCAAGGAGCTGGCCCGCCACTTCGGGCTGTCGGAGAAGTGGGGCGCTCCGGTACAGCAGCTCTCCGGCGGGCAGAAGCGAAAGCTCTGTCTGGCCGGAGTCCTGCTGCGGCAGCCCCGGCTGCTCCTGTTCGACGAGCCGTTCAGCGGCCTGGACTATCCCGCAGTCAAGGAGCTGCGGTCCATTCTGGCCCGGCAGAGAGAACAGGGGCTCACTCAGCTCCTAGCCACCCACGATCTCGAACCGGTGGCGGATCTGGCAGATGAGATGCTCCTGTTGCATGAAGGCCGCTTGGCGGCCAAGGGACCGCCCAGCCAGATCCTGGACTGGATGCCGGATTTCGGGGTCCGCCCCCCCTGCCTTTGGCAGGTGGGGCGCGATCTCACCCGCTCCGTCTGGTAGTCAGCTTTGCCTCCGGCTGGCTTATTTGGGGTTTCTTCGTTCCCAGGGTCCTCCCTGGGAACGTCTTTCTCTTATGGCTCCAGCCATTCTCTTGTCATTCCAGCATACTACGTGGGAGCTCAACAGGTAAGGATCTGTCGCAAAACAACTCAAGCATAAAAGATCTTGGTCCACGAATCGCAACCAATCGCCACGAATGAAGAAAAGAACCTCATACAATGAGAAAGAGATCTGAACAGGACCTATGCGGGAAAGGGTGCACCAAGGGCTGCAGCGGGCCGATCCCCGGCTGAAGATAGTTCTGGCAATGGTCTGGGGGCTTTTGGCCTGGCAGGCGGGAGCCTGGGGGCTGTTAGGCTACTTCGGGATCCTCGCGGTTTTGTGCCTCTTGCTCCTGGGACTGGGCGAGATCCGGGGGCGGGTTCTGCTGGCCGGCGCTGCGCTGGCGGCTTTGTGGTCCGTATTGAAGATCGGAATGGAGCTCCTTGCCGGCGCGGCCTCTTTCTGGCCGGCAGCGGCGCAGGGAATGCTTCTCGGTGGACGACTCCTGTTCCTGGTTCTGCTGGGTCTCTGCCTGGCCGGCAGCACCTCGCCCCGGAGCCTGG
>CAZQPF010000119.1:0-8575 GCA_964595165.1 uncultured Desulfohalobiaceae bacterium
TGAGGCGGCCTGAATTAGTGCTCAAATGTGTCCAAGTATCTGTTGACCGGTACACTGGTTCGTGTAAAGGTTCAAAATTTCCAGCACTGTTTCCTTTGTTTGCGCGGTCATAATGGCAGCCATGTCCCGGCCAGGCATTCTTGCACCTGCCATTTCTAAGTCGAAATCCGCAGCCTGGGTCAGGTCGGCGTATTGCCCGTAAAGTCTCTCATCGTTTCCTGCCTCAGAATAATATCTTAACAGGGTGGCAATATCAGGCGCATCTTTGGTGGGAAACTCATTATGCCGGTCATGCCGCGCTATTAATTTTAAAACAGCCATTGCCGGCAAAGATACAAAACGGACATCATGCGGGCCTGGGCCCCTACAACAAAAAAATCAATATTCAGTTTTCGGGTTTTATCATCTAAGATTCTGAGGCAGTCGATGATTTCGGCTTCAGGCAGGTCAAAATTTTTCGATAAATCGATGAATGAATTTGTCATAAATCATTTTTGCAGCTTCAATATTTCTGTCATCACCCGTTGCAATAAGATCGGCGTAGACAAGCAGCGGCGGGGCAATGTTTTTATAATGCCACTGATATTCGAAATCCCAGAACTTTTGAAACAGTTCGACGTCTCCATCCGGGGCTTTTCTTAAATGATGCGCTAATAAAAACTGATTGATGCAAATGTCCCTTTTGGAATTTCCTTTTTCGGGTCAGGCACAATAACAATACGCCCGTCTTTCTTAAACTTTTTGTGGCTTCCCCTCTGAGAAACAAGAATAAATCCGTGTTTCTTCAAAACCCGAATAATTTCGCTGGAGGAAAGCAACTCAGGCATGGATGACATCTTCCCCGAGAAGTGTTTCTCCGATCACCTGATATTCAGCGTTATCGGTTTCATTTTCAAAATATAAAGAAACCGCTTCCTTCAAGGCAGAGACTGCCTCGTCTATTGTTTCTCCAAAACTGGAAACATCCACATTAAGGCATTGAGAAACATAGTACTTACCTTCTTTGTACACGACGTATTTTATATTTTTCATTGCTGGCCCTCCGATTGTATTTGCCGCCCTGACACCTTGCGCCGGACCTATGATGTATACTTAATCACCATGCCCCGTCATAACTTTACACTTTGCGCCGGATGCATTTTGTTAATTTGTCCTTGCCTTATCGGTATATAGAACTTGCTCGTTGAGCTCAATGCACCCCGGCGGTGGGCTATACATTCTCTCTGATCACAGAAACCACTTTCTCCTTCTCCTCCCGCCTCAGATACGGATGCATGGGTAGGCTGAAGCACCTGGAGGCGCAGTCCTCTGCCGCAGGAAAATCTCCTTCCTTGTAACCCAAGGGCGCGAACACCGGCTGCAGGTGCAGGGGCTTGGCATAATAGACCACGCTGGGGATGCCTTCCTTCTTGAGGGCTGTTTGCAGCTTGTCCCTTGCCGCTTCATTTTGGGCAAGAACAGTATACAAGGCCCAGGCGCTCTTGCGGTCTTCAGGTACGTTTGGAAGCTGGATTGACGAATTGAGGGATTGAGGTATTGAGGGATTGCGAATTGAGGAATCCAGAGTTGAAGCCGAATGTGAGAGCAATTCATTGTATCTCTCGGCTGTTTTGCGGCGCAGCTCCAGTTCACGAGGATAAACGTCCAGCTTGGGGAGCAGGATTGCGGCCTGCAGGGTGTCCATACGGCCCTTGAGGCCGAGGCGGACCGTGTCGTACTTGGACGCTCCCTGGCCGTGGACCCGGATGGAGCGCAGCTTGTCCGCCAGGTCTTTGTCCTGTGTGAACAGGGCACCGGCGTCGCCGTAGGATCCCAGGGGCTTGGAGGGAAAGAAGGAGGCGCACCCGATATCGCCCTGCGTTGGGCAGAGGCCGCCCTGATACTCGGCCCCGAAGGACTGGGCCCCGTCCTGGATGATCGTAATTCGTTTCTCGTTTCTCGTTCCTCGTTCTTCGTTATAGGAGGAGGCTACGGAATAGATGCACTCGTAATCGCAGGGCAGGCCGTAGAGGTCCACGGGGATGACGGCCTTGGGGGTCAGTGTATCGGTATGTCGGTTTGTCAGTGAATCAGTGGGCAGAGGATGTAGATCCGAATCGTTTGCCTGGACCGCCTGAATGGCCTGCTCCAGCTTGTGGGGGTCCAAGTTGTAGCTTGAGGGATCGATGTCCACGAATACCGGGGTAGCGCCCAGGCGAGCGATCACGTCTGCGGTGGCGATGAAGGAGAAGGGAGTGGTGAACACCGCGTCCCCACGGCCCACACCTAGGGCCATAAGCGACATGAGCAAGGCGTCGGTGCCGGAGGAGCAGGAGACAACATGCTCGCATCCGGTGTACTCGGAGAGGCGTCCCTCCAGCTGGGAAACTTCGGGGCCCAGGATATACTTGCCGTGGTGCAGGACAGTGTGGATGTTCCTCTCCAGGGCGGGGCGGATCGCATCCTGCTGGGCAGAGAGGTCTACAAAGGGTATTTGTTTGCTCTCAGAAGATAGCTGGCAAAATCCGACCGGAGATATGGCCTTTTCCGGGTAATTGTTCAGAAAGAGCTTGTCCCGGGTGAGCAGTTTGCAACTTCCTGGAGGAAAGCGGTCCAAGGCCCACAGTAGCTGTTCGTCCTCCGGGTCTGCTGCGGAAAATACATCTCCTTCGCCTGCCAGGGCAGACAGCCAGTTCTTGTCCTGGCAGAACTCTTGAAGTAACTCCCTGGCCCTGCGGCTTCTCCTCTGGTTGCTGCCTTTGATCCCTGAATCAGCATCCCGGCGCTCAAGCTCCCTGATCAAGGTATATTCAAGAGTTTGCACTGATCCTGCATAGATCCACACCCTGCCTTTGTTCAGGAGGCAAAGTGCTACAGCATCCCTGGCTGCCTGCTCATACTCCTCGCGGGGAGCGCAAATATCCACAACTATATTCACATCCAGTAAAAGATCCATGTAACCGCCTTATCGGTATCCTTTGATTTCTTCGCGCAGAGCAAAGGCTTCAATTCGTTTCTGCTGCTTTTCAGTCAACTCAGGCAACTCGTCATCTTCTGGCAGAGGAGCATTGCGTATCCTGTCCAGCTTGGCCTTTATTTCCCGAGACTTTTCCTTCACGCTTTCCGGAATAGTATACCCTGTGTCCTCTCCGGACCCGGCTTGGTTTTCGGATAGAGATTCAATTGCATCCTCTGGTATCTCTACACGTACCCGGACTCGACCGCTTTTGAGCTTGACCGGAGAAATAAACTCCAGTTTTCCCTGGTCGTAAATGGCTTCTATTTGCATGACTGTCTCCTTCATTGCACCGCAGAGGCGCTGAGAACGCTGAGAGTTAGCAACTTTTGCTTTGCGGGAGCTTTCCGCAAAGTAAAAGGGCTCACGCCCCTGACGGGATGGTTGAAAACTTTAGTCCGTAGGGCAGAGCCCTTTTATAGTTTGCCCCCTCTCAGGGCAAACTATAAAGATCTTCCCCTCCGCGCTCTCTGCGCCTCGGCGGTGAGCTATTCTACCCCTTTGAGCTCCCACCCACACACGGAACATACAAAATCATCCCCCAGCCTCTCCCCGCACCTGCATACCCAGCCGATCTGCCTGGCCGGGTTGCCTGCCACCAGGGCATGGTCTGCCACGTCCCTGGTAACCACTGCTCCGGCCCCGATAAAGGCATAATGGCCAATGGTCAAGCCGCAGACGATGGTGCAGTTGGCTCCCAGGGTCGCGCCTTGCTTGACCAGGGTAGGGCGGACCTGGTCCATCTTGCTCAGCTCGGCGCGGGGGTTGTAGATATTGGTGAAGACCATGGAGGGGCCGCAGAAGACTCCGTCCTCCAGGGTGACCCCCTTGTAGACGCTGACATTGTTCTGGATCTTGCACTGGTTCCCGATGCGCACATCCGGGCCGATGGCCACGTTCTGGCCGATGGTGCATTTTTCGCCGATGCGGGAGTTTTTAAGTACGTGGGAAAAATGCCAGACTTTGCTTTCCTGGCCGATTTCCGCAGGCTGGTCGATGACGGCGGTTTCATGCACAAACGGTTCCCTGGCCGATGTCCGCTGTCCAATATCGGAGGTCGAACGGCCGATGCCGGGCTTCCGATGCCGGACCTCCGACCTCGATTCACCGTTATCAAGCGCTCTTTGGGCCGCGTTGAGCACCTTGAGCACCCGCAAGCCCTCGGCTCCATCAGTCAGCGGCCGTTTCCCGTTTTGTATGCACTCTAAAAAGTGGGCGCATTCTGCACGTAAGGGCTCGGCCTGATCAACCTCCACACGTTCCGGCTCTGCCTTGGCCGGAACAGGAATATTGTTCTCCCAGCGAATCTCGTGCGGGTAGAGAAGGAGCTTGTCCTCCCAGGCCTGGGTGTCGTCAAAGACCGCCATTTTTCTGTCGCCGACGACCACGAGCTTCTGCTCCTTGAAAGGGTGGAGCCAGGAAACGAAGATGTGGGCTTTGAGCCCGGAGGGAAAGTCCAGATGGGTCGTGGTGACGTCTGCGATCTTCTTGTGCAGGTAGTAGCCCCCGGTTGCCTGGATGCTTTCCGGCTCCTCTCCGGCCAGGGAGAGGATCATGGAGATATCGTGGGGGGCGAAGGACCAGAGGATGTTCTCTTCCCGCCTGATTTTGCCCAGGTTGAGGCGGTGAGAGTAGATATAGTTGATTCGGCCCAGCTCTCCGCTGGAAGCCAGCTCCCGCAAGCGGATGAATACAGGATGGTACTGCAGGAGGTGGCCTACCATGAGCACCTTGCCCTTGCTGTCGGCCAGCTCGATGAGCTCCTCGCCGTGCTCCTCGTCCAGGACGAGCGGCTTTTCCACGTAGACGTGCTTGTCGGCCAGCAAGGCCTCGCGGGCCAGTGTATAGTGGGTCTCGGCCGGCGTAGCCAGGACGACCCCCTGAATGTCTTCCCTGGTGAGCAGATCGGAGTAGGCCAGACAGGTTTCAGTGTTCGGATACTGTCGCCTGAACTGCTCCAGCACGCTTTCGTGTCTGTCGCAGATAAGCCCCAGTGCACCCAGGCTATGATAGTTGCGTACCAGGTTCTTTCCCCAGTAGCCGGAGCCTATGACTGCTATGTTGGGCATGGTTGTGCGCTCTCCTGCTCAGTCCCTCAATTCACATTTCGCGTCGGACCCATTATGTCAACTTAACACACTTAAGTTTACATTTCGCACCGGACGCGAGTTGTAAACTCGGCTTACTGGATTCACCATTCATTGGTCCGTATTGCTGACCAAACTCTCGTCCAGTTCCAGCTTGGCAAAAACCCCGAATAGGGCCACAAGGCACATGGCGAATTGCAGGATACCGAACTTGTCCGGTCCGGGATACCGGGCCACATACACCCTGAAAAAAAGCCCCACAAACAGTCGCAGGACCTTGTCTGTCATGAGCCAGCTGGTGTTGAAGAAGTATTTCTTGAACACCTTATGCTCAAAGAGCTTTCTTGAGAGGGGATGGCAGGGGCGTTATTTTCAATGCCTTACTGATGCTTACATGCTCATTGATCGATCATAGTCCAGAGCTCTATCCCCTTCCCGCCCAAAGCAACATTTCACTTAACCTCTTAAGTCAACATTCGGCGCCGGAAGTATTGTGTAAACTTGAGCCCACCTAGTAAGCATTTCACGCCGGACGCGTTGTGTGTATTTAGCAACATTATGTACAATCCCTCTCCTGTAAGTGCGGCTCAAGAAACCTGTTCCCTGGCTATAGAAAAAGGCCGCTCGGGCAGCAGCTTTGCCGAAGGTATAAGTGCCAGCTTTATCACCTGCTGCACCTCGGAGAGGATGGTCTTGCCCAGATCCGCGCTGTGCCGGTTCAGGAACCAGCTGTAGGGGCGACTCAGATAGGAGCGAAGCAGCCGGGAGCTTAAGGAGTAGTTGCGCATGTGGGTATAGCGGGCCAGGAAGTACTCGGTCAGGGCCCGGAAAGAAAGGCCGAAGACCACCACGAAGAAGACGGCCAGGCCCAGGAAGAAGAGGAATTTGTCCGGGCTGGTGAAGCCAAGGGCCTCATAGGCCCATTTCAGACTGGCCTTGCTCTGGATGACCTCCGGATTGGACAGCACGGACAAAAAGGGCATCACCGATGCCACCCCCACCGCCTCCAGCACGCCGGTGCCCAGAATCATGCAGAAGAGGAGCACCGCGTTTCGTCTCCCCCGCCGATCCAGCAGGTCGCTGAATTTTCTAATCACATCCCACATACTACACTCTAACTACACACTTCGCGCCGTACGCGAGTTGTCAACTTAACTACCTGGGTTTACGTTCCCTGCCGGACGCAATGTGTAAACTTAACTCCACATTCTTTCCTGCCTCTACATTTCGCGTCGGACCCATTATGTTAACTTAATCCACTGAAGTTTACATTTCGCGCCGGACGCGATGTGTATATTCAGAGTCAAGTATCTTGTACACAGCGGCCCTGGACATACCCAGGCGCTTTGCGATCTCGGTCTTCTTGTAGCCTCTGGCCAATAGCTGCTCCACAATATACTTCTTGGCCTTTTTGCTCTCCTGGCTCCTGGCCCGGCCTGATCCCAGCTCCTTAAGTCGTTGCTCCAGCTCGGTGAGCTCCAGCAAAGAGGGTGGTTGCCCCTGATCCTCACCTGACTTTCTGCCCAGCTTTTTGAACAGGCCCGGGAAAATTTCTGCCAAGCGCACACAAAACCTTTCAATAGCACCTTCCTGCTCCAAAGCGTTTTCCGGCTCTTCGCCCCGGGAACTGTTGAGCAGCTGCCTGTATTCCTGCCTGGCCCGGGCTGGATCCTCGTCCACCAGCTGCAGCACAGGCCATGGGTCGATAAAGGAATCTCCCGATATGTCCCGAGTGTACAAGGCGCTTGAGGACCACCTGTATTCTCCGGCTTCTTCCGCTAGCCCGCCGCGAACAGGATTGAGATGGATATACACCGAAGCGGTCAACAGGTATGTCCTGTCCAGGCATATTGACTGCCGATAGCGGCCGCCAAAAAGATGGCCCCGACGTTCGTACCTGCGGTTGAACTTTGCGGCATAGCGCGAAAACACCGAGCGCATGGCCACGGCTAGGTTCTTTTTTTCTGGCTTCAACAGCAAATGCACATGATTGGGCATCAAACACAGGGCATAATACTCCAGGCTGAACTTCTCCCTGCTTTCCTTGAGCAGCCCCAGCATGGTCAGATAATCCCTTTCATCCAGAAACAGGGGCTCTTTCCCGGCAGCCCGTTGGGTGATATGCGAGACGAGCCCTGGTGTATCGATCTTGTACCTGGCCCGAAAAACCCGCTGCTCATTGCCTGCCGGCATTGTCTCCACAGGAGCCCGCCCTTCTCTATATTTCGTGCCGGACGCATCATGTCTACTTAAAACTTAAGTTGACACTTCGCGCCGTACGCGTTGTGTATACTTAAAGGCAGAGGCAAATATCCTGTACACAGCAGCCCTGGACATACCCAGGCGCTTTGCTCAGACCACCTTCCAGTGCGGTCGCTGGAAGTACATTGTCTGCCGCTTAGCAAAGCTCTGCGGCGTCTCCACAAGCACGCGGACCTTGCGCTCGATCTTGTTCTCGGTAATCTCGATGTACTTGTTCAGCCGCTCGCGGTCGATATCGCCGACGATGAGCAGGTCTATGAGGCCGGAGTCCTTGCCATTGGCATAGTCATCCAGGATATAGACCGCATCGACCTGGCCGAGCTTTTCTTTCACGTTTTCTATGACCTTGTCGATGCCCAGAGACTTCTTGACGATGGAGTGGATCTCAGGGAAAAGCGGATGCTTGGTGTTGGCCCGAAAGAGGATGGAGCGGCCGTTCTGCTTCTGGGTCAGGTAGCCGGCGCGGCTCAGGCTGTCCAGCTCCGGCTTGATGGTGCTCGGGGCCACCTTGAACTCCGCGGCCAGCTCCCGGAGGTAGCAGGAGATATCTGCATTCAGGAAAAGCTTGAGCAGTAGCTGAATGCGGGTTTTGGAGGAAAAGAGTTCGCTTAGCACGGGTGTGATTGTTAGGCAAAGACGAACGAAATGTCAAGGGAACGCCGTGCACAGATTGCGCTGATTGGCGCAGGGGGAAGCAGCGGGGCGGGAGCACCTCTGGGAAGCCGTCAGGCTTCCAGCGCCTGGAGAAGAGTTTTTGGCGCGGGCAGCTTCGCTGCGCACGGGCGGCCTGCGGCCGCACGCGGTGTTATTGAGCCCTGCCAGCAAGAGGACTTGCTGCCAGGCGGGTACGCCTGCTGGCGCGGGGGAAGCAGCGGGTGTGGGAGCACCTGTGTGAAGCCAAAGGCTTCCCGTGCCAATGGAGTTCTTTAGTTTCAGAACTTTTTAGGCAATCCGGCCTGTTTAAGCAGCATTTGCCGTATGTCTGGATTTGATCGCATTGCCTACTACAAACCGTATATCAGTGATGTGGCTGTACCAGGTCTCATGATCGCCTTACCCCTGTCTTTCAAAAGAACATCCGGCTTCACGCAAGTGTTTTTTGAGATGTTTTGTATAGTCAGCCATCAGCCAGCAACACGTTGAGCAACTTCAAACCGTCTGGTCAACAGCTCAAAAGTGTTCTGCTTCCTTTGGAATTGGAATACCCCCGGGCCTCTTATAAGTTGGTATC
>CAZQPF010000120.1:0-8322 GCA_964595165.1 uncultured Desulfohalobiaceae bacterium
GGAGCTTCGGCTGGCAGTCAAAGGCTCGCTTGGGACGGATCAGGTCGCGGAGCTGGGCAAAGAGCGCCTGGCCGGGGAGAACGGCTCTCATTCCCCGCCGGATTTCTTTATCGATGGCCGGCTTGAAGAGGACTTCGAGCCGGAGGCGGGGTATATGCAGGGTATCGGAACGAGCCCGGGGCGGGTCCAGGGAACGGCTCGCCGAGTTGACGCCTCCACGGAGTCCGAGGTAGAAGAGGGTGACATTTTGGTGGCCCCAAGCCTGGATCCCGGCCAGGCACCCCTTCTTGGCCTGGCCGCTGGAGTGGTGCTCCAGGAGGGAGGGCTCCTCAACCACTGCTCCATTGTGGCCAGGGAGCTGGGAGTGCCCATGGTCGTGGGCCTGAAGACGGCGCAGCGCATCGCCACCGGGCAAAGGCTCAGCCTGGACGGAAGCAGCGGACGGGTGCGCCTCCTGGAGGCCGAGACAGAGAGCGAATAGGACGCATATGTTGCAGAAAGCGTGGACCTGCTCGGACCAGCTGCTCCGGCTGGCTCGGGAGCTCATCCAGATTCCCACCGTGGCCGGCCGGGAGTACCGTATTATGGACTACTTGGCCGCTGAGCTGCAGCGGGCCGGGTGCAGCGTGAGCTGGCAGACGGTCTTGGGTGCGGGCGGGCACAATCTCATCGCCTCCAGAGGGGAGGGCGGACCCTGGTTTGTAACGCACGTGGACGTCTACCCCACCTATGACCATCCCGATCCCTTCAAGCCGCAGATGGAAGACTCCAAAGCCATCGTGGGCCGGGGAGCGGTGGATACCAAGGGCCAGATCGCGGGTCTGCTCTACAGCCTGCAGCAGAGCAGCGGACCGGTGCAGGTATCCTTCGTGGTGGACGAAGAGCGGTTGGCTCGAGGATCGGAGGCCCTGGAAGTTCCCCCGGAGGTCAATGGGGCCATCATCCTGGAGCCTACGGAGCTGAAGATCGCTGTGGCGGAAGCGGGATCCATGGGTCTTGAGGTGAACGTCACCGGCAAAGCGGCGCACGGGGCCATGCCCTGGATGGGCAAATCAGCCGTGGAGCTGGCCTTCTCCCAGTATCAGCGGCTGCGGACCAAGCCGTTCATCCATCACTATCATCCCTTGTTTTCCCCCGGGGGATGGGTCAACCTGGGTCGAATCAGCGGCGGCCACGATACCATGCTCGTTCCGCCACGCTGCCTCATGGAGATGGAGGTGGGATTCGCTCCGGGCATCTCGGCCCACCAGGTGACGGACCAGATCTACGAGGCCCTTTCCGAGGCCGAGTCGGTGCACATTGAAGATATCTGGGATCCGTGGGAGACGGACTCCGAGGAGGAGGTGGTGCTCTCCCTGCAGCGCGCCTTTCAGGAGGCGGTGGGCTTCGAGGCCGAGCTGTGGGGTATTCCCTCCTGGACCGACGGGGCCAATGTGGTGCGCAAGGGGATCCCCACCGTGGTTTTCGGGGCCGGGAGCCTGGCTGTGGCCCACACCTGGCACGAGAGCCTTCCCCTGGACCAGCTTGAAGGTCTGTACCGGATTTTGACCCGCCTCATTGAGACCTGGCCGGAGGAAGAGGGGCGCTGAGCTTGATCCAGCGTCCTTTTCGTCCCTGCTCCTCAAACCCCATACCCAGATACCACCTATAGGCCTTGACGTTGTCCTGCCCCACCCAGAGGCCCACCCGGGATCGCCCCAGGGAGCGCCCGTACTCCAGGGCGTGGGCCATGAGCTTGGAGCCGAGGCCGTGTCCTCTGTACCAAGGATCCACCGCGATCTCGTGAATCTCCAGGATCCTTTCCCCCAGGTCCTTCCAGTTCGGATTGCAGGCCATGAGGCCGGCGATCCTTCCCTGGACCAGGGCCTTGAAAAAGCCCTGGCTGCAGCTGGAAAACAGCCAGTGCAGATAGTGGTAGGCCTTTTCCTCGTCCGGCTCGGCGTACTCTTCCATGCCCCGGTAGGCTTGCATATAGATGGTGGCCAGGCGGGGCAGGTCGTCCTGATGCGCCGGGACGATCGCTACCCCGTTCGATTTGTCTGCGCCGTCTTCCTCAGCCGGTTTGGTATTCGCTTCCATACACCGCGTCTCGTTCCTGATTCGAAAGGCGCCGCACCTTCCCCGGCGGCAGGTCTCCCAGCTCCACAGGGCCTTGCCGGGTGCGGATGATCCGCAGCACGGCCAGGCCCAGATCTTTGCACATGCGGCGAATCTGGCGGTTCAGGCCCTGGGAGAGCATCATTTCCAGCCACAGGTCCTCCCTGGATAGGCGCCGCAGCACCTGGACCTGCACTGGTGCGAGCCGGGTTCCGTCCTCGAGGCGCATGGAGGAGCGCATGGCCTCCAGGTGCTCGTCCTCCAGCCGGCCCTGCACGCGAACCAGATAGGTTTTAGAGACCTGGTGGCTGGGATGGGTCAAGCGATGAATGAACTCCCCATCCGTGCTCATCAGCAGGAGCCCTTCGGATAGGTAGTCCAGCCGGCCGGCCGGAAGGACCCGGCTGGAGGCCAGCTCCGAGGGCAAAAGATCCGCCACCGTGGTTCTGCCCTGGGGATCGGACAGGGTGGTCACTACCTGGATCGGCTTGTGCAGAGCCAGATAAAGATGGCTTTGCGTTTCCAGACGCAGGGAGATGGCTCGTCCGTCAACCTCGAGGCGGTCCTTTCCGGGACGGATCCTGGTGCCCAGCTGGGTCACGGTTTCCCGGTTGACCCGCACCCGACCGGCCAGAATGAGATCGTCCGCCTTGCGTCTGGAGCAGACGCCGGCCTGGCTCAAGGCCTTGTTCAGTCGAAGCCAGCTGGATAGGTCCTTCTGAGCTCCCATGGAGGCTTAAATGGTAATCACTTTGCCGGCCAGTTGCAAGCTGGTAACCACATCGAGCATGTTGGTGGTCTCTCCGATGGCTTTGGCATCCAGGAGCTGGAAATAGTCCAGACAGGTTCCGCACACCAGGATGGACACCCCGGAGTCCTTCAGCTTTTTGAGGTGCTCCAGGGCCGAGCTGCCCTCAATAGCCAGCTTGACGCCTCCGTTGATGAGGATGATTCGCCACAGGCTGGATCCCATTTCCGGCAGGGTGGCCAGGAAGTTGTGCATCAGCTTGCCGCCGAGCTGGTCGTCGCCGTGGCCCACGATATTGGCGGTGATGAGGATGAGCTGCTTCTCCTCCGCCGGGGCTCGGCCGGCAGCCTGGATCTCGCTGCCGGGCATTACGGTACAGGCCTCTTCCGGGGCCTGTCCGTCGGCGCTAGCAGGGCTGGTTCGAGGCTCGGCCACGATCTCGTATCCCCCCTCCCCGGAGCTGATGGAAAGGATCCGATAGCTCTGGCTTTGCAGGAAGCGGCTCACGTTTTCCCTGGCCGGCTCGTTGTCCACTATCACGGTCAAACGGTGAGGATGCTTTTCCGATATGGCTTCCTTGCATTTCAGTACCGGCTGGGGACAGGCCAGGCCCCGGCACTCGAGACGGATATCAGTCATAGGCCGCTCCATAGCCAAAGGCCGTCCAGCAGGCTGGACGGCCTTTGGCTATCCATCAGTGTCTCATCAAGATGATTTTATCGCCGCGGGAAGGGACTCGAGTCAAATTGGATTCCATGATAGATTGGGCTCTGAGCTATAGGCTGGAGCAATACATGCGCCGGGAGATCCGGTGCAGGCGGGACAGAGGCGACTGCGGAAAATCGTTTTGCAGTTGCAGCGGCCAGAGGTCAGTGGCCATAAGTCAGTAAAAACAAAGAGTTAAGAGAAAGAGCTTGCTCCTGGATCCCTTAGGCTGGACTTTTTGCAGGTGCGTCTGGGAAAGGGACTATCCCGAGGGCACCTTGACGGTCTCAATGCGGACCCTGGCTGTGCCCTGCTCATAGAAGCCGAGCCGCTTGGCTGCTCCGGAGGATACATCGATGATGCGGCCCGGAACGAAAGGCCCCCGGTCGTTGACCCGAAGGATCACCGAGCGTCGGTTGGCCAGATTGGTTACCCGGACGAAAACCGGAAGCGGCAGGTGCTTATGGGCTGCAGTGAGCTGGTCCGGGTCAAAGGCCTCGCCGTTGGCGGTCATGTGGCCGCCGGGCTGATTCCGGGTCTCCTGGCCGTACCAGGAGGCGGTACCCACCTCGGAGTAGGACCCGGCCGAGGCCATGGACATGGGGACGTAGCGGCGTCCGCGCACCACGTACGGGGCAGTCTTCACCTGCCCGCGCTTGATGGCCTCCTTGGGCGGAAGGCTGTCTATGGTCTCGATGTCATCGTGCACCAGCGGCCATTCCAAGGGGGCCTTGGCTACGACAAAGGTGAATCTGCCCACGGTATAGACGGTTTTTCCGGTAACCATACCGGTTCCCACTGCGAACTTGCCCACGTGGTAGGTTGCCTTGAGGGTTCCTTTGGTGATCTCGTATGGGGCCTTGACCACCGCACAGCCGCTCGCAGCCCAAACGAGCCAGGGCAGCAGCAGGAGCAGGCCAAGATAAGAGCCCGGCCCGGCAACAAGGGCCCAAGTGGATGTGCTTGCCGTCTCCGCTTTCATGGCGCAAGTATTACGGCTTCAGGAGGGGGGAGTCAAGATTGGGAGGCAGCTCAGGGGCAGTGGCCTTGCAGGAGTCAGCTTTGCCTCCGGCAAACCTGACTTAATGCTAATTTTATTGAAGAAATCAACAGATTGCATTCTTTTAAATTAAACCCAATATGTGCAGGGTCTCAGATGGTTACGGCGATGAGCACCGCCGGAGCGATGATCAGGCGGTAGACTGCAAAGGGGCGAAGCGTGACCCGGCTCAGGAGCCGGATGAAGCCTTTGACCGCCAGCCAGGCGGCGATGAAGGAAACGATGAAGCCCACCGCCAGTACGGCAAGATCCTTGTTTCCCAGCAGGGACCAGCCCTTGAGGAGGTCGAAGCCGGTGGCGGCGATCATGATGGGCACCGCTGCGATGAAGGAGTACTCTGCGGCCAGCTTTCTGGAGGACCCCAGGATCATGCCTCCCATGATGGTGGCCGCGGCCCGGGAAAAACCCGGCCACAGGGAAAGGCATTGGAAGCACCCCACGCCCAGGGCCAGCCAGGGGCCTATGTCGTCGAGGCTTACAAAGCGGTTCTTTCTGGGCAGGGCCTCCACCAGAAGGATGGCCAGCGCGCCTACGGCCAGGGCCCAGGCCACGGTGGTGGGGTTGAAGAGATGCAGCTTGATGAACTCGTGGGTGGCCAAGCCGAGCAGGGCCGCGGGAAGGCTCGTGAGAAACAGGAGGTACAGTCCCCTCAGGCCGGTGAATCGATAGGCCGGATCGGGACGGAGCAAGCCGATGAAGCGCTCCTTGTACAGCACCACCACGGCCAGGATGGCTCCCAGCTGGATGACCACCTCGAACATCTCCGCCTTGGCCCCGGTGAAGTCCAGCAAATGGCCGGTGATGATCAGATGGCCGGTAGAGGATACAGGGAGGAACTCGGTCAGGCCCTCCACAATGCCCAGTATGCAGGCGACGAGAAAAGATTCCATCTGAGGGCTCTCAATAATTCCTTTCCGGGTGTTCCCGGTGCGGCTTCTTAAGTCAGCGCGGCCGGAGGCCGCGCTGACTTAAGAAGCCATGCCTCCGACCGCCTGGAACCTAGACCAGAAGGAGACGCATTGCAAGTTGGGAGGCGATCCTTTACATTGCGAATGCCCAGCGATGAGGATACGCCGCAGGGCATTCGCCACGTGGCCTTTCAATTGGATCAGCATAACAGCCTTCTGAGTCGCTGCCTCCTGGATGCTAGGAGGCGCCTTGCGCCTGAAGGCACCAGCCAAGAGACCGAGCGCAGAGACAAGGCTCGAAAGGGCAAAACCAGAATCTCAATATAACCGAGCGCGAGGTTTCCTCGCGCTCGGCAAGGAGCGGATAATGAGCACCATCATGCCGGAAGAAAAAAAGGTTCGGGATGCTTTGCAATGGGTCTGCGCCGAGCAGGAAGGAAAGGGCAAGAAGACGGAAACCCTGCTGCAGGAGGCTTCCTTCCGGTTCAACCTCACCCCTAAGGAGGAGAACTATTTGCGGCATCTGTTCCGCAAGGACCTGGAAAAGGAAAAATAGGCTGCCTGCCCCATGCTCGGCCTGAAACTGCTCTACAAGGAGTTCTTCAAGGAGCTGGGGGCCATATTCCTCCTCTGCCTGGGCATCTTTCTGGGGCTCATCGTGCTCGGAAGGCTGCTCAAGCTGAGCGAGCTCCTGGTCTCCCTGGATCTCAACATCCTGGATCTGGGGCGGCTGATTTTCTATCTCTCTCCGTTCTTTCTGCTCCTCCTGTTCCCTGTGGCCTGCATGTTCAGCATGTTCCTTACCTTTCAGAGAATGAGCGCGGACCGGGAGCTCATTGCCCTGCGGGCCGGAGGGGTCTCTCTGGCCCAGATTCTCCCGGCGCCCCTTCTGTTCCTTCTCCTCTGCGTAGCCCTCAACGCCTTGCTATCCTTTCATGGCGTAGCCTGGGGGATGGACCGCTTCCAGTCCACCCTTCTGCGGCTGGCCAAAACCAAGGCCCAGCTCTCTCTGCAGCCCGGGACCTTCAACCAGGACTTTCCGGGCTTGACCATCTACGCCCAGAATGTGGACCGCAGCAGCGGGAGCCTGGAAAGCGTCTTTGTACAGGATGCCACCCGCAGTGATGCCAGTCTGGCGATTGTGGCACCCTCGGGGCGCATCGTGAGCGACCGGGAGCAGGGAACCATCTCCTTTGTTCTGCATAACGGGCGCATCTATCATTCCAGAGAGCAGGGGGCGGATATTCTCAAGTTCGGCAAGTATAGCATCGGGCTGGACCTAGGCCGCTTGCTCGGCGACGTGGATATTGACCGCGATGATCCCAAGGCGCTCTCCTGGTCCGAGATTCAGCGCCTGCGATCAAGCCAGGACCTCAAGGAAAGAAAGGGGAGGGAGTATAGCCTGGAGCTTGCCCTGGAGGAGCAAAAGCGTCTGGCGCTGCCCGCTGCCTGCTTTGTGCTCGGCTTTTTCGCCATCCCTCTGGGCTGGCTCTTTGAAGGCGTGCGGCGCAATGTGGGCGCCCTGGTGGTGCTGTCCATGTTTCTGGCTTACTATGGCCTGTTCTCCATGGGCATCAGCCTGGGGACCGTAGGCTCGCTCTCGCCGGCTGTCGGCCTCTGGGCGCCGAACGCAGTCTTTTTGCTCCTCTCGGCCTGGCTCTTCTGGATGGCAATGCATGAACGCGGCAAGTGGATGGGGCTGTGAAGATCCTGCATCGCTACCTCATCAAGCAGCACCTTCTGCTGCTGGGAATCTGTCTGCTCAGCTGCACCGGCATCTATCTTCTGGTGGATGTCTTCGAGCGTCTGGACAACTTTCTGGATCACAACGCCCCGTTGATGATGGTCGGCAAGTACTTCCTGCTCAAGCTTCCGCTGATCCTAGCCCAGATCCTGCCCCTGGTCTTCCTGCTCAGCGTGGTCGTTCAGCTGGGTCTCATGCGCCGCAGCCGGGAGCTTACCGCCCTGGAGACCGGCGGGGTCCACTTTGGCCGGGTGGTCCTCTTCTTTCTGGCCTATGCCTTGCTCTGGTCGGCGCTGGAGTTCGGATTCTCCCAGGGCCTGGGGGTCGTTGCGGAACGCAGGTCCTCGATCATCTGGGAAAGCCGGGGGGTGAACGTCCAGGAGCACCAGCCGGTGGTCAAGGATGTCTGGCTTCGGGCAGGCAGGCGCATGATTCATATCGATACTCTGCAGCCCAGGGATGGGACCGGCTCCGGAGTTCGAATCTATGAGCTCGACTCCGGGTTCCAGCGGGTAGAGCGCATTCTCCTGAGCCGTAAATTGCGAGTTGAGGACGAAAATTGGACTCTGCAGCAGGCTCGGATCCTGAGCCCGAGCCGATTTCTCCGCGAGAGCCGATCCGAGGTGCATTTGTCCATCAGCCGGGACCTCAGCACATTTTTTGCATTAAAAGAGCGGCTGAGCCCGGAGGAGATGTCCCTTTGGGAGCTGGGCCGAGCGGTGGACAGGCTGCGGAAGACCGGAGCCAATGTGGAAGGCCTGGTTACGGCTTGGCATCAGAAGATGGCCTATGCCCTGTCCATGGTGGTGGTCACCTGTATCGCCCTGGTGGTCACCAGAAAATGGAGCAATCTTTTCTTCAATATCTGCTTCGGACTGGGGCTGGCCTTTTTGTTTTACGGCATCTACGTCCTGGGCGGCCTGCTCGGGGAGCAGGGCAGGCTTGCCCCCTGGCTGGCGGGATGGCTGGGAAACCTGCTCATCGGCCTGCCGGCGATGGGTTGGCTGGCCTGGGAGCTGCGGCCGGGGAGCCCCTAGATGGCCGCGGCTTTGGGGTTAGC
>CAZQPF010000121.1:0-8158 GCA_964595165.1 uncultured Desulfohalobiaceae bacterium
TGGAGTTTCATACCAGGTAGTGCCGATTGGTAAGAAGTCAAGATGGTTCAAGGAGGGACTATGCGAAACAGACTGGCCATTTGCTTGTTGGTGATCGGATTCCTGGGGTTGCTGATGGGTTATGCAGGGGCAGAGCAAAGCTCCGAAGCGGCACCCAGGGTCTCCAAGGAAAAGCTGAAATCCTGGATGGATTCTCATGACTTGGTCGTCATAGACGTTCGGCTCAAGGATCAATGGGAGACCAGCCCGTACAAGATCAAGGGGGCTGTGTATGAAGAGCCGAAAAAGCTGGAGCAGTGGGCCAGCAAGTACTCCAAGAGCAAGCGGATGGTTCTTTACTGAGCCTGACCGGACGAAAGCACCAGTGCCTGGACGGCACGGAAGCTCATGGATAAAGGGTTTGAGAAGGTTTATGCCCTGCAGGGGGGATACAGGGAATGGAAGGATGCCGGGTATCCCATGGAGAAGAAATATGCGGTGATGCAGCAATGCGTGGAATGCCACGCCTCGGAAACCCCCTCCGTGGTATCCGACTGGCGGCAAAGCAAGCACAGCGAGAACGAGGTTTCCTGCTCGGTTTGTCACGGCACGGCCCATTCTTCCGCCAACGATATTGCTAAGGCCGAACCGGTCAAGGCTTCGCGTTGCCGCATGTGCCATCGGGCCCAGGGAGACCAGTTCGAGTCCGGCAAGCACGCCAAGGCCTGGGATGTGATGCAGGCCATGCCTACCTTGCATTGGCAGCCCATGAGCCTGATAGAAGGTCAGAAGGGTTGCGGCGGCTGCCACAAGATCGGCCTCAAGAGCGACGAGCAGATCAAGAGGCTCAAGGAGCAGGGACAGGATTTCGGGGTCGTGGCCTGCGATTCCTGTCATACGCGGCATACGTTTTCCGCCAGGGAAGCCAGTCAGCCGCAGGCCTGCCGCACCTGTCACATGGGCTTCGACCACCCGCAATGGGAGATGTTCGACTCTTCCAAGCATGGGGTGAAGAGCTCCCTAAAGCAGATGGGGGTCCTGCCGGAAGGCTATGCAGCGCCTACCTGCCAGCGCTGCCACATGCCGGAAGGCAACCATGCGGTGTCCACGGCCTGGGGCTTTTTCGGAGTGCGGCTTCCCATGCCTGAGGACCAGCAGTGGGCTGAGGCTAGAAAGACGATCCTCAAGGCCATCGGCGTCTTGGATAGAAGGGGTCAGGAGACCAAGCGCTTCTACGACTTGATGAATCTGGACGTGTTTCGGGTAAAGCAGAAAGTCTGGGAGCGGGAGCGCAGGCGCATGCTCGAGGTCTGCAGCGACTGCCACTCCGAGAACTTCGCTTCCCGGGAGCTGGAAAAGGGCGATGCAATGCTTCGCAGGGCGGATCTGTTCATGGCCGAGGCTATCCGCATCGTGCAAGAGCTCTACAAAAAAGGCCGCCTAGGCAAAGAGCAGGAGCACCCCGCGCTGGATATCCTGCGGCTGCACGATGCTCCCACCTCCATCGAGCAGCAGCTGTTCCTCATGTTCATGAAGCACCGCATGCGAACCTTTCAGGGCGCTTTCCACATGAACCCGGACTACACCTTCTGGTATGGCTGGGCCAAGATGCGCCGCGATCTCATTCAGATCAAGTCCATGGCCAGAGAGCTGGGGTGGGAGCCGGAAAATGGAGCAAGAGAGCGGCACGGCGCCTCGCACCGCTTGGAGGGCGGCCGGTAAGAGCGAATCGTAAATCTGAGCCTGCCTTGCCCCGGTCAATAGCTTTTCTTGGCCGGGGCTTTTTATGTCAGTTTTGCCTCCGGCATATCTGGTATCAAATTCCAGATCCCAACCCCTCAGCCCAGAGGGAGTTTCTTCACTGATCAACCTGGCACTCAGATTCGGGAACGGAATAGCTGAAGATTATGCGCTAAACCCATTAGATGCTTCCATGGTCACAGGGAGTATTGCATCATCGCTGAGTGCCGGGTCAACCCGGCTGCAGCAACATTAAACCAAGTTGTTGAAAGCAATTTTTTTCTTCAATGAATTGGCCAATAAGTCAGCGCAGTCAGCTGCGCTGACTTATTATTTTAACTTTGAACATCCCTTCTTCTCTAGCCCCTCTTCGCTATGTGTTGTCTTGGTTCAGAATTTTTGCTCTTCATTTGCTATGAGCTTTGAGCTATCAGCTTTCTTTGCCATGCGCTCTGCGCTTTACGTTTTCAAGTCTGCGCTCTTCGCCACGCGCTTTGCGCTATGCGAGTGTAACATGAACCGTGATCTGGGATCTTCAAACTTTCAAGCTTCAAAAGTGTATAAGGACAAAAAAAGCCGGGGCTTGGAAACCCCGGCTTAACGGTGTCAGAGGCGAGAATGACGGCTTTTAGAAGCTGTAGTTGAAGCCGAAGTTGAACAGCCAGGCGTCGTCATCGAGGTAGTCATTGCCAGCAGCGGCTTGTCCCTGCCAAGTGCTGTCGTCCATGTCCAGGGAGGCATAGCCGATCTCGGAGACAATGGCCAGGTTCTCATAGATCTGGTAGGTGTTGTCCAAGCGGGCTTGGATGAAGCTGTCCTCGTCGGTGAGCCGAATCTCGTTAAAGTCAACCCAGTAAGGCGCGTTACGAATACCCTGGTTGGTGAGAATTTGGCCGAGCTCTTCATCATGCGTGCCCTGGCCATAGCTGATGCCGAAGGAATGGGTCAGACGATCCATGAGCTTGATGTCCTTGAGACCGACGCCGATTTCCCAGATGCCGTTGGGCTGCAGCTGAGCCAGGGAGTAGTTGGGATCGCTGAAGCCGTAGGTGCAGCGGAAGCCAAAAGCCACGGAGGAGGGAGTGGCGCAGTAGCCGTCCTGGGCCAGGGTGGGGAAGGTCTCGCTGCCGTCGCTCAGGTCGTCGTCATCGCCGCTGGTGTACAGGAAGTAGACCGTGGGGGTCATCATGTCCATCTTGTAGTCCAGGGCGAGATCCAACCACCAGCCTTCGCGATCGTTAACGTCCTGATCAGCGGAAACAGAGCCGTAAACGAAGTGACCGGTGAACAGCAAGGGATCCATCATGGTTACGTTCAAGGTTGAACCGAGCCACCAGGCGTTGGCGCTGTCGGTAAAGTTTGTAGCAGCCAAGCTGTTCATGCGGGCTTGGGCCCAGTTGGCGTTAGTGTCCTGGCCGATCCAGGCGTACATGAAGTAGGGATTGAAGCTGAAGCCGTCCATGTTAACCGGCAGGGACAGAAAAGCGGCATCAGCATCCATGTTCCCGTCCGAGCCTATTCCGCCGGCCATGGGGCGGAGCCAGCCCACGGTCAGACTGGCCATGTCGCTCAAGGGGGAGCTGACAATAGCGCCGGTGATGTCAGTGGCTGCCACCGGGCTGCCGTAAGCGCCGCTGGGCATGGAGAAGCCCTGGGCGCCAGCAGTGATGGTCATATCCGTTCCAGGCCAGGTGAACTCGAGCATGGAGCGCTTGAGCTCGGTGTTGGTAGCAGTGTCCATGCCAGGATCGCCTTCGCGGTCCCTTTCGGTGCCCTGATTGGGGAAACCCCAGCTGGTGTCGAACTCCAGGCCCAAGGTGGCCTTGAGGTTCTCGCTGGCTACGAAGTCCCAGTAGGCCCGCAACCGGGAGGAGGCCACGAAGTCTCGACCATCGTCTCCGATGTTCGCAACGCCGCCCGAGGCGTCATCCTGGAACTGATGGTTGTCCACCCACTGGGTGTAGGCCCGGAAGTAGCCGTAATTGTCCACTTCCACCGCCAGGGAGCATACGGCCGTGCCGAGCACCATAGCTGCAGCAACGAGCAGAATGGTTAGCTTTTTCATACTCCTCTTCCTCCTTTTGTCTTGTTAAAAAAGTTGTACCTAGCTCAACCTCTGACACCGTAGAAACCGGTTTGAGCAAATCCCGGTTCGCATTGCCTTTATAGCCAAGGGTCATACAAAAATCAAGGGGGTAAGGGCAAAAAAGTATAAATTTTTTTACCGTAAAAAAATTTATACCGAGAAAGCCAGGTATAAATTTTTCCATAAGGCGAAAATAGTTGTTTAGTTGAAAATTATCAATTATGTCAGTCAGATATTTATCTATTATGGATAATGAGGGTTTGACCTTTTCACACGCGAGATAAGGTATTATATGAGTTGAGATGGCTAGAAAGAATCGGAAAAACTTATCCAGGAGGCAGATATGGCAGCAAGGAAAGCATCGTTTGCCCTGGGGACCATCTTGGTGCTCTTCATTGCGGGGCTCATGGGCTGTCAGACGTTCATGGGGCTTGGTCCCAGCAGCCAGGTACCGCCCTCAAGCGTAGGGGTGGACATGGACATCGAGCAGCTGAAAAAGAGCTCCCAAAACTATGACATCTTCTACGCTGCCAAGAGGTACAACCCTTCGGCTATCCTGTTCATTAAGTCTGAAAAGCGTTCCCGATTGGAGCTCGCTCCGGACTGGAAGGCGGTAGAAAGCAAGGGCTCGCTGTATGACCTGATAAAGCACATGAAGGAGACAAAGCCCCGCTTGAGCGCGCTCCTCCTCCCCAATGAAGAGCCGCGGGGGAAAGCGGATGTGCTCGGCTTCATCTACACCCCGGCCTACGCCTCTATGCGGCCGGTTGAAGATAAGCCTGGGACCTACTACCTGCGATCCGTTTCAGAGCAGTTCAATCCGGTCTACTTCGGCGGAGACGGGAACGAAGGCGGTGACACTCCAAACTAAAAGAGCGTCGCCGGGAAACCGGCGACGCTCTTGCCTATCTTGTACAGCAGTCTAAAGATCTTCTCGGAAAATCTCTATATATCTACCTGCAAAAAGGATTTTTGCAGGCGCATCCTTACAGACAGCCCAGGCAGCGCTTGTACATCCACTCGTAGCCCTGCACATCGATGTTCCGAGGGTTCCCCTCGGTCTGGGGATCGTTGTAGGCCTCCTGGGCCAGCTTGCTGATCTCCTCCTCGCTCACGCCGAGATCGCTCAAGGAGGGCATGTCGATGTCCTCGGCCAGCTCGTAGACGGCCTCGGCCCCGAGGAGACAGGCCTCGCGGTCGCTCAGCCCGCCGACCTCAACCCCCATGGCCTCGGCCACTCTTCTGAACTTGCTCGGCCGGCCGATCCAGTTGTACTCCATAAAGGCGCCCAGGGTCGCGCCCACGGCTGGTCCGTGGTGGATCTCCGGATGGATGCCGCCCAGGGTCTGGGTCAGGGCGTGCACAGCACCGGCGCTCTCCGTGCCGTAGGAGATGCCGGCCAAGTGCGCGGCCATGGCCATGTAGTAGCGGGCCTCCATGTCCTCGCCGTTGCCCACGGCCCGGCGGAGGTACTTGGCGCAGTACTCGATGGCCAGCAGGGCTGCGGCGTCGGTGTGCGGCTGGGCGAAGTGGCAGGTGTAGCACTCGATGGCGTGGCACAGAGCATCCATGCCGGTACCAGCCGTGACGAGCGGCGGCATGGACATGTGGAGCACAGGATCGACAATGGCGATGTGCGGGGACATGAGTGGTCCGCCCACGTTGAACTTGTACTTGCGCTTGCCGTCGGTGATCACCGCCCAGACGGTGATCTCGCTCCCCGTCCCGGCAGTGGTGGGAATGGTGATCAAGGGCGCGATGCGGTTCTCCAGGTCGCGCTTGGCCGCTTCCCAGTAGAGCACGTCGCCTTCATGGGTCACCTCGACCCCGACCCCCTTGGCAGTGTCCATGGAGCTGCCGCCTCCCAGTCCGATGAGGCCGTCGCAGCCGTTGTCCTTGTAGGCCTTGGTGCCTTCGCCCACGGTTTCCACATAGGGATTGGGCACCACCCCGTCGAACACGCCGTAGGGGATTCCCGCTTCTTTCAGCTTAGCGGTGACCTGGTCCAGAAGGCCGGCGTTGACCACTCCAGGGTCGGTGACGATGAGGGGCTTGCTCACCCCGAGCTCCTTGAGGGAGTCGGCCAGGGAGCTCAAGGCTCCCACGCCGTGCTTGGCCTTGGTGGTGCATTGAAATTCGCGCAGCTTGTAATAGTTGTCCATAGGTAACCTCCGTTTAATTGAGTTCACAGTTGACGCGCAGAGCGCATGGCGCATAGCGAAAAGCGCAGACTTGAAAACGTAAAGAGCAAAGCGCAGAGCGAGTTGAGCTGATAGCTCACAGCTCATGGCTCATAGCAAGAGGGAAAAAAGCTCACGGCTCACAGCTGATAGCAAGATAGGATGCCTCTACTTTGTTTGAAGGCTGAAATGGGGCTTAGTAGTTATCTCCAGCCTGTCCAGCGTTTCCTGGGCCGGGCGCCCCTGATCGTCCCAGCCGCGCAGGCGGTAGTAGTCCTGCCGCAGGTAGGCCATGTCCTCTTCCGAGATGCGGTGGCCTTTATAGGGCCCGCTGGGCAGAGGTTCCTCAACAAAGCGCTTGGGCAGCCGGTCCTGGGACGGGTCAATGCCTTCGCGGAGATTGAACAGCCGGGTCAGATTCCAGATCTTTTCCCCGAGCCGATCCAGGGACTCGGCTTGGTAGGAGCGCCCGGTGACTGCGGAGAGCATGCGGGCGTAGGTCTCCGGCTGGATGCCGAAGCCTCCGAAGTCGCATTTGACCAGGGCGTCCGTTCCGGCGAGGTTGTTTTGCATCTGGATGAGCATCTCCGCCTTGCCTTCCAGCTCCAAGGCCTTGACCTTCCTGCCTTCCCATTCCCCTTCGGTGACCTCGAGCACTGCCGGGAGACCGCGCTGGTGGCAGCCCCCGCGGTCGGCGGTCATAAAGGCCAGCCCGGTGCCGGGTGCGCCTCTCGGTCCCCAGGCCGGGGATTCCAGGCCTTTGACATGCTGTGCAAAATCGGCGCTGGAGCGGTTGAGCTCCTCGGAAGCCCTTTTCACGCCCTGGGAGAGCAGGCGGCCCAGCTCGCCGTCCCGGTGGGCGATGGCCCGGATGAGGTACTCCACGGCCTCGACATTGCCAAAGGCGAGCTCAATGCCCGGCGGATTGGAAATAAGGCCTTTTTCCGCCGCTTCCAGAGCGAATCCCACCACGACGCCGGTGGACATGCTGTCCAGGCCCAGCCGGTCGCAGAGCTTTACCAGGTGGGCCAGGGACCGAACATCCGATATGAGGAGGTTGGCGCCCATAAGCGCGGCTGACTCGTACTCCACGATGTCCGTTATGGTCCCTCTGTACTTGCCGGTCCTGACCAGGCCCATCTTGCTGCAGCGGATGGGACAGCCCAGGCAGGCGGCGCTGTTGATCCACAGATGCTTGGACTGTCCGGCGTCGCCGATATTGTCCGCATCCTGGTAGGTCCCGTCGGCGAAGTTCCTGGTGGGCAAAAGCCCGGTCTCGTTGGCGAAGCCAACTGCGTTCGAGGTGCCGGTGTCGATGAGGGCCTGAATGTCCTCGGATTGGCCAAGATCAATATGGGCCGCTTCAATGGCCCTGGCAAAGCCCTCTGGATCGTGGACTCGGACTGTTTGCGTTCCGCGAACCGCAATGGCCTTGAGGTTCTTGGAGCCCATGACGGCCCCGCTTCCGCCCCGGCCGGCCTGGCGGTTGTACTCGCAGCTCACGAGGGCGAAGCGAACCAGGTTCTCCCCGGCCTGGCCGATGCTCAGGACCTTTACCGTTTCGTCCTGCAGGTCGGATTTCACCCCGGCATTGGTCTCCAGGGCGTCCAAGCCCCATAAGGAGGTGGCCGGCCGAAGCTCGACCCGCTCGTCGTCGATCCAGAGGTAGACCGGCTCCGTTGCCTTGCCGGTGATGATGAGCCCGTCATAGCCGGCGTACTTGAGCTCCGGGGAAAAGTAGCCTCCGAAGTAGGAGTCGAGAAAGGTTCCGGTCAGAGGGGATTTGGTCACGATGCATCCCCGCATCGAGGGCGCCCGGGTGCCGGTGAGCGGTCCGCTCAGTACCATGAAGAGGTTGTCCTCGGAGAGCGGATCAGAGCCGGCAGGCAACAGGTCGTAAAGCAACCGGATGCCGAAGCCCTTGCCCCCGACGTACTCCTCCTGCAGCCATCCAGGCACCGGTATGGTCCTGTGTTCCCCCTTGGAGAGATCAACCTGGAGCAGCTGTCCCATATATCCGTTAGCCATGACTACCTCCTCTGTGGATGCTTTCCAGGGCCCCGGTGGGGCAGGCCTGCACGCACAAGGGATCTCCCTGGCACAGGTCGCACTTGACCGCCTTTTTGCTGTCGGGGCTGACCTGGATCACTCCGTGCGGGCAATGGGCGGCGCA